>NZ_JBGNFV010000001.1:4584700-4891317 GCF_041449215.1 Roseivirga sp. BDSF3-8 | reverse complement strand
TCGTGGGCCATGCTTACGCTCATCACATCCAAAGGCTAATGGTTTTAGGGCTGTTTAGCCTGCTATATGGAACACACCCCCGAAAATTTCACGAATGGCATGTAGCTATGTATGCCGATGCCCACGAGTGGGTTTCTTTACCTAATGCTTTGGGAATGAGTCAATATGGTGACGGTGGAATAGTTGGTACCAAGCCCTACACAGCCAGTGCTAACTACATCAATAAGATGAGTAATTACTGCAAGAATTGTCGCTATTCCCCTAACCAGAAAACAGGTGAAGATGCCTGTCCTTTTAATGCTTTGTACTGGGACTTCCTGGACAGGCACCATGATAAACTTAACGATAACCGCCGCATGAACTTCCAAATGAAAAATCTTGAGAAAAAAGATGACCAGGAGATGAAGGAAATCAGATCGCGCGCAAGAAAACTAAAAAAAGACTGGAGCAATGGCTAAATCTCAGATAGAAGATAAAAGGATATGCCTCCTCAATGAAAAAGAAGTCAATGATGAGGGGAAGTATGTGCTCTACTGGATGCAGCAGTCTCAGCGTGCGGAGTACAATCATGCACTTGAATATGCCATAGAACAGGCAAAAGATCTTGATAAGGGCGTATTGGTAGGATTCGGTATCATGGATGATTATCCTGAGGCTAACCTCAGGCACTACCACTTTATGGTGGAGGGATTAATAGATACTGAAGAAGCCCTGAAAAAGCGGGACATAAAACTAGTAGTACAGCATGGTCACCCGGCAGAGGTGGCACTGAGGTTAGGGGAGGATGCCTCTGTGATTGTTTGCGATAGAGGTTACCTGAGGCATCAGCGTGAATGGCGGGAACAGGTTGCTAAAGATGCCCGTGTATCGGTAGTACAAGTAGAAAGTGATGTGGTGGTTCCGGTAAAAATTGCCAGTGATAAACGGGAATATGCTGCCCGAACGATTCGCAAAAAACTACAGGGACCCATGAAGAACTACCTGACTGATATATCTCATAGAAAACCTCCTAAAAGCAGCCTTACGTTGAATGTAACAGGAATGAAACTGACAACTGCAGAAGCCGTTTGTGATAAGCTGAAGCTGGATACATCTGTAAAAGCGGTAAGCCAACACTTCAAAGGAGGCACAACGGAAGCTAAAAAGATATTCCGGCGATTTATGGATAGCCACCTAAATAATTATGACAAAAACCGCAATCAACCCCATACAGGTGATGTGAGCCACATGAGTAAGTATCTGCATTTTGGGCAGGTCAGTCCCGTATGGCTTATCAAAACTATAAAAGACAATCATTCAGGCAAAAATGTCGATTCATTCGTAGAGGAATTACTGGTGAGACGGGAGCTGGCAATTAACTTTGTCTATTATACTGACAATTATGATGATTACAATTGCCTTCCTGACTGGGCCCGGGAGACCCTGGAAAATCATAAATCTGATGACAGAGAGCATTCATACACCCGGGATGAGTTTGAAAATGCCGAGACGCACGATGACTACTGGAATGCTGCCATGCTGGAAATGAAAAAAACGGGCTATATGCATAATTATATGCGCATGTATTGGGGTAAGAAAATTTTGGAATGGTCTAACACTCCACGCTATGCCTTTAAGACAACTCTTTACTTAAATAATAAGTATTTTCTTGATGGCCGGGACTGTAATAGTTTTGCGAATGTGGCTTGGGTGTACGGTAATCATGACCGGGGCTGGACTGAAAGAGACGTGTATGGTAAGGTGCGTAGTATGATGGCCTCCGGGCTCGAGAAGAAAACTGAACCAGGGGCATACGTGAAGAAAGTCGAAAAAATATCAGAAAAGGATAATTAAAAACAGACACCTGCATAAGCCAATAAATATGATTTTTACTACCCCCCTGGTAGATATCTGTTAATCAAAGGTTTATTTGGTGTAACGGCTAAATTATTCAGAAACGATTGAAAAACAGGTTACTATTTTATTTCTTGTATGCTGGTTTCGCATAATTAAGGATACCCTGCCGAAACCTGAAGTGTGTTATGGATAGAGGACGTAATTCTATTTTTCCAATTTGTCTCTTGCTGCCACTTGTATTGGTAATGTGGCACATCGGGGTATCTGTCAGTGCCTTAGACCGCACTCAGTTTTATTTACAGCAAGAAACTCCAATAGAAAAAAGCTCTGGTAATGGGGTAGACTCTGACTTTCTGTTGGATAAATTACCGAAACTTGACTCTCTGTCTAATAAAAGTCAGCAACTTACACTGACAGATACGCTTGCTGCATTTTATCTTGCCGAACAAAAATGGATAGACCTGGCCAGAGTATATTTATATCAATCCCGGCTATATCTCAGCAGTTCACTTCCTGACAAAGCTGAAAATAGTTTGAATGAATGCTTTAAAGCCCTAAAACGTGAAGTGTCCTCTGAAGAAAATGTACTTTACGTTGAAGCATATGATCTTAGGGGCAAGGTATTTGAGAGTCAGCAATCCATTGCTGATGCTATTGAGGCCTACGATAAAGCGCTAGGTCTATCAGAAATTGTTTATGGTGGAGAATCCCGAACTACGGCAGAAATTGCAATTACCCTGGGGAACCTGTATGCATGGGAATTGCGGGACTATTTCGAGGCGGAGAAGTACTATGAAAAAGCCCATGAAACCTTAGAAAAGATAGAAGGAGCTCCCCTCAACACACGTTATAATGCCATATATGGCCTGGCAAGTGCTAAAAGGAACCAGGAGGATATGGAAAAGGCTCTTAACTATGCATTTAAGACACTGACTCTTATAACCGAACAGGAAAGGTTGGACACTGTCCGTTGGCGATATGCATTAACAATTATTGCTAATGTCTATAACGACTACCCCGGGAAGATTGACAAAGCTATCCCTTACTATAAAAAGCTTCTGAAAATTTCCCCTATAAAAAATCAAGAAGATAGTATTAGTTATGGCAGCTTAAATCATGGAGTAGCAGTTAGCTATATGAATATGGGACAGCATGACACGGCTTACTACTACTCAAAACAGGCAGAAAAATACCTCAAACCCATAAAAAAGGACACTGAAGATCATATATGGATGTATAGTGTCCTTGGGAAACTTACTTTTGAAAGAGGGGATCACAAAGAGGCAGAACAGTATCTATATAAGAGCATTCGAATGAGTCAAAGAGCTAACGGAGCTTTTCATGCTTATGCTTCTTCTGCTTATCACTACCTGGCTGAGCTTCACTTTGAACTTAAACATTACTCAACTGCACTAAAGCTTACGCAGAAGTCTTTAATGTGCTGGAGTAATGATTGGAACCCCACATCCCTAAATGATAATCCGGCTATTGAAGAACTACGTGAAAAATCCAGGGCCATTGAAACGTTCATATTAAAGGGTAAGTGCCTGACCAAGCTATATGAACAGACTGGGAATACCTCATACTTACATAACGCTCTCTATACCTATAATTTTACTGATGAGCTATTCAGGTTCCTAAGGCAATCCTACAATAGTGAAAATTCAATTCTTACCAATTCGGAATACTACAAGGATCTGTACGATAATGTATTGGGCGTAATTTATGATCTGGCTCTTCGAACACAGAATGACAATTACCTTGACATGGCTTTTCTGTTTATGGAGAAGAACTCGGCTGGACTACTTCTTGAGAATCTCATAGATGCTGAAAGTAAGTATGAAATTGGTATTAATGATAGCATATTATCAGTTGAGCGGGAGATACGTGCTGAAATAGACCAGATACAGGGCAAAATACAGCTTACGAATGGTGATGATGGGGACCTTAGTTTACTACGCGAAAGGCTTTTCACATTGAATGAAAAACTGGATGCTATAGAGAGTCGAATTGAGGAAAAGTTTCCTGCTTATTATAATATTAAGTATAGAAGTCAGGATTTTGTAACACCTTCTAAAATCCGGAAAAACCTTGAAAAAGGTGATTTGTACGTAAGTTACTATGTTGGCAGCAAATACATATACGGATTAGGTCTTAGAAAGAGAGAAGGTATTCGCATATTCAGGATTGAAAATAATGATAGCTTACAGAATGCCTTAAATAACGTTTTGGACGTATTTTCAAATCAGAATGCTTCACTTTACCACATGGACTCTTATCAGGCTTATGTAGACAACAGTTATTACCTCTATAACAAGCTACTGAAGCAGATCATTGAAGAGCTGGACGTGGAAAGTAATCTGGATAATCTGATTCTTGTAACTAATGGGAAGCTAGGATTACTGCCTTTTGAAAGCCTTCTTACTGCCCCTACAAGATCTTATAGTGCACCTGATTATAAAATACTTAACTATCTTATTAAGCGGTTCAGGGTTCAATATGCCTACTCCGGAACGTTATATGACCGATACCTGAATGAAAGTCCTTTCTATAGCCGGGCGAAAGTACTAGCCTTTGGCTATTCAGAAGATACAGAAGTATCGGTACCAGGAAAAGCGGAGCTTAAAGGAAGCGTCTACGAACTGGAAGCACTTAAGAGTATGATCATAGGTGATTTTCTTCAAGGAAAGGAAGCTACTGAAACTGCATTTAAAAATAAGGCGCGGTCATCTGAAATTCTACACCTCGCCCTTCATGGTGAAGCTAATACGGAGAATCCTCACGGTTCAGCCTTGTACTTCAGAAGTCAGGCTGATGAGCAAAATGATGGACGCCTATATCCTTATGAACTGTATCCTCTTAACCTAAACTCGCGACTGGTGGTGCTGAGTAGTTGTGAGACAGGAATTGGCAAAAACTATTCAGGGGAGGGCATCTACAGCATAGGCAGAAGCTTCAGTTATGCTGGTTGCCCATCAATAGTGATGACACTTTGGAAGTTAAATGACAGGGTGACGGCGTCCATAATGGAAGATTTTTACAAAGGACTTACGAAGGGGCAGGAGCTTGACAAAGCTCTGCGTCAAAGTAAACTTAACTATTTAGCTCAATCTGATGAGTTAACTGCTCACCCGGTAAATTGGGCAGCGTTTGTAGCAATAGGTGATATGCGGCCTGTTAAGCCTATGGAGAAAAAGAAAGACTTCTACCTTTGGGCAGCAATCGCCTTGATTATTCCTACATTATTATTAGCAGTAAAAATGCTGTTATTTAAAAAGGAATAAAAAAGCAGTGATACTCTCATACCACTGCCACTTTATATTTGCGTACTAGCTTTAAGGATTAGCCAGTCAATTAATTATCACCTTCGCCAGATCCTCCTGAAGCAGGAGGCTTAGGATCAGATACTGTCCCATTCCCAACACCACTATCGTCAGATAGCTTTAATTTGCCTGAGCTGACGATACCAGTAAAATCAGGTAGTTTAGTGTTAGTCATTGTGTTGTCCATGATTAGTGATGTTTTGATTCGATCAACTTTTTTACTATAGCTGCCTGATAATTAATGTGTTATCGCAAGTTATAATTTTCTCAGAATAAGTTGTGCATCCTCTCGGTAGGAGTTTTGACCCATTGTAAGCTTTTGAAGCATTTTTCTTGCTTCAGCTTTTCTGTCTTGCTTTAGATAGGATAGGGCCAGATACCATTCAGCCTGAACATTAAATTGTTCGTAATTTTTAATCACATTTTTGAATATGTCTTCAGCATCCTGGGCTTTTCCGCTTGCAAGGTACGCATTACCCATGTATAGTAGTACACTTGCATCGTACTCTGACTCCGGAACCTGGCTAAAGTAGCCTATCGCTTCATCGTAATTTTCCCTGTCATACGCATAGAACGCTTTTTGTAGCGTATTTCGTTCTTCGTTTCCACCTCTTTGAGTGGCCATAACAATATTAGGGTAGGGACTAAAGCTCTGAGCAAACAACTCATTGCCTGGTACATTACGCTGGCCAGTGAGCAAAACAACCGTGGTAATGAACAATAGCGTAATAGCGGCAGCCAGGCTGGCAACCCATGGCTTTCGCCACATACTAACTACTCTCGCTCTTTTGCCTGCCTTCGATTCACCGGTCAATTCGGGATCTTCCAGCCCGGCTTCGAGCTTTTGTAGCTTCCTGTACATTTCATTCCGGGTAGCATACTGGATGCCACCAATTAAAGTAACGAACTGGTCGTGCGCATCGCGCAATTCAGGGTCTTCGAGAAGTTCTTTCTCAAATTTTTGTCGCTCTTTCTCTTCCATGGTATCCTCCAGATAGCTCTCTATCCGGCGAACAGTTGCATCGTCGTTAAGCATTTATGCTTCTTTAAAATTAATCAACTCCGTCTCAAAAATCTTCTTAAGACGTTTCATGCATTTGTACTTGAGGTTTTTTGCTGTGTCCGCATTTTTATATCCCAGTTCGTCTGCGATGTCTGATACGGCTTTTTTGTGGTAATAGTATTGTTTGAGCAACGTTTTGCATGGGTCTCCCAGTTTCTCAAGACTGCTCTCGACCATACGCCATTTGTCTTCGTCTTCGCTGGTGTGTCCGTTGTCTATAGCTGCTACACTCATATTATCCGAAAAATCCGAGGTAAAGCGCTGAGCTTTTTTGTTGGAAGCCAGAGCTTTATTTTTACCAATTGCGAACAAATAGGTTTTAATGCTGGAGGTCAGCGACTGAACCTTACCCTGCACCACATTCTCATAAAAAGTGAGAATAGAAACCTGGTAAATGTCTTTTGCTTCGTCCAATGAGCAAATGAAGTTTTTAGTGATCCAGAATAGAAACTCATCACGATGTTTGACATAGATGTGTTCCAGTTCCTTTTCGCCTCCACTTCTTAACCTCTCAATAACCTCTTTTTCGTCCATTTTCACATCTTGATTACCAGAGGGTTAAATAGTAACCCTCCGGACGATAAAATATAAAAAAAATTTTGTACTGGTGGTAAGAAGATGAGCATTATCAGGTGGTATAGGCCTTTGCCTGAACAAAAGAATAGTAAAATACCGCGCTAGGGCTCTTAGCCACTGTCCGCATTTCGGTATTAACCTGTTCTGCTATTTCTTCCGAGACGTATCCTGCTTCTGTAAGTTGAGGTAACCCACTCATTAACAGGTCTGTCCAGAACCGGATCATACTGGCCCTCTTGGCCGGATTACGGTTATCCAGATGAAACGTTTTTATGGTAGTTTCTATCCGGTTATATCCTGCTGCCTGTAGCAGATTTCCTAATTTGGCCCCTACAAATGGATCTCCTCCATGATCATACTGAAAGTCATTAAATCTCATCCAATACTGAAGCACGTTAGGGGAATATGGCTCTACAAAGAAGGTTGAATTCAATACTTCGGTGATGACTACCTGGCTTCCTGGCTTAAGCACGCGCCGGGCTTCCGTTAGTACCCTGAGGGGATCAGAGACATGCTCCAGTACCCAACAAATAAATGCGGCATCAAACGTGCTGCTCTCAAAGTCCATGTCCATGGCATCCATCTGCCGGATCGTATAGCGATCTGTAGCATAAGGCACATTTTTCAGAAAAGAAGATGCCTGATCTACCTGTTCTGTCTGATAATCGATACCAGTAAGTGTTAAATGGGGGAATCTACGCAGCAGAATTTCGGACATTGCTCCCACACCACATCCGATTTCCAGCAGTTGGTCTGTTTCCGAATAATCAATGGTGTTGAAAATTATATTTTCCACCATCCGGGCCTGTTCATACAAGCGTTGTTGTTCACGGCTTGTGTAGCCATGAAGGTATTTGGATTGTGATGCCATACAGTGGTTTGATTTAAAGCCGGTTACACACCGCCGGCTGAATAGGCTGTTTAACAGCAAAATTACAAAAAGACCGAAACAGATTAAATTTAATCAGGTTAATACTTTAAATACATTTTTAAGCAATCCACTAATTTCACATGAATCTTTTCAGTTCTAAAAATAAATGGGGTCTTGTAAGCTACGCTGCATCAGTTGGTTCTGCCGTATTGGTGAAAAAACTGATAGGTAAAGGCTGGCAGGTAGCCTCAGGCAAAAAACCACCGAAAAACCCTGTGCATTATAGTGTCGGCTGGAAGGAAGCAATATTATATATGGCTTTGACAGGGGCAGTAGCCGGAGTAGTCCGTGTATTCGCACTACGCGGTGCATCAGAAGGCTGGAAAAAGCTTGAAGGTCACCGTCCTCCTTTATAGTAAGTAAGAAATTTTCGTTGGTTCCTTCAAATTGCCTTTCGCCGCCTGGCGAAGGGCTTTTTTTATAAAGCAGCCTCTTCTAAAACAAAGAGGCTGCAATGCAATTATTCAATACCTAGCTTTTGAGGCCAAGCTCAGTAATGATTTTGTCGATCTTATCAGTAAGCTGCTCATAGGCCTCAGCATACGACTTTCCTGCCATAGACTGCTTTGCACTGATATAAAATTTGATCTTTGGTTCTGTACCAGAGGGCCTAGCAGAGATTTTTGTCCCGTCTTTAGTGATATACTGTAACACGTTAGACTTAGGGAAATCAAGCTCCGAGGTTTTACCGCTGGTCAGTTCCTTTTCCGTACCTGCATCATAGTCGAGCAGAGTTACCACCTGAGAACCTCCTAGCTTTTCAGGTGTGTTGGTGCGCATATCCTGCATCATCTTTTTAATCTCCTCGGCTCCGGACTTACCTTTTTTGGTAATACTTACTAGCTGCTCCTGGTAAATACCGAAGGTTTCATAAATTTCCATGAGCATACCGTAGAGACTCTGGCCTTTATCCTTCGCATAAGCAGTCATTTCTGCAATCATGGCACAACTAGCCACTGCATCCTTGTCTCTCACGAAATCACTAATGAGGTAGCCATAGCTTTCCTCTCCTCCAGCGATAAACTCCTTCTTACCTTCCAGTTTCCGAATGATGGCCGCTATGTGCTTGAACCCGGTAAGGGTATTATAGCAATCAACTTTGTACTCGCGAGCAATCTCGTCTATGAGATTCGTCGTGACGATTGTTTTTACAATGTATTGTTTGCCATTCAGCTTACCATTCTCCTTCCACTTCTTAAGTAAAAAATAAATAAGAAGGCTGCCGGTCTGGTTACCATTCAATAGTTGCCATTCTCCCTCGTTATTTTTCACACCGATACCTACACGGTCAGAGTCAGGGTCTGTAGCCATTACCAGATCTGCGTCCCAGTCCTCAGCCTGTTTGAGAGCAATACTCATCGCCTCTCTCTCTTCAGGATTAGGATAAACAACTGTGGGGAAGTTACCATCAGGTTCTGCCTGCTCCTCAACTACTTTCACGTTTTCAAATCCGAAACGCTTCAGTATCTCCGGCACCAGGGTGATACCGGTACCGTGAATAGGAGAGAAGACAATTTTAAGGTCTTTTTGATTACTCACCTCATCAGGCGCCTGACGGATAGCTTCGATAGCGTCCAGGTATTTTTCATCCACCTCTTTACCGATTGTATGAATTCTGGATTCATCCCTATCAAAACTCACCTCATCGATGCTGGAAATACCGGCTACTTCGCTTATAACGTTTTTGTCATGAGGGGGGACCAATTGCCCTCCATCGTTCCAATAGGCCTTATATCCATTATACTCCTTGGGGTTATGCGAGGCGGTAATCACCACCCCACTCTGGCAACCAAAGTGACGTATGGCAAAACTCAGCTCAGGGGTAGGGCGGAGGCCATCAAAAAAGTATACTTCTATGCCATTAGCTGTAAATACATCGGCGGTTACATTAGCAAACTCCCGACTGTTATTTCTGCTGTCGTGGGCGATAGCTACTTTAAGCTCTTGGTCGGGGTATGTTTTTAACAGGTAGTTGGCCAGTCCCTGGGTGGCCATACCTATTGTGTATTTATTCATCCGGTTAGAGCCTACACCCATAATCCCGCGCAGGCCACCAGTGCCGAACTCGAGGTCTTTATAAAAGGCTTCCATGAGCTCGGTGTCATCATCAGCTTTTAGCATCCGGTCTATCTCGGCTTTAGAAGCCTCATCTATTTTCCGGCTCTCCAGCCACTTACTGGCTTTTTCATTAATGGTCATCTGTCTGAGTTGATTTTAGGGTTGGTATTATAGGTTACCTCTAAGTTCCTGTTCTCTTTCTATGGCTTCAAACAACGCTTTAAAGTTTCCTTTACCGAAGGACTTAGCACCTTTTCTCTGAATAATCTCAAAGAACATGGTGGGTCTGTCCTGTACCGGCTTTGTGAATATCTGCAACAGGTAGCCTTCATCATCACGGTCTACGAGAATATTAAGCTTTTTTAGTTCCTCTATGGTCTCGTCAATGGACCCGACACGATCCAGCAGGTCATCATAATAATTATCTGGCACATGTAGAAAATCGATACCCCGATTTCTGAGCTCTGCCACGGTATGCAGAATATCATCCGTAGCAATGGCGATGTGCTGCACGCCTGCTCCGTGGTAAAAGTCGAGGTATTCTTCAATCTGGCTTTTCTTCTTACCTTCGGCCGGCTCATTTATCGGAAACTTGATATAGCCATTACCGTTAGAAACCACCTTAGACATAAGGGCCGTGTAGTCAGTGGAAATATCCTTATCATCAAAGGTGATAAGTAATTTGAAACCCATAACATCTTCATAGAACTTCACCCACTCATTCATGCTGCCAAGTTCTACGTTACCTACACAGTGATCGACATATTTGAATCCTACAGGCTCTACCTTAAAGAAGCTTTCCCTACCGGTAAAGCCAGGCAGAAAGGGGCCATTGTATTTGGATCTGTCTACAAAGGTGTGAATGGTATCCCCGTAGGTATGAATTGACGCGAACGTTACCTCCCCGTTTTCATCTGATATTGTCTGGGGTTCCATAGCTGATTTTGCCCCCCGGCTTGTTGTTGCTTCATAAGCGGCACGAGCATCGTCTACCCACAAAGCGAGTACCTTTACTCCATCGCCATGTTGCTTTACATGCCTGGAAATTTCTGAGTCTGGCTCAAGGCTACTGGTCAGAACCAGCCTTATTTTATCCTGAACCAATACATACGATACGCGTCCCCGGATGCCCGTCTCCGGGCCGGAATAAGCAATCAGCTCAAAGCCGAAAGCCGCCTGGTAATAATAAGCTGCCTGCTTGGCGTTGCCTACATACAGCTCCAGGTGATCCGTGCCATTGATTGGCAAAAAGTCATTCTCCATCATAATCGTATAGTAGATTTTTGGGTTTCTGTAATCTGCGGTTTAAAACCGCTTCTAATTTTGGCCCCAAAATAAGGATTTCCGGCTTTTTATTTGGAAGTCAAGGCAACTCTTTTGAGTTTTGCAGTGACATAACAAACTCAAATCGCCTTTTTTTAGCAATGGATATAGAAGCCCTCAACCGTGACATGATCAAGCTGGTAGAACTGAAAAATGAGCTCAGCCAGATGGATTACAACCAGCCC
The DNA here is from genome assembly GCF_041449215.1 of Roseivirga sp. BDSF3-8. Taxonomy (NCBI): domain Bacteria; kingdom Pseudomonadati; phylum Bacteroidota; class Cytophagia; order Cytophagales; family Roseivirgaceae; genus Roseivirga; species Roseivirga sp. BDSF3-8. Next base: position 4,880,022 of record NZ_JBGNFV010000001.1, on the reverse strand, counting down.
GAATATGACGACAAAGAGGAAACGCTTCACGACATGGAAGATGACTTTTTGGAGCAATATGGTGATTACCTAGAAGACGCGCTTCACATGGTGCATGATGAGTACTGTCCTGATGACGATGTGCTGCTACCTACTGCCTATCTGGCAAAGGAATATGTAGCTAAAGGCGATGGAAAGTACGATGTGAAAGCCAGCGACGGAGTACCGGTGGAACTCGACGACTTTGGTGGTAAGATAGGGAGACTCGCTCTTATCCCTAACCCGGTACGCCTGGTGCTCACTATCGGCAAACAGCATAAAGAAGCCGTTTGGCAGGCTAAATAACCCTTAGTAGATTGGAGCAAAAAAGAGCCCCGCAGATAAGTTGATCTGCGGGGCTCTTTTATATGTAAGATGACGCGGAATTATTGATTAGCAGAATTACCTCCACCAAACTCCGTATTAACGTCTATATAGCCAGGGTAATTGATCATGGTACCTGCCACCTCTATGCTGGGCTTTACTTTCAGCGTCAGGCTTGTAGGCTCACTACTCTGGCCGGCGAGATTCATTACCAGGTTAAGTAATGAGTCACGGCCCATGCTGTCGAAAAAATCGAGCAGGTCAAATGAAATATTCAATGGGATAGTGTTCATACTATTAGCACCAATCTGAACCTTCTGATCTACAAGACCGCTAATGGTTTCTTTATCATCTACCAGAAGGGTCCAAGCCATGCGATTCATGGCAGCCACCTCGCTGTTCGGGTTTTTCACATCAACATCCAGGATAAATTCAATGGGCAGGTCTCCCTGGGCATAGGCTGTGCCGATACGGGATAACTCGGAAAAGCTGAAATCATCCAGTTGGTTCTTATTCTGGACATTAACGCCCGCGAGCTCTGTGTCCTTCATAGAGGCTAATCTAAACTGGCAACGAGCCAGGTTACCAAGCTGCTGTACCTGCTTCATTACGTCGCAGCCGGAAATAAGTAATAACACGGCTAGTCCTGCTACCACAAATGCTGATTTCTTCATCATTCTCTTCTGATTTTGATCGCCAAATTAATGAATTTATAACCTGCTAACTTCAAAAAAGATGCCTAAAACTTGCACCTTTTCAGATTACTCAGGTTCCGGCTGTGGCATAAGGCTTATTATCCGTTCAAAAATTTAATAAATTTGGTCTTTCAATTATAGATTATGCCTGCAGATGCCATCACCAGCCTTAAAGAGGCGCTTAAATTTTCACCGGATAACGTACCGCTTCGCCTGCACCTGGCGGAATTATTATTAAATGAAAGCCGAACGGAAGAGGCAATAGCCGAATACCTTACCGTTTTGGCTATGGCGCCAGGTGAAACAAGGGGAATGCGCGGGCTTGCACGAGCCTATAGCGCAAAAGGAGAGGTACAGGCCGCCCTTGTGGTGCTGGAGGAACTTCCGGAAGGGTCCTATAATGCAGAAACCTACCTTCTTTCGGCCAAGCTTCATCTGAAAGACGATAATAAAAAAACGGCAGCGGATCATTACAGGAAAGCACTTGAGCTGGATGCCTCCCTCACTGATGAGGCGCTTGATGAGGCTCTCAGGCAGCCCGCAGCTTATTTACAATCAGAACTGGAGGAAGAGCTGGAAAACCTGCTGGAAGAAAGCCGGGCAGAAAAGCCAAAAATCAGCTTTGAGGATGTAGGAGGTATGAAGGGTGTAAAGGCAGAGATAGAAATAAAGATCATCCGTCCGCTGGAACATCAGGAACTATACAAGGCCTACGGTAAAAAAACAGGAGGGGGTATACTGCTATATGGCCCTCCCGGCTGCGGCAAAACATATATAGCCAGAGCCACCGCTGGCCAAATCAATGCTAAGTTTATGTCAGTCGGCATAAATGATATCCTGGATATGTGGATAGGCAACAGCGAGAAAAATCTCAATATGCTGTTCGAGGCCGCCAGGGCACAAAACCCCTGTGTACTCTTTTTTGATGAAGTGGATGCACTGGGGGCAAACCGTACGGATATGAAACAGTCGGCGGGAAGGCACTTGATCAATCAGTTTCTGGCAGAACTGGATGGCGTGGAAAGCAGCAACGATGGAGTGCTTATTCTGGCTGCTACTAATACGCCGTGGCACCTGGATCCTGCTTTCAGAAGGCCGGGCCGCTTCGATCGAATCATTTTCGTACCACCGCCGGACAAGGAAGCGCGCGAGGAGATATTAAAAATCATGCTGAAGGAGAAACCAACTGAACCCATTGACTATGGGAAAGTGGCCGGGGTGACAGAAACATTCTCCGGAGCCGATCTAAATGCGCTAATTGACCGTGTGGTGGAACAGAAACTCCAGGACAGCTTTAAGACCGGTATCCCAGAGCCTATTCGTACCAAGGATCTGGTTAAAACAGCCAAAAAAATGAAACCCAGTACCCGGGAATGGCTGAACAGTGCCAGAAATTATGCGCTATATGCTAATGAGGGAGGGCTATACGACGATATAGTGGACTACCTGAAAATGAAATAGAATGGAGACGATCACTGCACAACATATTGAACTGCTGATAGAGCAGGAGCGGTATGATCTAGCTGAGAAACATACACGTGATAAGCTTTCTGTGGAGCCTGAAAGCGAATATTACCAGACACTGCTATGTCTTATTCTAATTAATACGAGCCGTGCAAAAGAAGGACTGGAAGTGGCCATAGGATTACTGGCACGTGATGCAGGTGAAGCTAACTATCATTACCTGGCTGGCAGAGCTTACCTTTCTCTTGATAAGGCCAAAAAAGCCTTTGAGCATGCGCAAGAGAGTATTAAGATCAATCCATTCGATGCAGAGCATTTTGCGCTGGCCTGCAGTACGCTATTTGTACAGAAAAAATATAAAGAAGCGCTGGGGTATGCCGAAAAAGGCCTTACTCTAAATCCGGAAAATCTAAGCTGCCTTAACCTACGCACTCAATCACTGGTAAAGCTTAATCGTAAAGAAGCTGCATTCGAAACCCTGGACTCTGCTCTTGAAAAGGATCCTGAAAATGCTTTCACGCATAGCAATTACGGGTGGTCTCACCTGGAAAAAGGTAGTCATAAAAAAGCTATGACACATTTTCAGGAAGCCCTAAGGCTGGATCCTAATAATGAGTGGGCCCAGGGGGGCATGATGGAGGCTCTGAAAAGCCGGTATTTTATTTACAGACTTTTCCTGAAATACGTTTTCTGGATTTCTAAGCTAAGTAAGGGGCAGCGGATTGGCGTTTTTGTGGGGTTGTATGCAGTCATTAAGTTCAGCGCCATTGTTGGTGAGAGAACCCCATCATTACAAGTTGCAGCCCATGTGCTGGTAGGCCTTTACCTTCTATTCATCCTTTCCACATGGGTAATTGGTCAAATCTTTAATTTCTCTTTGCTATTTCACCCTCAGGGTAAATACCTTGTGGATAAGAACGACCGTATCAGTGCCATTATCACCAGTTCATGCCTTATTGGTGGCATTATTTTGGGTACCGGGTTTCTTTTAGCCGGCTCAGACCAGTACAGTAACATTTATATATTCTTCATATTCAGCGCACTGGGCATTGGGAGCATGATGGATGTGGAGAATAAGACTAAGAGAATACTAGCCATTGTTATTTCTGTCTTTATTTTCCTGGTAGGAGCTGTTGGTATCACTATGCTGCTATCGGGGAATAAATCCGGCGCTATCCTGTTTATGGGCTTTTTCTGGATGTCTATCCTATACACTTGGGTTAAGGGGCTGATATTGAATTAATCCTACCACAACTTAACATCATCAAAAGAGCGTATCCAGGTGGTAAAAGATATGAACGGCAGCCTCTAATTCTTCCTTTGGCATATGACGATATACTCCGTATAACTTAGCGGATCGATCTTTTTTAGTATGAATGAAGAGGCCCACGGGAGAGGCTTGAATGAAGGTATTTACGGTGCGTTCGGTATCCAGGATTTTATGGGCTATCGCCTCATCACCTCTGACGGCATAGGTGGTATCAAATGACTTAATACCGGTTTTGACTTTACTTTTATAGAAGATGTGCCACCAGCTTTTTTTAGTAATGGACACCCTTTTTATACCCAGCAAACCAACCGGCATAGTTGCCCTGATCTGGTAGTGATCGCCCAGGCGGCCGTAGGCCTCCCGATATAGAAATTCTATCTCCAGGCTACGATTCGCTACGGGAATGACTAGCTGGTACTTACTGAACGTGAGGTCAGTAGTACCACGCCAGGAACTGCTGCGGGGTATACTTAATTTTCCTCCGTAAGAGGATGCAAAACCGGAAAGCCACTTTTCCATTTGCCAAAACTAACGATATCAAAAAAGCTTCCCACGGAGGAAGCTCGTAAATATCACATTCAAATTAGTTGATACAGGAGGGAGTACCTCACATGCATAAGCATGGATCTGTGTACCTGAAACTGTCGCAATACTTTATAGTTTCTGCCTGTCCTCCTCAGAGTAGTGATTTCAGGTATTCGGGGCTTAGCAGGTAGTTTTTTACCCTGAAATCGTTCAGATTAAGCTTATTGTTTTTCATAATGGATTAAATTTTACTTAAAATCATGAAATTTTGACACTAGAACAATAGTCATATCAAATATAAAATGGGACTAAACCACCTCAGATGCTGTACCCTGCTTGCAATAGCAGGTGTTTTTTTATCAGCCACTACTTACGGCCGGCAGGGAAATAAGCCGGTATTCCTGAAGGAATCAAAAAGCGGCGACCTCACTTTAACGGCCGAAGGGGCCACGCACCTTTCTACCCTAGCCTTTGAATGTATACAACTGGAATACCCGAATAAAACCGGACATGTGGTGACGGACGACAAGGAGCTTACCTCGCCATCAGATCTGCACCCGGCGTTTTATGGGTGCTTCGACTGGCATTCGAGTGTACACGGCCACTGGATGTTGGTTCGTCTGCTTAAGAAGTTTCCGAGAATGGAAGGAGCGGAAGAAATAAAACGGGCCATTTCTGAAAATATCACTCCGGAAACCATCAAAGCTGAAGCTAAGTATTTCGGCAGGCGCTATAGCAGAAACTTTGAACGTACATATGGCTGGGCATGGCTACTAAAACTGGCAGAAGAGCTACATACGTGGGATGCTCCCCAGGCCCGTGAATGGGAGGGTGCCCTGAACCCATTGGTAGATACGATCGTGGCAAAATACATGGATTTTCTACCCCGGCAAACCTATCCAATACGGACGGGAGTGCACCCCAACACGGCATTCGGACTATCTTTTGCGTTAGATTATGCACGTACAGTTGGCAATGAAGCGCTGGAGAATATGATTGAAAAAAGGTCCCGCGACTACTTCTTATCCGATACTGAATGTCCCGTAGGGTATGAGCCGGGTGGTGAAGACTTCTTTTCGCCCTGCCTGAACGAGGCGGAACTTATGTCGAAAGTACTGGATGAAGAGGCTTTCCGGGAATGGCTACAAGCCTTCCTACCTGGCCTACCAGAATCCTCTCCTATGTCACTCTACAGCCCGGCTATGGTATCTGACCGTTCAGACATGAAAATTGTGCACCTGGATGGACTTAATCTTAGCAGGGCATGGACGATGCGAGCGATTGCCTCTAAATTACCGGAGGGTTCGACGGAGCGTGAGGTGCTGACAGATGCTGCCCGCGAGCACATAATGGAGACCCTACCTAATGTAGCCAGCGGCGACTATGCGGGAGAACACTGGCTTGCTTCATTTGCTGTGTATGCGCTGGGAGAATAATGGTGAATACGAAGTTTATTAACTGGGATTTATACTTTGACTGGGTTTCTCAGGACCGGTCATTCGGAGATATCCGTAAAGACCTGGAGCTAAAAGGGTTTGATGATGATGAGATACGGGAAATAATCGACCGGATAGATGACCATATTACGTCCAGAGCCCTTAACAAATCTAACAAATCCGTTAGGAAACAAGCTAAAATAGCCGGACTACTGCTCTTTGTTGCTGGCCTGGGTACTACGGCTATATCCTTATCTACGGGATATTACTTATTTGATGTCCTTGCGTTCTCGTTGAGTGCTACGGCAGTAGGCATTGTGATTATAGTGACAGGCAAGGTATACGAGTTTTAACCTTCATCACAAGGCATAAAAGAAAAAAGCTTCCCTCCGGGGAAGCTTTTTTGATGATTATAATTGCTATTAATTTTCAGAGTAATCAGGAAGTCTGCCAGGCGTATAGGGTGCGCCTGCATCCTCCAGGGCATCTTCAAGCTGAGCGAGATCCTCATTTACTAATTGCTTCAGATCATTCAGTACAGGCACGAATTCCTCTTTTGCAATACGGAATTGTTGCTTTTGCGTCTCAGTGATGTCTGAGGTAGAGCCGTAATGGTCATAAATTACGCCATATACACGGTTAGCAATAGACGGAGGAGTATCAATGTCCAGTTGGGAGGCAAGCTGATCGCCATACATTTTGGTCTTGATCGACGCTATTTCCTTCTCTATACTCTTCCACTGCTCCATAAGGGACTGGCCAGGCTCGGATACTGAAAGTACGGCAGCTCTCAGGTATTTCAACCTTTTTTCCACGTCCTGTATGGTACTGGAAGCACTGGTTAGGGCACGCTGCAACTCAGACAGTTCCCGCTGGAAAGTAAGCATTCCTTCACGGTCTGTGGCAGGTAAGGTGCTACCAGGCAACTGTTGTACTACAAATGATACAGGCTCAGATAGTTCTTGCATCTGGTCGCCCTCTACTCTGAACATACCTACTTTGTAGATTCCGGGAGCAACGAGTATACCTTTGTCTTCCGGAATAAACGGATTATCAGAAGATGCGGGGTTAAGCTCAATGGGATTGACGCTCGGATACCGCAGGTCCCAGGTAATACGTTGAACGCCGGCAGCGACTGGCGCTGTTAACTTGCGTACAATATTGTCCTGATTATCATACACGATAAACATCAGCGAGGGCTTTTCTTCTGCCTGCTCTGCCTTCAACTGGTCGTACGAAGGATAGTATACATCCTTCATGGATTCGCGTGACTTTCTTTCAGCTTCCATCCGCTTGTCTTTGGCACTGGTAAAGCCCTCTTTGATGAAATAAGTGAAAGTGGCCCCAACTTCAGGATTCTCAGCATAATAGTGGCTGGCGCCCTGGAAGCCTTTGCCAGGCAGTCCGAGAGGTGTACGTTGCACAAACATCATGGAGGTATCCACGCTGAACAAGTGAGCATCTTTGGCAAATAATTCGTCAGTAGTCTCTCTCAGAATGCTGTAGTCATCTAATACATAGAATCCCCGTCCGAAGGTGGCCAGTACAAGGTCATTCTCTTCTTCCTGTATGGCCAGGTCGCGCACAGCTACAGTAGGGAGTCCGGCTTTGAGTGCATTCCAGTTCGTTCCGCCATCTTTACTATAAAAGGCTCCGAACTCGGTACCCGCAAACAGCAAGTCTTTATCTTCGTGATCTTCTGCAATGGCATAGGTACTGCCTCTTTCAGGAAGCGTTCCTGAAAGGTTTACCCAGCTACGGCCAAGGTCTGTGGATTTGAAAATATAGGGCTTGAAGTCGCCATACTTATGATGGTTGTACACGGCATACAGGGTATTCCGGTCATGCTGTGAGAACAGCACCATATTGACGTAGCTTCTTTCGGGGGCCCCGGATACCGTGCTGATTTTACGCCAGTTATCACCGCCGTTTTCTGTGACCTGGATGAGTCCGTCATCTGTACCGGCAGCAAGCAAGTTCTGATCAAGGGGGCTTTCGCTAAACGCTACAATGGTACCATAGGGGCTGGTAGACTGGTTTTTGGCTACGGCATCCACACTCCATACGCGTCCCATAACTTTCAGTTTGTTACGGTCGATCTGCTGAGTGAGGTCTTCGCTAACCTTAGTCCAGCTATTGCCACGGTCATCACTGCGGAAGACCTTATTGGCGGCAAAGTAAATTCTGCCAGGTACATGTTTACTGGTAAAGAGAGGAGCGTCCCAGTTCCACCGGTACGCATCTTCGCCTTTGTCTTCTTTAGGCTTAATACCTATAGACTCCCCACTACTACGGTCATAGCGGACCAGGTAACCATACTGGCTTTGTGCATAAACGATATTAGGGTCTTCAGGATCAATGGCACTTTCAAACCCATCACCGCCATTGGTGATGAACCAATCACTGTTGGTGATGCCATTTTCGCTGGTTGTCTGGCTCGGGCCTCCAAGGCTGAAGTTGTCCTGTGTACCACCATACACATAGTAGAAGGGCTTACTATTGTCCACTTCCACCTTGTAGAATTGGGTAACCGGCAGGTTAGGCATAAAGCGCCAGGTCTGGCCTGCATCAAAGCTTTCGTAGATACCACCATCACACCCGGACAGCAGATAGGAGGGGTGCTCCGGATCAATATATAGTGCGTGATTATCTACGTGCTTCCACTTTTCTCCAACATTCTGAAAAGACTTACCACCGTCGCGGGTCACACTCATCCACGTATCCATGCTGTATACCACATCAGGATTGGTAGGGTGGGCAATGATCTCCTGGTAGTAGTTTCCACTTGTGGAGTGTCCTCCTCGTTTCTCCCAGCTTGAACCCTGGTTTGTGCTACGGTAAAAACCGCCTTTGCCATCTGCAGCTTCTACTATGGCATAGATAATATCAGGGTTAGCAGGGGATATGTCAAGACCAATCCGGCCAAGGTCCACATTAGGAAGACCATTATTGATTTCTTCCCATGTTTCACCGCCATCCATCGAGCGATGCAGGCCGGATTCAGGCCCACCGGAAATGTAGGTAAACACATGTCTTCTACGCTGGTGAGCACTTGCGTACAGTATGTCGGGGTTACGCGGGTCCATATGCACCTCATTAATGCCTGTATGCTCGCTTATATTGAGCACCCTGTTCCATGTTTCACCCCCATCGGTGGTTTTATAAAGTCCTCTTTCTCCACCGGCATTCCACAGGGGACCAATGGCCGCCACGTATACCACATCGGAGTCGCGCGGATCTACTACAATGGAGCCGATATGCTCTGAGTTTTTGAGGCCCATATGCTTCCAGCTATTACCGCCGTCCACACTTTTATATACACCATCACCGTAAGCAACACTACGCTGATTGTTATTTTCGCCTGTACCTACCCATATCACATCGTGGTTATTGGGATCCATAGTGACGACGCCTATGGAATAGGAACCCTGCTGGTCAAAAAGGGGGGTAAAGGTAATACCGGCATTTTCTGTTTTCCAGACACCACCGGCTGAGGTGGCCACATAATAGGTAGACCGGTCTTCAGGATGTACGGCAAAGTCTGAAATCCTGCCACTGGTAAGTGCAGGACCTATAGATCTGAATGCCATGCCGGGCATAGCGGGCAGGGCAGACTTTACTTCCTCCTTATTTTTGGATTTCTTTCGCTGGGACAAGGCATCCTGACTATAGAACATGCCGATTGCCACCAACAAAGCTGTCGTAATGGTTTTCTTCATTTTATTTAATTGCCTGTACTGGTGTAGGGTGGAAAATATACAACATAATACAGGTAGAGACCTATGAATATTGTGGTAGTGGTCTCAGATTTACGGGAATGGTTTTTGCCTTCTTATAAGATCAGCCACCACATACTCTTTTTCTTAAATTGGGAGCTACATCTGCCCCGTGGCCTTCTGCGACATTCAGTGCACGGCAAGCGCTACCCTTCTGGCCAAGGTTATAGAGTGCAATGGCCTTATTATAGGCAGCTCCGCTATGCTCCGGAGTCAACTCGAGCAGGTCCTCGTATTGTCTCAGTGCCTTACGATGCATCCGTTGCTTAAGGTAGGCATTCCCCAGGTGCAGCATAGCGGTGAGGTTCTGGGGGTCCAGATTCAGGGCCTTCTCAAAGTCCCTTATGGCTTCCATAAAATGTCCCAGTTTTTCCTGGGCCATACCATGATTTATCCAATTCTGTTCGTCCCCGTCATTCAGAAGCAAGGCTTGCTTAAAGTCATACTCTGCCTTTTCATACTGCTGCTGATCAAAGTGAAGAATTCCACGACTAGCCCACGCTTCTACCGCGTTACTGTCGCTTTCTATCACTTTTCCATAGGCCTGCCTTGCGGCGCCTGAATCCCCTGAGCCTTCGCTAGTGAGCCGGGTCAGGTTATACATAGCTTCAGTGTAGGCCGGATAAGCAATAAGTATATCCCGGTAGATTCCCGCAGCTGCATCTTTATTGCCTTCGGCTTCTCTTATTAATGCTTTTTCGTGCAAATATTCGGGACGCTGCGGTGCCTGGCGATAGGCCCTTTCAATATCCCTTACAGCCTCATCATACATGTTGGCCATGCGGTAGCTCCTGGCCCGGTGATATAAAATGAGGTCATTTCGTCCGGCAAGGGTATGCACACCCTCTATTCCTCCATTGGTACTGCTCACTTCGTACATAATGCTATTAGTGAGCGGAGGCTGCTGGTCTACAAGGGTGGAGAGTGTTTTGATGGCCTCATCATAAAGGCCGGCTTGGTGGTACTGGAGACCGAGGTAAAAACGGGCTTCATAGTGCTTTTCGTCCAATGCAAGAACGGTAAGGTAGGCTATACGGGCCTCGGCCCCACGGCCTAATTGCTCGAGGGCAAACGCTCTTCCAAAATATCCTTCAACGTTTCTGGGTTCTTCACGCACCACCTGGTCAAAAGTTTGGAGGGCTTTTTCATAGGAAGCCCCATCCAGATACGCCCAGCCCTGATTCAGCATATTCTCCATATCAGGCAGACTATCAACCACCTGCGCCACCGATGGCGCTATAAAAAGGAAGGAAAAGAAGAACAGGAATAGACAAAATTTCGACATAATTGATTCTCTTAAGATAAAAGAAGGCCGGGACAACTTATCATAAAATGTAATTTCATAGAAAATATTACAATCAATTGATGATATACAATATTGTTATCAGACATATTTCAGGCCTTTTAAATCCAATCCAGAACAAAAATAAAGTTATAAAGCAAACAAATTACATCGACGAGTGCTATCGATTATTCGATGAATGCCGGTGAAATTTTCGTCGAAAATAATTTCCTGCTATATTAGATTGTTCATTTAGCAAAATGACCCCTTAAACAAAAGCATAAATTACTAACACTAAACAAGAGAAATATGGAATTGCTCGACCAGTTGAAAACCTCGACCGGGGATGTATATGTATCTCTTTACTGGGATGAGAAGAATAAGGTAATCAGTGATGTATGGGATGGCGCTTTCGGTAGCCAGGAAAACTTCCGCAGAGCACTTACCCGTATTACAGAACTTATGGAGGATAAGGGCGCCAAGCGTTGGTTAGCTGATATCCGGAACATGAAAGGCTCATTCGACAGTAGCAGTGACTTCATTGCAAAAGAGATTACTCCTAAAACAGTGCAGCTTGGTGTAACGCGTGAGGCAATTATTCAGCCTTCATTTGTTTTCGCTAAACTCTCTACTAAAGATACAGTGATGAAAATCGAGAAGCTCGAGATTCGTCAGTTCGAGGATTATAACGAAGGATATGAGTGGTTGGTATCTGATGTAGCAGTACCTGCCTAAACCTAACTCAAAAAAATATCATACTACACTAGATAAAGCTTCGGTAGGGTTACCGAAGCTTTTTTTCTTTTTTAACCCTTCTACTGCCTTTCTCTTTTTTCTTTATCAACACAGGGCAATTCGGGTGACTTATCAAAAACCAGACTGAATCGTGTTCCCTTTCCCTGCTTGCTATCTACCGTAATACTACCTCTCAATATTTCTGTCTGGGTTTTTACGAGGTGGAGCCCTATGCCTTTCCCCTCCCGGTGGAGGTGAAAGCGTTGATACAGCCCAAAAAGCTTATCCCCAAACCTGTCCATATCTATACCGAGGCCATTATCCTCTACAAATATCTCCAGTTTACCATTGATACTATGGGTGCCTATAGTGATTTTTGTAGGTCGATCCAGGGCTCTGTACTTAATGCTATTGCTTATCAGGTTATAAAGAATACTGTACAGGTAGGTTGGAATAGTGGTCATCATCAGCCCTTCTTCCAGTTCAAGATATACATTCACTTCCTTCTGATGAAAGGCGGTAGTGGTACGATCTACCAGGTTGGAGATAAATGGCTCAAGCTCGATAGTTTCATATACCTGACTAAGATCATTTTTAAGATTCAGTATCTTGTTAAGATCCTTAATGACGGCTTCGAGGTTATCTGTCGCCTTGTCCAGGTGCCTTATACAATCACGGTTTACGGGGTTTGAAAGGTCATCACGGTCAAATACATTCAGAACCCCCATGAGGTTGGCGAGGGGGCCGCGAAGGTTGTGAGAGGTGATATACGCGTACTGCTCCAGCCGGACGTTTTGCTTAACCAGCTCCAGGTTAGACTCGGCCAAAGCCCGGGTACGTTTCTTTACCAGGCTTTCCAGTTCTTCGGAGTGTTTGTAAAGGCGAACATTCTGTTCCTCTATCACTTTTGCCTGGGTGAGTACTTCCTCCTGTTTATCCTGCAACTCTCTGGTACGCTCATCTACCATTTGCTCAAGTAGCTGGTTTTGTTTTTGAGCATTCTGCTCATTTTCGCGCACGTTTTTAATAAGCCTCGCCCTGGCCTCTTCTTTTTCGCGGCGCAGTATCTGAATTCTATCAGCAAGGGCCAGGGAAAGGAGGAGAGCTTCAATAACAGCCCCTAATCTGACAAAGTTATCTGCCAAGGTGCCTTCCGGAAGTAATTGCGCGGCCTGTAGACTGACAACTGTGGAACATAGCAGGTATACAGTCCAGCCTCCCAGATAATACCGGGCAGATTTGTTCTTATTACGCAATGTGATGATACTAGCTACCCAGATGAGAAGCGGGCCTATGGCCACAGTAAACATCATACTGAGCAAGGCAAGCCGATAGCCGAGAAAGGGACTTAACAAACCGACTACACCACATACCCATGCCAAAATTACTAGGGGCTTATGCATCTTTTTGGCAAAACGGCTGGTGTTGAGAAAGTGGATAGTGAACAAGGTGGCAAAAAGAGTAGTAATAAGTATAGAGGTACTCAGATGATTTTGCCACAGCCTGCTGGTAAAGATAGGCCATTCAAAGTGCATATAGCCACTGTAAACCCACTGAGCGATAATATTGGAAGTTATGAAGAGACAATAATAAATGTAGTTTGTGTCTCTAAGGGCAGAATATAGGAAAAGGTTATAAAGCACCATCATAAGCAGTGCACCAAAGTATAGCCCGAAAACGAGACTACGGTTATTGGCATTGGTATTAATGCGAGAGGCACTACTGACGAAAAGCGGAACCCTCAGAGACCCGCTTGATCGGATCTTCAGATACACAGGAGTAGTTTGGTGCACTTTAGCAAGACCTATGCTATAGTACTGATTGCGATCCGAATTGCCGTGTACTACCTCATAGCCCTGGTGACTTTCTTGCCATTCTCCCTCAGCAGATAGTGTGTAAAACCAGACATGCTGAATAAGGGCATACTCGAGTTGAATGACAGGGTCATCAACCTGCTTTTTGTAGAAAGCAGGATCTATTCTGATCCATACCGGATAATCTGCAAAACCGAATGCTGGAGAGGTTTTGTCTAATGTGATAAAAGTGGAGTCGAGTCTTCCAGAGGTGACTTCATCGAGGGAAACTACAACGCTACTATCGGGATAATAACTTATAAAAGGGGCTAAATTTAACCTTTCAACCTCATTTGAGGAGGGGCTGGCACAAGAGGAGGCTGCAAAAAGCGAAAGCAGCAAGTAAAAAATAACAGATAAATACCTCACAGTAAAACCATTTATTTAACACAATCAGGATCGCACTCTCTCTTAGATAATTGCCAGCCTTAAATAAAGATGGCTACTATTCGGGAATGATGGTAATGGTTTTCGATGAACTCCTGAAAATCAGTTATTTACTGATAGCTTTACTCGTTAAGTAGTGCTTACTTATGAAGCAATCTATTTAAAAACATAACACGCTTTTCCAAACAGGAAGGTATGAAAGTATATCTGTCTGCATGCAGACTTAGTAAAGATAGATCGTATTGAATTTTAAATTTTTTGTAAAGAACCCGTCTATACTGTAAGCATTTTTAAAATTCTCCCATAATTCCCGCGGTACGTTCTCGTAAAGGTAGTTACGCCGGTAAGTATTGACGACCAGGTAACCCAGATTCCCATCACAGCTATAATAGGTAGCTTTTTTGACCCCAAAAACCTGTAGGGTCTCCAGGCTTTGTTCAAAGGTAAATTCTGTATCCTGCAGGGTTTGTATTGCCTGAACCCGGTTGCCGAGGTCTCTGGGGACATTGTTGCAAACAGAATCAGCATCATCATTTTGCTGCCTTGCCAGAGCAGGAGGGGAGAGGTATATACTCAGAAGAGTGATAAAGGTGAAAATAAGGGGCTTTACACTTTTCATTAGCTACGAACTATTAGTAATCAATTGGTTATCTGCTAATTACATATCAACAAGCGTGCCACAGAGAGGGTTTAAGAACAAAACCTGCTCAAGGACCCTCCTCTAAAGGAACCCTGGAGTGTATATCAACAGGTAGCGGTACCCATAAATCAATTTGTAGTTAAAATCATCAATATTTTCTCCTGGTACTTAACAGCTTATTTTCTCACAAATATGCTCCTGCGCTCAGTGGTGGAGCTTTTAATCATCCCACATTTTCCAACTTCTTAATGCCGCGACTCAGCTTATCCAAAAATTTATTTGCAGGTACGCAACCGATTCCTATTTTTGCAATGATTTAGATTAAGTCTAAATAAGGATAACGAATGAGATCACTACTACTATACGCATTGGCTATAATGATTGCCTTTCCGGCAATGGCTCAATCAGGGGCAATTACGGGCCAGGTGACAGGAACGGAAGGAGAGGAGCTAGTCGGTATAACTGTACAACTACAGGATAAGCCTTCTACTGGCGCGGCCACCGCAGCGAATGGACGATACACTATTACCGGGGTGCCCGCCGGTAGGCATGTTCTCATCATATCAGGCATGGGGTATGTGAGGGAGGAAAAGGAGGTAAGCCTGAAAGCTGGTGAAACTCTGACAGTTAATGTAATCCTAAGCGAGGACATTACAGAGTTGGATCAGGTAGTAGTATTTGGTAAAACGAAGGCCGAGGAACTCAGGGAGCAGGCATATAATGTAGAAGTGATAGAGGCTAAGGGCTTCAGGGATGTAAGTACAGATGTAAACCAGATACTGAACCGGGTATCAGGTATTAACCTCAGGGAGGAAGGCGGCCTGGGCTCAGGCTTTACACTGTCACTAAACGGACTGAGCGGCAACCAGGTACGGACCTTTATCGATGGGGTTCCGATGGACTATTTTGGGAATGCACTTACGCTAAATAACTTCCCGGCAAACCTGATCCAGCAGGTGGAGGTGTACAAAGGGGTGGTGCCGATCCATCTTTCTTCGGATGCACTGGGCGGAGCCATCAATGTGGTGACCAACCGTACACCGGGTGACTTTCTTGATGCAAGCTACGCTTACGGATCCTTTAATACACACCGGGCCGCGGTAAATGCCCAGATGTACGACACCAATACAGGGCTAACGTTCCGCACAAGGTCATTTTATAATAAGACGGATAATAATTACGACATAGACGTGCGCCTGATAGGTGAGGGGGGCGTACCAGAAGAGGAGCCTACCGAGGTGGAGCGCTTTCATGATGGCTATCGTTCAGCGATGGTGCAGGTAGAAGGGGGCGTAATGCAAAAGAGCTGGGCGGATGAGCTGATGCTGGGTGTTTTGTATTCGGATAACTTTAATGAGATACAGCAGACTTACGGTTCATCTACGTATAACCCGCCGCTGGGTGAGGTGACGCAGGAGGAGAACAGCCTCATCGGAAACCTGACCTACCGCAAGCGGGATATTATTAAAGGGTTGGATATTAATACGTATGCGGTGATGGTGCGTCGTGAGCAATTAACGACGGACACAAGCAGCCACCGTTATGACTGGCTAGGGGGACGGCTGGAAAATCAGCACCCGACTACAGGTGAAGCCGGGCGAAAGTCGCGCTTCCTGCTGGAGGACAGAAACTTCCTATCTAATACGAATATTCAGTACCGCTTTGCCAATAACCACATGGTGGCGGCCAATTTTTCAGTAAACCGACTGACACGCGAGGGGGAGGACGACTACCATCCACAGAATGCGACACAGTTCAGTGAACCAAGCACCACGGACAAGAAGGTGCTGGGCTTATCATACAGCCAGCACTTCTGGGAGGAGAAGCTGAACAATACCTTCTTCATAAAAAATTACTTTTTCACTCTTAACTCACTGGAAACGAGCTGGAACGGGGAAGAGAAGAATTTATTTGAAAAGCAGATTGACCGCTTCGGTTTTGGAGCGGCAAGTACGTACCAGGTAAGTCCTGCGGCGCAGGTAAAGCTATCTTATGAACGCACGATCCGCTATCCAGAGCCACTGGAGCTATTTGGCAACGGCCTGCTGGTGGTGCCTAACCCTACGCTGGGACCAGAATCAAGCCATAATGTAAACCTGGGCTTCCGGATCAGTAATGCTCCTGCACTAAAGCACCAGATTCACGCAGAAGGAAACTTTTTCTACCGTGATTCTGAGGACTTCATTCGGGTAGAGAGCCGGGGCATTCTGAGCAACTACGTGAACGAGGCGAGTGTATCTACGAAAGGGGTTGACATGACGCTGAACTACCGTTACAATGAGCGCTTTAATGCTGGCCTGAACTTCACGTACCAGGATATACGCAATACTTCTGAGTGGCTGCAGGGGGTGGTTGGGGGTACGCGAGATCCTTATAACGGTGACCGGGTGCCTAATATTCCGTACCTGTTCGGTAATGTAGTCCTGAGCTATCGTATACCGGATCTTTTCCAGAAAGACGACGCCTTTTCGATTGCTTCCATCCAGCGCTATGTGCACGAGTACTACCTGTTCTGGCCAAGCCAGGGAAGCCGTGAAAGTAAAAATGTGATACCGGAGCAGCTTACGCAGAATGTGGAGCTGGTGTATTCGATAGACAATGGCCGTTACAATCTTTCATTTACTATCAGCAACCTGTGGGATGCGGATGTATATGACAATTTCAACCTGCAGAAACCAGGCAGAGCTTTTAGCCTGAAAGCACGCTATTTCATTTCCAAATACTAAATAATAAACACTGACTATATCATGATTTTTTCGAAGTACAGACACTACTTAATGATGCTGGCTGCGGCTGCGACACTGGCATCCTGCGGCGATGATGATAATATTGATCCTACGGATCCGATCGACACTCCGGACAGTAAGTTTGTGGTGGCGGTGGAGTCTCCGAGCGGCTCGGACGTACTGGTGACAAAGGACACGGTGATGACGGGTACGGTATCGCCTATAGGTCAGGGTGAGGAGCAGATCGGCTGGCGTTACTTCTTTAATGCAGGCGACGTGGTACTAAGCTCGGGTACGAGCAGCGGCGAGCCTTCGTGCATTGGGTATGAGCTGGAGAACGGACAGTTAAGTGAAAGAGGCCGCTTCGTGTTCACAACAGACATATACAATTACGGGCTGGTAGATAACAGTACGGTGCTGGGTATTGGTGTGCCACGTGCAGGATTCGAACCTCGCGTGCTGAATGTGATCAACACGGAGAGTATGTCTATCACTGAGTCTAAGAACATCCTGATAGACGAGCGCCGGGCCGATTCGCTGGTGGCGTGGCCTACTGCCCTTAAGGTACGGGGTGACAAGCTCTTTATCCCTTATTATCTGCTGCATACACGTGGTGACTTCAGCACACCAAACTCGGACAGTGCTCGCATAGCGGTATACAGCTATCCCGGGCTGGAGTTTGAAAAGCACATTGCAGACCCTCGCACCAGTGATATCGGTATCTACAGCAGTTTCACGGGTCTGGTGGAAGATGAGAACGGGGACCTTTACAGCTTTAGTTCGTCTTCACTGGCTAGCGGCTATGCGCCTGTCCCTTCTAAGCCAAGCGGCATCCTGCGCATTAATGCAGGTGAAACTGAGTTTGACGAGAATTACTTCTTCAACTTTGAGCAGGCGAGCGGCGGCTATAAGATCAATGACATGGTGTATGCCGGTAATGGCAAAGCGGTAGTACGCATGGTTGTAGAAGACAATGTACTATGGGGAACCTATGCACCTAATACTGAAAACCCTATGTGTCGCACGGCTGTGGTGGACCTGGAGGCAATGACGGTAACCGAAGTACAGGAGATACCCTTGCATGGTGGCTCATGGGGCATGGCGCACCTGGTACATGACGGTCATGTATACCTGAACATCAGTAATGCCAGTGGGGCAAACATCTATATCGTAGACCCTGAGACGGCTACGGCACAGAAAGGTGCTACGATAGAGGGGAACTATGCTAAGGGGATATTCCACCTGGAAGAAAATGAATAAGTAACCTAATCATGAGCCGGACGGGGCTCGTGGTCATTATCAAAAGCCAACCACGAACCCTCTGCTTTTGCCCTGTCCGGCCATATTTTTTCATATGACACTTTCCTTTAAAAAAATCGTAGGTAAACTGCACCTGGTACTGGGCCTCAGTTCGGGACTTGTGGTTTTTATCGTCTCCATCACAGGATGTATCTATGCGTTTCAGAAAGAGATACAGGATCTGACGCAGGACTATCGTTATGTGGAAGCCCAGGATGCTGCCTACTTACCGCCATCGATTTTGGTGGAAAGGGCGGAGGAGGCTCTGGAGGGGCGAAGTGCCTCACGGGTATACTATGAGACGCAGGAACGTGCGGCCTATGTCCTCTTTTTGAAGGATGGAGAATATTACACTACCTACCTGAATCCCTATACAGGGGAGGTGCTGAAGGTAAAGAATATGCGGCAGGACTTCTTTACGATCATCCTGTACCTGCATATGACTTTGCTACTGCCTTACGGTGAGCATATTGTAGGCATCAGTACCATCATCTTTTTCATCATGCTGGTATCGGGCATAATCCTATGGTGGCCAAAGAATAAGGCGGGCCGTAAGCAGCGCTTTACTGTAAAGTGGAATGCCCGCTGGCGCCGAAAGAACTATGACCTGCATAATGTACTGGGCTTTTATATGACTTGGGTGTCACTGTTTGTGACGATCACGGGACTGGTTTTTGCCTATGGATGGATGAAGGAGTCAGTTTACTGGCTGGCTGGTGGCGGGGACTATGAGGAGGTGTATCCGGTGAGTGATCCGGAGGCCAGGACAGCAGTGGCGAATCCGGTGGATAAGGCCTGGCGTACGGTGCATGGCTCATTGCCGCAGGGGTATGGCAGCATGGTGCTGCTACCTACTACGGATACGGCCCCCATTTATGTGCTGACGAGCCGTACTGATGGCACCTTTTCTGAGTTGCAGTATCACTACTTCGACCAGTATACGGCGGAACGTATCGATGATAAGGCGTACTTCCGGACAAAGCCATTTACGAAAGCCTCTGTAGCAGAAAAGATTATCCGTATGAATTACGACATTCACACGGGGGGCATATTTGGATTTGCAGGCAAACTGCTGGCATTCTTTGCGAGCCTTGTTGCTGCCTCACTGCCGGTAACGGGCTTCATGATCTGGCGCGGCCGGCGCAAAAAGAAAGGCGAAAAACGCGCAACGCCGCAAAAGACAGGAAAAAAGAAGGCTGCGGCAAAGCTTTCTATGAAACGCCCCAAAATGAAAGAGAACGTCTGATCATACCTATACCCTGCCCGCTATGAAATCTGCTGTAATAGCCGATGCCCAACCTGTATTTATCACCGGTCTGAAGGCCATACTGCAGGAACAGGAGGGTATTACTGTAGTGGCAGAGCCGGATGACGCAGCTTCGCTGCAAGACTGTCTGGCTACTGGTGATATTGCCTTGGTAATGATGGACTATAACCAGCCAGGGGCTTTTTCCCGGGCTGATGTACAGGTAATTCGTAAGTCATACCCTAAGCTGCCTGTGCTGGTGTTTTCCTCAGACACGGACCGGGCCACCATCATGCAGGTGTTGTCGTATGGAGTGAGCGGATACCTGACAAAGGACTGCGGGGAGGAGGAAGTACGCTGGGCGGTAGAAATGGTGCTGAAGGGAAAGAAGGCTTTTTGTAGTAAAATACTGGATCTTCTGCTGGAGCAAAGCATACAGGCAGGCACGCCGGATCGCTGCCTTCCCACATGCCTTACCCGTCGTGAGGGTGAAATTACGGCGCTGATAGCGGAAGGGAAATCGGCCAAAGAAATAGCGGCACAACTTTACCTGAGTGTGCACACGGTGCGTACGCATAAGAAGAACATTATGAAAAAGATGAACGTACGCAGCAATACGGAGCTTATCAAGGCACTGCTGAAGGGTGAGTAGGAGGCTTTTAATTATGGCTGCCTGGTTACATCCCCGACGGGAAATTTATTATATCAAATGACTTTTGTAGGTCAGCCCCTTTACGGCGACATTTGTAATCTTCAAGGGGATGGGAAGGTGGAAATGGGAATAGGGTCAAACTTTCGGGACGGCTAAGAAAACGTACCACCACTTTCTCACTAGAGGCAACTTCCCGTACCGATATGCCGGAGGGTCTTCCAAGAATGGCCCTACACATCATTGTTACCCAATTTTCAATGTTATTCTTATCGGCATGCCGGCCCAGCAGTGTGCCGATCCCGCCCCTGAAGGAAAAAGTGTGTCACCTTTTTCCTTCTGCCCCCGCCCATGGGGCGGGGAATTGCTAATTTAGCGCCAACCCCCTTCGCGTCAGCATTTGTGATCCCCAGGCGCATTGGTGAGGGGAAGGGGTCGCAAAGCCGGGGTGGCAAGCTCGTAGCCATGAGGCTTTATATAGAAAATCCCTTACCCCTATCTAATACTTGAACAAATATCTGAATGTGATGGAGTACCACTCCCAGTTAGTTTTTTGTTCTATGTGAGGGTTGATTTCCTTTATTTGCTTCAAAATATCAGGTGTATAGGGGAAAGCCTCTGTGATATAAGCTCCATCGTAGCTAAATTCGTAAATACCGCTTTTGAGGTAGTGTGTGATAGTGGTTATGTGCTCAATAGGGACTTCTTCTTTCAATACGCCATTACGGTAAAACCTGAGTTTGCCATCCTGTATATCATAGCCCTGGTTGAGCTCACTTTTCATGCGGACACGTAGGTAAATGATGAATAGCAACAGGACAATTCCTATTGCTCCGTAAACCATAGGAAGTGGCTCACCGGCTCCAAAAGACAGGGCCACCGCAAGGAAAATGGCAGAGATTACCCCCAAAAGAAGTATGGCAAGGTAGGAGGCTTTACGTTCCTGCTTCTGAAGATCGCTGAGTGCGTACATGTTTCTGATTTAGGTAATGTAAAGATAGTGAAAATTGGGAATAGGGTGTGGTACGCGTCTTTTGCTAAAAAATTTACTCGAAGTATAACGTACTAGTTAGGCATCTCAGACTACCTTTTACCCAGCCCAAAAAGCTTATAAAAGAAGCCTTGCCTTTTCTTCTTCTCAATCACCCAAATGGGGTCGTCCCCAGGCCGGACTATCTCAGCACCGTGACCGAACTTTCCCCATGCAAACCCGGTACCTATTGGTTTGTCTTTCAGGTTTGCTATCCAATAGGATTCGGGTAACTCTTTAGGGGTTTCGAAAAGGTAAGACCCTGTATCGTCCTCCATCATACCAGATTCCTCATTCCATATTTGATAGACTGCCTGGTCATGGATAGTTGCAAGGTGTGAGTTCTCTCCAGCTATTCCGAATTCATCAATATGCGCGATGAATTGGCTAAGGTTCTCTGAGTGTTTTACGATAACAGCAGGGTCATGCCCCACATAATATACTTCTTTCCAATTACCTTCCGAATCAATATCCAGTATCCAGAAATTGCCAAACCCATCCCCTGCAAGCTGAATGGAGTAGGGGAATACCTCTTCAAAACCGAAATACCCGAAAGCATCGAAACGGATTTCGTCAAGCTCATTAAATATAAAGCCTTTGCTAAATGTAAGCAGTTCTTCAATTTCCGGAGGTAGGTATTGATTCGGAAGGCTATTTTTAAGGTTTTGAATCTCTTTAGACTTCATACCACCCAGTAATTCGATGGTGTATTGGTCTCCATCCTCAGAGGTATACAAATGGTCTTGTATGGATTTTAACTTATCAGATGGATTCATAGGTTGAAGTGTATTATCAGTTAATTGGGGGCTTTTAGGTACTAGGATCAATGATTCTGCAATGTAATACATTCCAATAGTGAATGATAGTCCTGATTAACACCTGGTAATATAGATTTTAACCAGGGCATTATGCTGGTATCGAAATCAATACTACATCTTTCTGGAATTCCCTCAGCGATACATCCTCCGACAGAAAAATCATCATATAATAATGATTTTGGTGCGTCGGGCCCCTTCGCGTCAACATTTGTAAACTACCCTTGTATGGTGGGCCGGAAGGGGGAATAGGTCAGACTTTAGAGGGTCTTGCATCATGTCCCTTTACATCAATACTACTAGTTCTTATGCTATTTCTACCCGGATATGCCGACCTGGCAGAGTGCCGGTCCCATCCCTGAAAATCGGACCTTTCCCCAGGGGCAGCGGCGTCATGTTAAGCATGTAAATGGACTAAAACCCTTTGGCTATAGCTGTCAAGCTAAGCTTCTATATTACTCCTTATCAAAAGGCTAGTCACTAATTACAGAGCTCGGTGAAATCAATAACATCCTGCACAGGGAGGTACAACCTCCCGTAAATTGTAACCACTGGATACAAGCCCGTGGTAGTATGGATTTACTCTTAGGTTGATAACAGCCCTCTTCGCGTCAACATTTTTGACCTACCCCTACATGGGTGGGCCGGAAGGGAGACTAGGTTTTGCAGGCCTTTGTTCGAAAATGCAGGAAGCTCAGAGGGCTTCCTTTTTTATATAGACGTACTTCAGGGTAGGTCTGGAATTATTGGGGTCTATCTCCATTTGTTCAGTGCTTACCTACCCTAAACACAGCATAAGTCTACCCCAAACTGACCACTTGTAATTACCTCATTTATACCTCAGATGGGCGATTGGAGGGGCTGGTCTGTGGCTATACTTTTGCGGCTGTCGATTACTATTTAAAATCATTCTAAATAAATTCCATAGGCCCATGATCTTGATTGACAGGGCTTTGACAGTGATACTATGATAGTTGCAGCCATAAAACCAACCATACATAAGGCGCCGGAGGGTGTGCCATACAGGCATTTGTTTGCACCGTCTAATATGATGGGCTACCGCCAGGGAATACTACAGGCGGTGGACGCGGTAATCAGCCAAATGAACAAAACGGAGAGGCCTTTTACGGGGGCGTCGCTGGCGGAGGTAGGTGAGAAGTTTGACCGGCACGGTCCGGCAGATTTTGAGCAGGGGGTCTCTATGGATGAGTGCCTGGAGGAGGTGCAGCGCCTGTATATGGATGACTGCATATACTTTCATGATGAGGGCTATGTGGCGCACCTGAACTGCCCGGTGGTGATGCCTGCTCTGGTGGCGGAGGTGATCAGCAGTGCGATAAATACGAGCATGGACACCTGGGACCAAAGTATAGGGGCTACGCTGATGGAGCAGAAGCTGGTGCGCTGGACACTGGACGGAATAGGTTTTCCGGAAGATGGGGAGGGGATATTTACGAGCGGTGGTACTCAGAGTAACCTTATGGGGATGCTACTGGCACGTGACCACTATATCAGCAGCCGCTATGGTGACAGCGCAAAGATCGGTGGCCTGCCAGTGGATAGTTCTCGATTCCGGATATTCTGCTCAGAGATGAGCCATTTCAGCATACAGAAGGCGGCGAGCCTGCTGGGGCTGGGACAACATGCGGTGGTGCAGGTGGCAGCGGACGACTGCTACCGGATGGACATGACGGCGCTGCGTGAAGCGATAGAGATGCAACGGGCGATAGGGAATATACCGATAGCGGTGGTGGGCACAGCGGGTACGACGGACTTTGGTTCGATAGATCCGCTGAGGAGCATAGCTCAGATGGCGCGTGAGTATGGTCTGTGGTTTCATGTGGATGCGGCGTATGGCGGGGGCCTGATGCTAAGCGACCTGCATAAGGAGAAACTGACTGGTATAGAGGAGGCGGACTCTGCTACGATAGACTATCACAAGACATTCTTTTTGCCGGTATGTGCGAGTGGCTTCTTTATGCGGGACAGGCAGCATGTGCGGCACATAAGCTACCATGCAGACTACCTGAATCCTAAGGAGCAGGAGCGGGCAGGGGTGCCAAATATGGTGAGCAAGAGCCTGCAGACTACGCGGCGCTTTGATGCGCTGAAGTTATGGATGACGCTGCGGACGATGGGACGTAGTGAACTGGGGCGCTATATAGACAGGATAGTGGAACTGGCGCAGGAGACGGCTGGCCTGCTGCGGGAGGCTCGGGACTTTGAGGTACTGCACCGGCCGGAGATAAGTGCCATCGTATTTCGCTACTGCCCTGTAGGGGAAGGGGACAAGCAAGAGGTAAATCTAAATGAACTGAATGCAGGGATTCGTAAGCGGATGTTTGCAAGCGGCCGGTCATTGATAGCTGGCACAAAGGTGTACGGGGAGACGTACCTGAAGTTTACGCTGCTAAATCCTCAGACACCTGTATCGGTGATGGAGGAGATCATAGGGATGATTCGTGCGCACGGTGAGGCGCTGGTACGTGAGCAGGAGCAGGCAATGGCCTGTGCATAAGGGAAAGAGGAAAAAGACATTTGACAGAAAGAGAGATGACATCGACTACACATGATTTTATCGCGATAGGGCTGGGACCCTTTAATCTGGGGCTGGCGTGCCTGACGGAACCTATTGAGGAACTGAACGGGGTATTCCTCGAGAAGAAGGGCGGCTTTAACTGGCACCCGGGCATGCTGATGGAGGACACGACATTGCAGATCCCTTTTATGGCGGACCTGGTGACGATGGCGGACCCTACGAGCCGCTTCAGCTTTCTGAACTATATAAAGGAGCAGGGGCGCATGTATAATTTTTACATACGGGAGAATTTCCTGCTGCTGCGCAATGAGTATAACCGCTATTGCCAATGGGCGATAGAGCGGCTTAGCAGCATCCGCTTTAATAAGCATGTGCATGAGGTGAGCTATGACGAGGGGAGCGGGATGTACCTGGTGAGGGCGCTATGCACGGAAACGGGTGAAACGGTTGGGTACCGGGCGCCCCGCCTGGTGCTGGGTACGGGTACGTCGCCGGATGTGCCTGCCTGCTGCGGTGACCTGATGGGAAGGGCGATTCATACGGCATCTTACCTCTCGTACAAACGAAGGCTGCAGGCGGGCAGATCGATCACGGTAGTGGGGTCGGGGCAGAGTGCAGCGGAGGTGTTTTATGACCTGCTGCAGGACATAGACGCGCATGACTATACGCTTAACTGGGTGACGCGATCACCGCGCTTCTTTCCGCTGGAATATGCCAAGCTGACGCTGGAGATGACGTCACCGGACTATGTGGACTACTTTCATGGCTTGCCTGCGGCTAAGCGTGACGCGCTTATGGCGGAGCAGAAGGGGCTTTATAAGGGGATAAATCAGAACCTGATCAACAGCATATATGATACGCTGTATACGAAGAGCCTGGCTGGACCTGTGAATGTAAACCTGCGGACTAACAGTACGCTGTATGAGGCTGGTGTGGATGAGGAAACGGGGGGTATAAGCCTTGCCTTCCGGCAGCATGAGCAGGAGCGCTGCTATAAGGTGGAGACGGAACATGTGGTGATGGCAACGGGCTACCGGTACCGGATGCCGGAGTTTATAGGGGGCATCAAAGACCGCATCCGCTGGGATGAAAAGGGGCGCTATGATGTGAGCCGCAACTATGCAATAGACCGCGGGGCTTCTGAGATATTTGTACAAAACGCTGAGCTGCATACTCACGGTTTCGTGACACCTGACCTGGGCATGGCCTGTTACCGTAACTCTGTCCTTATCAAAGAAATGATGGGGAGGGAGTACTACCCCATCGAGAAGCGCATTGCTTTTCAGCAGTTTGGTGTGGGGCAGGAGGAAGAGGTCATGCCACAGGATATATCCATGAATGGTAAGCAGGCTGGTCAGCTTGCATAATGGCAATCTCTGAAACCGGATTATGAGAAACTTACTGGTACTGATGAGCTTTCTGGCGGTGGTGAGCGATACGATGCTGCACCCGTTCTACCCGCAGTTTTTCCGGGAGGCTTTCGAAATAACGGACACGCGCCACACGGGGATGTACATGGCGGCGATCTGCCTTATGGTGATGCTGGCTTTTCCCTTCTGGGCATGGGTGTCGCGGCGGGTGCCTGTGTTGCGGATACTGGTGTATGCGCAACTGGTGGCGGCGGTGCTGTGTATGTACCTGTTCGGAACGGCAGACCTGACATGGTTCTGGGTGGTATCATTGCTGATGATCTTTTGTAAGGGAAGCTACCTGCTGGTGTACCCTTACCTGATGCAGATCATAGACCGCCAGCAGCACAGCAGCACGATAGGGATGCTATCGGTAATCGCTTACTTCGGGGCGATAGCGGGGGCGGTGCTTGGTGGTCTGATGACGGAGGTATGGCCGCCTCGCTACATCTTTCCGGTAATGGCGTTGGGTGATGTGGCGGGTATGGGGATAAGCCTGTATCTGCTGAGAAGGCACCGCAATGTGGCGACAGTGAAGGCTGAGGAGGAAAAGGAAGCGAAAGGGATGCCATGGAGCGGCATATTGAGACTGGGGGCAATCACGCTGCTGTTTTACTTCAGCGCCTTCATGATCCGGCCGTTTTTTACGCTGTATTGGGAGGCGGTTTCCGGACTGGATAACCGGATCCTGAGCGGGCTTACGTATGCTATTCCCGGCCTGGTGGCCCTGGTAGCCCTGTGGTGGTACCATCGCTATGGCGGTGAGCATGAGAGTGCTTACGGGCGAATCATACCGGCGATGCTGGTGGGCCTGGCGGGGCTGTTACTGCAGGCTACTCCCTATGGCTGGGTGGTGATAGCTGGTCGCCTGGTATATGGCTGGGCGGTGTACCTGGCGGTGGTGCAGTTTGATGTGCTGCTGTTTTCGCTGAGTACCCCGGCTGCGTATGCGGCGGACTACAGTAAGGTGCACTTCTTTCATAACCTTGGGGTATTGCTGGCTTCCTTTACTGTGGGCATACTGGTGGACAGCCAGGGGCTGGATATTCCCTTTTATATAGCGGCGGGGGGCTTCGGGCTCACGGCGACACTATTCTTTATCACTTACCGCGCGCAGGTAAGTTCGGCGCGCAACACACGGATACTATCAACATGATGACGGACATAGAAAGACGGACTAGGGAGGCAATATATAGGAAAAACCTGCCGGGAATAGGTGAATTGAGCATCCGCCCCTTTGTGGTGAAGGATGACGCGAAGAATCTGCACCGGTGGGTGAATGAACCCTATGCACGCTATTGGGGCATGCAGGGACAGACGCTGTCGCAGGTGCAGGAGGCTTATACAGAACTGGTAAACCGCCGGGGTTATGGATGCTGGACGGGTACGCTTAATGGTGAGCAGGTCTTCTTAATGGAAAGCTATGACCCGCAGGCTGACCGGCTGGGAAAGTACTATGAGGTACAAGCGGGAGACCGGGGGATGCATATACTGGTAGGTCCACCGAAAAAACGTATCCATGGCTTCACATGGGAGGTTTTTCGCCTGGTGATGGGGTTTCTCTTCAGCGATGAAACTACGAAGCGGGTAGTGGTGGAGCCGGACGTGCGAAATGAGAAGATTCATGTATTAAACAAAAAAGCGGGTTTTGTATACGGGGATAGAATTAAGCTCCCGGAGAAGGAGGCGTGGCTGGCCTGGTGTACAAGAGAGGGTTTTGAAGAGGCACTAACTATGACGGAAGAAAAAGCTACTGATATGGATATAAGGAATATAGCTCCGGAGCAGGGGGTAGTGGCGCACCTGCAGGGGAATGCCTGGCAGCAGGCAAATGTGATGCAGGTAAAGAAGGGGATAGAGGAGTTTGCGCATGAGCTACTACTTACCCCGGTGCGGATAGATGGAGAGGGAATCTGGGGGGATTATGAACTGACAGGAGAAGCTGGGGTATATACTTTCCGGGCAAGAAAGCTGTCTCTGGACCACTGGTATGTGGAGGAGAAAAGCCTGTATGTATGCCGTAATGGTGTTACGGAAAGACCGGATGCGGTTACATTTATCCTTGATTTTAAAAATGTCCTTGGACTAAGCGAAGCAATACTGCCTACGTACCTGGAGGAGATCAGCAGTACACTGTTCCGGCTCACGTATATGCTCACTCATGTATCTCCTAAGGCAGAAAGCCTGGCGGATGCGGGCTATCAGGAGGTGGAGCAGGCGATGACGGGGGGCCACCCGTGCTTTGTAGCGAACAGCGGACGCATTGGGTTCGATGCGGTGGACTATGGAGCCTACGCGCCGGAGGCCGGATCACCGATACGCCTGATATGGATAGCAGGGCACCGGGACCGCACCACTTACGCGGGCACGGAGGAGTACCCTTACGAGACGCTGATGGAGCAGGAGCTGGGCGGTGATCTGCTGGAGCGGTTCGAAAACATACTGCACAGCAGGGGCCTGGCGCCTGAGGAATACGTGTATATGCCGGTGCATCCGTGGCAGTGGTATAATAAGCTGGCGCACATATTTGCGGCGGACATAGCGGAGGGGAAAATGGTATGCCTGGGGAGTGCACCGGATGAGTACCTGGCGCAGCAGTCCATCCGTACATTTTATAATGTAAGCAACCCGCAGAAGTGCTATACGAAGACGGCGCTGAGCATACTGAATATGGGCTTTATGCGGGGCCTATCCCCGTACTATATGGGGAGCACGCCGGCGATAACGGAGTGGGTAACGGAGACGCTGCAGGGTGATGCTTACCTGAATAGCAAGGGCTTTACGATGCTGGGCGAGGTGGCTACAGTGGGCTACCGGCACTTGCGGCTGGAGGCGCTGGGCCGAACCAACGCATACAATAAGATGCTGGCGGCCTTATGGCGCGAAAGCCCACAGAAGTACCTGAAAGAGGGACAGGAGCCAATGACGATGGCGGCATTGCTGCACATAGATGGTGAAGGAAATGCATTGCTGCCGGAGCTGATAAAGGCGAGCGGGCTGGATGCTTACGAATGGCTGAGCCGCTACATGGATGCTTATATGGCGCCGCTTCTTCACTGTTTTTATGCGTATGACATGGTATTTATGCCTCACGGGGAGAACCTGATACTGGTGATGGAGAATCACGTGCCGGTGAAGGTATTCATGAAGGACATTACGGAGGAGGTGATGATCCTGAGCCCGGATGTGGCACTGCCTGAGCGTGTGAGGCGCCTGTATGCGCCCACTCCGGATGAGATAAAGCTGCTGAGCATTTTTACGGATGTATTTGACTGCTTCTTTCGCTTCATGTCGCAAATACTGGTGGTGAACGGGGGGCAGCAGGAGGAACTGTTCTGGTCGGCAGTGGCAGACTGTATCATCCGTTACCAGACGGAGCACCCGCACCTGCAGGATAAGTTTGAGCAGTATGACCTGTTTGCTCCGGAGTTTGCCCGCTCGTGTCTGAACCGCCTGCAATTGCGCAATAATGCTCAGATGGTGGACCTGAGCGACCCGAGCGCAGCGCTTCAGTTCTTCGGGACACTTAAAAATCCGGTGGCGAAGTACCGGCCGGTGGCAGAGGCTAAGGAGTGTATGGCAATTGGGGTGTAGGCGAGAAGCTTTCCAAGGTAGCCAGCTAACCGGGTAGCAGGCTAAGGCCATATGTATTACCTCTGGTTTTCTATCCCTTTTTGCCTGATTAAAAAGTAACAAACAATCAAGGCTTTGTCGACTGAGGCTAATTTAAAAACGAATGACTGGATTATCGATGGATATTTCTACGGCACTGAACGAGGAAATAGCTACCGCAGAGCAGGTAAGCCGGCTGATACGGGAGCGTCGCAGTGTCTTTGCGGATGACTACCTGCCGGAGCCTGTTCCTGACAGGGTGCTGGAGGAGATCCTTATAAATGGAACATGGGCCCCTACTTATAAAATGACGGAGCCCTGGCGGTTTATTGTTTTAGGTGATGCCGAGAGGGAAAGGTATGGGGGGTTTATGGCTGACTACTACAGGGCAAGACTGAGCGAGGCAGACTTTCCGGCGGAAAGGTATGAGCAGGCAAAACTATACCCGCAAAAGGCGGGGGCGCTGGTAGCGATCATATTTCGCAGAAATCAAAAAATTGAGATCAGCGAATGGGAAGAACTGGCGGCGGTGGCCTGTGCGGTGCAGAATATGTACCTGAGCTGTACGGCTTACGGGCTTGGTGGCTACTGGGATACCTGTGGGGCGGCACAGGCGTATGGAGAGCACCTGTCACTGGAGGATAACGAGCGCAGCCTGGGCTTTTTCTACATGGGCTACTATGACCGGCAGTTATTCAAAAGCAAAAAGCGCCGCACACCCCTTCACAAAAAGCTGGAACGGTTGCCTTAATAATAGGTACTTACCCCCCTGCTTAGACCACCTGGCTATGACTTGTATATGATTATCCTAAACAAAACACAACAATGTCTGAAAGTAAACCTGAGCGATTACGGGCAATAGACCTGGCGCGGGGCATCAGTGTGATCCTGATGGTACTGGTACATACCATGCTTATTTACGGTAATGAAGCTACCCGCGAGGATTCTGTCTTTGGCTATATGGTGTACCTGATGGGACACGGGGCACCTATGTTTCTGGTGAGCATGGGGGTATCTTATGTCTTTTCGAGACGACAAGGCTTTGGGCTAACGCTGAAGCGGGGGCTTTTCACGATGGGGATTGGCTACCTGATGAATACACTGAAGTTTATCGTCCCGATACAGCTATTCGGTGGCTTGCCTGTACCGTTTGTCACGGCCTACGGCATGACACCGGGCGAGCCATCCAATATGCTCTTTTTTCTGCAGCTAGGGGACATATTGCAGCTGGCGGGACTTTCACTTATTCTGATGGGTGTGGTGCTGAGGGCTACGCGTAATAAGTGGGTGGTGATGGGCCTTGCCCTCGCCCTCACGTTTCTCTCGGGTCCGCTTAGCGGATACCGTCCCGGTGTTGCTGGACTGGACTATATGTGCGACCTGCTCTGGGGGAGTCAGTGGAACGTTTACTTTCCGCTGTTTCCCTGGGGGGCCTTTATTCTTACCGGACTCTTCTTTGGCCTGTGGTACCAGGAACAGGGCCGTAACCGGAGGCTGATGTTCATGCGGATGCTACAGGTGGGTATGCTTATGCTCCTTGCAGGCCTGGGTCTGTGGCTTTACGATGCGTCGTACCACTTCGGTGACTTTTATCATCTGGGCCCCGGGGGTACGCTGGCGCTGCTGGGCCTGAACCTTGTGCTGTTCTATGTACTGGACCGTCTGGTGGATATACCGGACCCCCGGTCCAGGGTGCTCGGGCTGATTTATTACTGCAGCCGCCATGTTACCTTCCTTTATGTCACGCAATGGACACTCATCAACTGGGGTATGTCTGTCTTTGGATTTTGGGAGCATGACCCTCTTACTGTGGCAGGGCTGTATGGGATGTACCTTGTCCTTTCGCTGGGAGTTTGCTGGCTATGGAAAGAGGGTATCAAAGGCATCATGAAGGTCCGGAAAAGGGAAAAGGGAGAAGTGGCCATGGCCCGGGGATAGGCTAAACGCTGAACGCCCGGTAAAAGAGAAGGAAATGGGTGAGCCTGAATAGCATATGCGTTTTACAGGCTTACCGCCCTACATTTACATGGTGCGGACTCATATATAGT
Organism: Roseivirga sp. BDSF3-8; assembly: GCF_041449215.1. Lineage (NCBI taxonomy): Bacteria > Pseudomonadati > Bacteroidota > Cytophagia > Cytophagales > Roseivirgaceae > Roseivirga > Roseivirga sp. BDSF3-8. The sequence continues at coordinate 4,848,244 of NZ_JBGNFV010000001.1, read as the reverse complement.
AAAAAACTAAACTGACCAAAGCCTGCAAGTAAGCTAAGCTACCTCGTTATACGCATTGGTATAATGTGCCGGGTATGGCGGGGCGTGCAGTGCAGATAAAATTAAATACCCTATGTCTCTTCTTATCGAAGTTTTAGCAAAAATTATATTATTAGTCATCGGGGTCTTGGCTGTATATAGGTTTAGCCGCCATAACAGAGCTTTGAGGCTTACCAGCGTGCACTACTGGCTATTGATCTTCTTCGGCATATTCACCTGGATGAACTGGGGTGGCTTTCACGACGAAGCAAACAACGGCTCCATAGTGCATGAGTGGGACCAATATCATTATACTATATCGTCTAAGTATTTTACGGAATTGGGCTATGATGGTCTTTACGTGGCTACTGCTGAAGCTGCGCGTGAAGAAGGAGGGCATGAGCCGCCTCGTATCCGTGACCTGCGAAGCGGCTACGTGGTGGATGCGCCTGCTCTGGCAGCCCATCAGCAGGAGGTAAGGTCGCGTTTCGGTGAGGCGCGCTGGGCTGCTTTCAAAAGGGACCTTGAGGAATTTGAGGTCAACCCCTCGGTGTACCTGGACCACGGCTACAATGCACCACCGACGCTGACGGCTATCCTACGCATACTGACAACTGCTATACCTGTCAATGGTATGAGTAAGGTATTCTATGCCCTGCTGGACATAGTGTTTATCCTGGCAGCTATCCTGATGATAAGATGGGCATTTGGTATGAATGCCGCTGCGCAATGTGCTTTGCTGTTTGGTATCAGTTTCTTAGCCCGGTATTTCTGGAATGGCGGATCTATCTTACGTTATGACTGGTTTTTTGCTATAACTTCAGCGGTATGTTTGTTGAGAAAGGACCGGCTTATCTTGGCGGGTATAGCGTTATGTTATGCCTGTGCGATCAGGGTCTTTCCGGTGTATCTGGCATTACCGGTCTTTGCTTATTTTCTGGTAAATGGTAAGGAGCATGGGGTTAAAAGTGCCGTCCGCTTTGGTACTGCTATGGCAGCAAGCGGTACTATACTGGTCTTATTCGGGGTACTGAATAACGGGCGAGGAACAGATGCATATTATCAATTATATGAGAAACTTAGTCTCCATGATAATATTCCCCCGCCGAACAATGTAGGGGTAAAGACTTTTTTCATTACCAGTTCAGAGAATATGAAGGGTGAGTTGGTAAACGAACACTCTATATATGAAACGAATACTATTACCGAGGATATTATAGAAAAAGCAAAATCCAATACTATCTGGATCTATCTATTCCAGTTTCTTTTTGCAGGGTTATCCATATGGTTAGGAACGCGTGCCGGTGATGCCTCTACTGCGCTTATGGTAGGTTTTGTAGGGGTTTTCGGAGCTACGGCTCTTACGTGTTATTATTGGGCTACCCTGGCTTTACTGCCTCTGTTATCTATTTCCCATGGTTTAAGAATAGGTTTAGTGGCCAACCTGGCGATGTATCTATGGGCAGCAGTTGCTTTGTTCCTGCCTGTTTTAGGTGTAGTGGACAAGTTTAATGGGGCGCTGGTATTTGTGCCATGTGCTGCTATCATTCTGTGGGCATTGGTACGAACTTCCCAATTAGCTGTCTTTAATGAGCCAGGGGACATGGCAATGGTTTTTTCACCCCGGAAGGATTCTAAACTGGCTTAATGAAGGCATATGTGGGGCTTTAACAACTGAGAGCTTTGCCACTTCCTATACCTGGATCATTTGCCTGGTTTGATAAGGGTTAATGGGTGGAAGATTGTCAAAAGAAATAGCTGTTACAACAGCTTAAAAATACTGCTGCAGGGAAAGCAAGTTAGCTGCTTTGTGGACGCTGTAGCGGTTTGTGTAATATGCATATCGACAAAAACAGCCCTGGTGTGTACCGGGGCTGTTTTTCTATTTAGGCTGGCTAACTGAAAATGAATTCTACTGCCATGTCTGCATGAAGTTCTGTAGTGGCTAACAGGGGGAGGGGGTAGGTTATATCCTGAAACAGGATGGGTAATTCGGTACATCCCAGAATAATTCCTTCGGCTCCACGGTACTGTAACTCGTCCATTTGTTGAGTAAAGAAAGTACGGGCTTCCTTTGAAAACACGCCTTGCGTCAGCTCCTCAGAAATAAACCGGTGGGTTTGATCCAGATGCTCTGTGGAGGGGATGATGGACTCGATAACAAATTTGTTCTTTAGCATATCTGTTATGAAAGTGCCTGTCATGGTGGGCTTGGTTCCCAAAAGCCCCAGTTTCCGTAAGCCCAGTCGCTGAGCCTCTTTGCCGGTAGCCTCGGCAATATGCAGTATTGGTACGGAAAGCTTCGGCTGCACATGGTCATAAGCCATGTGCGGGGTATTAGCGCATATGATAATTGCTTCAGCACCTGCCTCTACAAGTTTGTTGGATACGTCGAGGTATTTGGCGTTTATCTTATCTCTGTTCTGCTCCCGCATCAGGGCAATATTGATGCTATGGAGGATAATGGGTGGGTTTTCCAGATTACCTGTTTTCTCTCCTGCCTTTTCATTTATAAGCTGGTAATACGCTATGGTAGAATGCCATGAGGTACCGCCAATCATGCCAAGTGTCTTCATTGCTTGTGGTGTTTATGATTGTGTCAAACGTAAGGTAGGGATTGTCGCCGGATGCTTTGGTGACCTGGGTTACGTACACTTTGTAAGCATGATAACGGCGGAGTCACGCTATAGCCTCTTACCTTTCACGTCTGTATATAATGCAATAAACCAGGCTAAAGGTTTTCCACAGTATGACTATAGGTTGACTATGGGATGACTATAGGATCGGTATAGGATAGTAATTGGGTGGGATATGGGATAAATACAATTATGGTTCAGTTATTCATACTCTGAGCATTACCTTACTATGCTTTGAATAATTTGGGAAGGGATATATGCACTTTGGGAAATTTATTGTGAGCAGAGGGGCATAAGATATGTAGTGAATAGACGATTTGGGTAGTTTAGTCTGCAAAGTAAACGGCTAAAAACCCATATGAAACTAGAAAGAATCCTTGACAGGCTCGGCTCTATAGAAAAGAATAACTTCATTAAGGCTATTGATGCCATCATTTCCCAAGAGCCAAAAAACGCAAAACAAATAGAAGATATTCTGAACAGGGCGGATAAAGGGTTAAAGTCCGTTGATAATGAAAATATTGCCACCATTTTCAGGCTGGTAGAGGATGAGTTTTATGACTGTCTGGAGAGCGAGTTTTGCGAAGCCTCTTCCCAGTTGGATATCCTGATAGATATATTAACCCGGGATGGTAACTGTATGATGAAGCTGGATTGGTTTAGCAGGTTATACGAAGCTGAAATAAAGAGCCTAAACAAGAAAATCAAAAAGCTGACGGCTGACCTTGCAGAGGATAAGTCTGAACTATCTGACGAGAGAAGGCGCGACTACCATATCTATAAAGCATGTCTGACTACGGCTTATCGTAATGACATAGAAAATAACAGGGAAACAAAAATCACCTCAGATGAACAATCCATTCTGCTTACTCTGGCTTCACACTTAGAGCTGTCAAAAGAGGAGGTTAAACTGATCAATTATTCGATACTTCCAGTGGAGAAAGTGGATGCTATGGAAGTGATAAATCACATGAAAGCCATTGGTATTGTATTCTTCTCCAAAAAGGAAAATACGTTATACGTAGCGGATGAAATGGTGCGGTTACTCCGAGAATTGAGGGGTAAAGAAGTGGCTGATAAATATTTGCGGAGGACTCTGCGGGTATTAAGGGAGCCGGTCATCAATCATATAGCGAGGAAGCATAATATCGATCGAACGTTAAGCTATGAGCAAAAAATAGAGGAGATAATCAGAGAGGGTGTTTCATTCAGGTCATTACTTACCAATGATATTTATAAAAACGCGAACACGCTTAATGAGAGGAAGAAGGTGTTGAATGAACTCTGTGAGAAAAAACTGAATATTCAGAACCTGAGAGGAGCCACTTTGGATGACAAAATCGATTCTCTGATTTCTTACTTTGAGTCTATCGAAAGAGACGAGAATATTAACATTTCGCTGGACGGTTTTGAAAAAATGCTCTCCGATCTTAACGAATCTTTACCGGCCCTGAACAACCAGATCAGGGAGAAATTCCAGATTCAGGACGAATTCGTTTTACGGGCGGACCTATTGCTGGATTACAACATTAAACCAAGGGATATTCTGGACCTGATCGAAAAAGATGATTTAAAAAAGTTTATCCAGGAAGCCGGAATTAAACAAAGAGGTGATGATATTCTGAATACGCTGGAGCATTTTAAAGATGCTGAAAACCTATATCTTGAAAACTATGAGAAGGTAGCCTACAGGGATCTTAACTCACTAAAGGAAAATGGTATAGCGGTTAAAGAAAGTGAGCTTGGCCTCAAATTCGAAGACCTGACGCGTAAGATATTCAGTGAGCTGGGCTTCTACGTCAATGAGGATCTGAAGAAAAAGATCAATACTTCCAAGGACCTTATGGACATATTGATAGAGCTTGAAAATGGAGATGTTATCATTGTAGAATGTAAAACCCAAAAGGAGAGGGGGTATAATAAATTCAGTACGGTTTCAAGGCAACTGGGTGCTTACAAAAAACAGGTGGAAAAACAGGATTATAGAATTGCAAAGATCCTGCTGGTAGCCCCGGAGTTTAGTGATGATTTTATTACAGATTGTGAAATGAATACAGAACTAAACTTATCACTGCTTACTGCCTCATCTTTATTAAAGATATATGAAGCATTTAAAGACTCAAAGCACGAAACTTTTCCCCATGTGCTATTCCGGGATGTTCTCATCAATGATGATAGAATCGTTAAGGCGCTAAGCAAATAGTACCAGACTATTGACCATTTTAGTAAGCCATATTCATATGGAGTTTAATAAAAGTATACTGTAAATGGTGAAAATTAAGCCTAATTATTCAAATGAAAAAAAACATCAATTTTGTACTGATTTAGCTTGTAATTTCCAGCTTAATAAAAGTATCTTAAAATGAAGTCCAGGTCGACCAAAGGTTGAGAAGTGCTCAGCCGGACTTTTATTTTAACAACAAACCCAATAGTTTTTATGAAAAAGCTAAAATTAAATGAGCTGGAAGTAGCAAGCTTTGTTACTAATAGCGAAAAACTGAATGAAAAGACAGTAAAAGGTGGAGCTACGGCTCTATGTGGCGAGACTATTACTGTGTACTATGGTACGTGCAACATTTACCCATGCCGCCAGATACCTTAATCGGTGGTAATAGCCTGATATTAAAGAGGCTGTCTCAAAAGTAACACCGCCTATTTTCATACCAATTAATATTTGGTTAATTACTATTTACATTCTGCATGGCGAAGTCGGACGCGACCCGGTCGGGCGCGACCCGGTCGGGCGCGACCCGGTCGGGCGCGACCCGGAACCAACTTCGCAAAGGTGGCAACCACGAGACCGAACGCGGCATGGTACAACCTGGCGGTAGTTACGAGGGATGCAAAATTATATTTTGAATAAAAAGAAAGAGGCTGCCTTTTTGGACAGCCTCTTTTTTTATGCTTTGCTTGATAAAAGCTAACCTTTTAAAACGCCTCTTCAGTTGATAAAGGTTGTTTTGAAAAGATAGAATGGCCTATTTGTGGACCGCTGCTTAGGTGCAACCTGTAACTGATTTGAGATGAAACAAGTGTACGTTCTGCTGGTGATACTGCTGCTGTCCCAGGCCTGCAATGAAAAGAAACCGATTAGTTCGGTAGACCCTGTGAACTGGGACAAGCGCACTGTAGGCTATGCTATGGGCGACTCTTTTACCAGTGGCACTACTTACTTATCCGCTTATTCGCAAATATACGGCCAGACGGAGTCTCTCACGCATGACCTGACGGTAACGGTAAGCATGCGCAACACCAGCCCGGATGATACGGTATTTGTAAAGAGGGCTGCCTACTACAATACGGGGGGGCACCTGATACGGACTTATTTTGACCGTACGATCTATATCGCACCCATGGAAACGGTGGAAATCGTTATTGATGAGGTAGACCAGGACGGAGGCACGGGAGCTAACTTTCTCTTTGACTGGCAAACGGGGAGTGGCTCTACAGAACCTCTGTTTGAGGCGGTTATGATCTCTACTTCCGGACAACAAGGCCTTTCATTTACCACCCAGGGCACCAGGATCATGTGATATGATAGCAGATATACTTACCAAAATATTTTTTCTGATTGCTGTGATTGATCCGCTGGGTTCGGTGCCGGTATACCTGGAGGCTACCAAACAACTTGACCTGAAGCATAAACGGAAAGTGGCGGTCAGGGCTTCTTTCATTGCTTTTTTAATCCTTCTGTTCTTTATCGTAGTTGGGCAGCTCATACTGGAGGGGATGAATGTAACGCTTGACGCTTTCCAGATTTCCGGAGGGGTGATCCTTTTTCTCTTTGCCCTGACAATGATATTCGGGGAAGGTAAGCCGGAGTCTGAGAAGCACCTGATCAAGGACTACAAGCATGTCACCGTATTTCCGGTAGCCATCCCATCTATTGCCTCGCCTGGTGCTATTATGGCTGTGGTACTACTTACCGATAACTCACTATACTCTGTACAGCAACAGGCCCTGACTACGCTGCTGGTGATGGTGGTAGTGTCCATCACTATGTCCGTTCTGCTGGTGGCAAACTTTGTACAAAAGAAGATAGGGGAGTACGGTATCACCGTGATCAGTAAGGTGATGGGATTAATCCTGGCTGCCTATGCGGTGCAAAGCATCCTGAGCGGCCTCAGGGATTTCTTTAAGGTAATAAATTGAGGTATGGCCTGATGAGTTTAGCCATAATCGTATGAGTGTGAAGATCGTAAGAGATAAGTTATTAAAACCATTTGTATTAGGGTTGGGGCTTATTTTTCCCGTCCTGTTATTGTCAATAGGATGGCCCTATAAACTGGCTTTACTTGTACTGGTACTTGCCGTAATGGCTACCATTCCGGTCTTGCGAAAAGATAGATATATTGAGCATTACACGATAGAACCGTATTCCCTCAAGGTGGTGTACCGGATTAACTTTAGCTCCATGGAGCATAGGTTACATATCCCGTTTTCCACAGTGGACTCAGTGGGTTTTAGACCCGGCAGGATTTCTCTCCTTTTCACCTTATTACGATTTGTACGCAATCAGAAGAAGGGTATTACGATAAAGAATCCTTCAAGACGGATAGTGATGATTCATTTATAGAGATCATCTCGAAGGTAAAAAAAGCGCTGAAGGAAAAGGATGAAGCAGTACGGTAAACAGGCCTGCTAAGGCAGGTAAGGTTTGATATTTCTTACTAGCTCAGAGAATGATAGTCACCGCTTATGCTCAGAAATTGTGTTTGAGCCTGACTACCTGATCCTGAAAGTCCTGGAGGGTCAGGTTTCGTACATTGACAGATAGCGTATTATCCGGAGTGGAAATGAGGTATTGTGTAACATATACCTTTTCATATCCCGCCCCGGCCATCTCATATTTTACTTTTATAACTTTATTATTGGTCGTTGTAAGAAACTTACTTTCTACCTTCCGGTAACTCACTCCTTGAGCATCATAATTTTTGCTCATTTGTTGCTCAAGCATCTTGGTATATGTGCGTCCGATTTTTTTATTAAAATCTACACGAGGGCCATCCATAATTAAAACCAGATCTAATAAGGATGTGGTATCTGCATATAGCTCATAGGGTTGCCCGGCCTTATTAAGTTTTTCCATAGCAGCGGTAAAATTTGATATATCCTGGTTGCCGTACTCCCTGGAAAGACCCAGCTCATAGAGGTAGTTTTCTACCAGGTAGTACTTCTTATAATCTTTGGGCAGTTTAATAGCCAGGTTGGCAAAACCGATGTTCACCTCTCTCAGATCTTTTGAGGGTAAAGGTGCGGGTGCAGCCAGGCTCCCGGTTTTTTCGGAATCACCTTCAGTACAGGAGTAGATAGAGGGACACCAAACAAGTATCAGTAATAGCCAGGTGAGGTTTTTCATGCTTACGTTATCGGTTCAGTTTATATTATATAGTATGGAATATAAAAAAAGCGGCCATAAAGCCGCTTTTTTGTTTCTATAATCTCTTGATCCGGATGTTGCGGAACCAAACATTGTCATCATGATCCTGCAGCACAATATGGCCCTTTTTGTAGGTGCCAAAACCATCCCACTCGGCAAACTTGCTACCGGCGATCAGGTCGCGCCAGTTATCATCCCACATGGTGGTCTGTACGGTCGTGGTACCATTAAGCTTAAGCTCCAGGTTACCATCCTGCGCTATGATGTCCACCTTATTCCATTCACCCGGCCCCTTAGCGGCTTTTTCCTGTGACCTGATCAGGTCGTAAAGGTCGCCTGCCTGGTGCTTGTCGATCTGCCCGTCGGGGTGCCCCTCATCGTGCAGCACCTGCATTTCCGGGCCGCTTTCGTAGGGATACTGGTACTTGCTGGTATCCTCATTTACATAGAACATGATCCCGCTATTGCCGTTTTCGGAGATCTTCCATTCAAGTTCCAGGTGAAAGTCCTCAAACTCCTCATCCGTTACAATGTCACCGCCGCCGCCATTAGCATAGGCGGCATCGGCAGTGTCCAGGTGCAGGGTACCGTCTACTGCTTTCCAGGCATCGCCCACGGGCTCGCCGCCATAGCGGTGCCAGCCCTGCAGGCTTTCGCCATCGAACAAGGTGATCCATTCGCTCTCCGGCTGGCTGCTTTGGGTGGTATCTTCTGTCATAGCCGTTTGGTTGTCCTGGTTGCTGTTTTTGTTCTCTCCCTCACAGGCTACCAGCATGCAGGAAGCCACGGCAAAGGATAAATAGATGTTCTTCATTATTCCTGATCGTTTAAGGATAAAATAAAACGGACCATATCTTCCGCTTCTTCCTGTGAGACCTGCGGATTAGGTGTCATAGGCACTTCACCCCAGTTTCCCTTTCCGCCATTTATTACTTTGCCTGCCAGGTAGCTAAGGGTAGTGTCTGCCTCCTCATCATAACGGCGGGCCACATCTACATAGGCGGGACCAACCAGCTTCTCATTAATGGCATGGCATGTAGGGCAGGTAGACATTTCCATAAGCTTCTTTCCCCGGGTCTGCACCTCGGTAAGTTGAGGTGAAGGTTCTTCACTGAGAGTGGGTTTTTCAGTTGTGCCTCCTCCGGTTTCCTGCTCTTTGGCATTCTCAGTTCCGTCGCACGCTGCCGTCAGGCATACCAGGGCAACGGCAAAAAGTAGGTTACGCATGTATATCAGTTTATTCCAAGTATTCTTTTGTTCTTTTCGGCATCACTGCCGGCATCAGCAAAGTCATCAAAGGCTTTGCCCGTAGTGTGTATGATATGGTCGCTGATGAAGTTTGCTCCTTCCTCAGCGCCCTGCTCGGCACTTTTGAGGGCGCACTCCCATTCCATCACGGCCCAGCCGTCGAAGCCGTATTCCGTAAGTTTACTGAAAACTCCGGTAAAGTCCACCTGTCCATCGCCCAATGAGCGGAAGCGGCCGGCGCGTTTTACCCAGCCTTGGAAGCCTCCGTACACGCCTTGTCTGCCACTGGGATTAAACTCAGCATCCTTCACATGGAACATACGGATACGCTCATGGTAAATGTCGATAAACTCCAGGTAATCCATACACTGTAGCAGGAAGTGACTGGGGTCGTATAGAATATTGGCGCGGCTGTGGCCGCCCACCTCTTCCAGAAAGCGTTCGAAGGTGACGCCATCGTGCAGGTCTTCTCCCGGGTGAAGTTCGAAGCACACGTCTACCCCTTCTTCTTCAAAGGCATTGAGGATAGGCTTCCAGCGTTTACCGAGTTCGGCAAAGCCCTGGTCTACGAGCCCGGCAGGGCGCTGAGGCCACGGGTAAAGCATGGGCCACAAGAGGGCTCCACTAAAAGCGGCACACGCGTTGAGCCCTAGCCGGCGACTGGCTTTGGCGGCGAACTTCATCTGCCGGGTGGCCCACTCGGATTTGGCCTGCACATTGCCCCGGGCTTCTGCAGGACCGAAATTATCAAAGAGCAGATCGTATGCAGGATGCACGGCGACGAGTTGCCCTTGTATATGAGCGGAAAGCTCGGTGATCTCAAGGCCGGCTTCGTTGACTATACCTTTCAGCTCATCGGCATAGTCCTGGCTGTTGGCGGCCTTTTCCAGGTCCATCAGGCCGGTAACATTGCTGGGTATCTGAACGCCCTTGTACCCCAGGCCAGCGGCCCATTTGCACATATTGGACAGGTTGTTGAAAGGTTCCTGCTGATCGTCAAAAAACTGGGCCAAAAAGATGCCCGGCCCCTTTATGGTCTTCATACTCGTGTGTTCGGTTGACTATTATAAAAAATGGTGGCTAGTGCCCGAGGGGTAAGATAGAAATTTTGGGGGAAAATAGGGAAATAGAGAGTTATTGCTTTGGAAGAGAAGATATTTTGACCTTTTTGATTAGAATTGGCATCTAATAAGCCATCAATTACATTATTTATCCGGGCATCAGTAAAATGAAATGGATCTTTTAGCAAAAATAGAGCAGATAGACACGCTTAAAGCTGAACTTGACTCACTTGGCACCCTTGACCGGGATGCGAGGGAAAGACTTGCGCAAAAGATCCGCATGGAGTGGAACTATCATAGTAATGTGATAGAAGGTAATACGCTTACCTATGGCGAAACGCGATCTCTCCTGATAGGGGGTGTGACGGCTAATGGTAAGCCACTGAAAGACCATCTGGATATGATCAGTATATATCTTCCTCAGAAATAATTGATATATCTACAAAATGTACTTCAGATTTACTTTTCGAAGTAGAGAAATTAGTTAGCAGACTTGAAAAATAGATTGACTGTTTCCTATTTCAAGTTTAACATGGTCTAACTTGGAAACTGCACAAGCAAAGAAAGTTTGCAACTTTCGATCTGTTGTTGCTTAAACTACTTAAAAAGTCTCTGAGTAAAATCAACCAGATACCTGCGCCAGTTTACCCAGGTATGGCCACCCTCCGTTCTCTTTGCTTCATAAGACCTGCCCATACCCATATCATCCATCTTAGCCGTATAGTCCTCCACCCCCTTCAGCAGCACATCGAAGTCTTTTTCGCCAATAGCGATCCAGTATAGCTCATAGCCGTCCTGCATCTGTTGCCTGAGTTTCTGGTCAGCATTTTGGTAGGCCAAGGCATCCGGAAACTGCGAAAGGTCTACATGGAGGGCGGGGGAGAAGAGCCCGATGTAATCGAAGGTATTGGGGTAGTGCCGCGATATATTGGCGGCATGAAATCCACCCATAGACAGGCCTGCAATGGCACGGCTGCTCTTTTCATCCTTTACCCGGTAGTGGCTTTCCACGTAGGCCATTACGTCCGTGAAAGACTCTTCAAACAGGCCGTCCATTGTATTCGGATGGTCGAAAGTAGGTTGTACCATTCCTTCGCTGCCCATGCCGGCTGCTGCCTCCTGGGCTACGTTTCCGTTCGTCATGACCACTATCATGGGCTCTGCCTTCCCTTGCGCTATCAGGTTATCCATGATCTGGGCTGTCCGGCCCAGTCCCAGCCAGGCCTCTTCATCGCCACCCATACCGTGCAGCAGGTAAAAGACCGGGTAGTCTTTGTCATCACTTTCGTAGCCGGGTGGGGTATATACTGCCATGCGCCGGTCCTTTTCCACTATTGGCGAAGGGTACCATACGTAACTCACCGCGCCATGAGGCACCTGATGTACCTTATAAAGTTCCGTGTAGTCATCACCCTCGATAATAAAGTAGTTGAATATATTGGCTACGTCCCGTATGGTGTGCGCATGGCTCGGGTCTATGGTCTTCACGCCGTCTACCATCAGATTATAGGAGTAAAGCTCTGATTCCAGCGCATCAGTCGTATAGCTCCACAGGCCCTTGCCATCCTTCTGCATAATGGCCATAGGGCGGGCCCCATCCTGAGAGTTAAGGAAGTCGCCGGTCACCTGCACCGCCTCTGCCTCTGGTGAATACAGTCTGAAGGTAACCGATCCGTCCTGATGTATTTCAGGAGATACGACCTCCGATCTGTCAAAGATCGATTCCTGGGCGAAAGCTGATGTGACCAACAAAGCCAGCACGACAGTTATAAAAAATTGCTTTATCATACTCTAAAAACGGTTTTCTGACAGGTAGTAATTCTTCTACCGGTTAAAAGGTAATAAATTTAGCGGTAATCCTATTCTATCATGATGTTCCACGAAGGCAAGGTAGCACTGTAGCAGTTTACTATTTAGAAGCTTTCAACCAATCATTCTATCTCTGGAAACAACCCTTGTTAATTAATTTAATTAAACCTAAATCAAACCACACTGATGTATATAATCATTTATAACTTAACCCTTTGTTGTCAAACAGAATAAATATATTTTGTATTAATATACTATTTTTTAATAACCGTAAAGAAAGACTATTTATGAAATCAATTAATTACTTAGGCCTGGTAATGGCTTTTCTCACGATAGCATTATTCTCTTGTGGTGAGGAAGAAATTCAACCCACTTCCAAAAGTAAATTTGATACAGAACACCAATCAGATGTACCGGCCGAATGCAGTATCAGTGGAAGCAACGATGCCGAGAGAAATAGCACTGGCAATTATACTATGACCACAGAATTGATCTACCCGTTTTATAATTGGTCAATTGTTAGCGGTGATATTTCAATCGTGTCAGGGAGCAGCTCATCTACTGTCAGTCTAAGTTTTGGACCAAATTTTAGTGGAGGGATAATTGAGTGTGAAGCGATTGGTGAATTAAATTCTTGTGCAGAAAGGTTTGTGATAGATGAGATGGTTACCTGTACACCGCCGAGTATTAGCATATATCAAGTAAAAGAATTCTGTCCAGGCGAAAACTTCAATTTTTGGGGAATCACAAGTGATAATTCAGAGGATGGTTATTATGATTGGACAGTGAGTTCAGGAGCTGCAATACTGAGTGGGCAGGGTACAAAATACTTACGAGTCGAATCTTATCCGGAATCCGGAAGGTTTTCGGTTTCATTAGTACATACTTCTACTACTTGTCCCAATTACCCGACCAGTACTATGAAATATGCTGATTTTAGAGCCGACTGTGAAGGTGGACCATTTTATTAAAATATAACTTCGGAATATATTATGAAATCAATCAATTACATAAGCCTGATCACGGCTTTTCTCACGATAACATTATTTTCTTGTGAGAAAGAAAACTTAACGCCTCCGGAAAAAACCTCTAGCCAGATAGATAATGTGGAAACAGTAATTACATACTGTAATATTTCAGGGTCTTCACCTGTAGCACCTGGCGCTACAAAATCGTACACTTATGATTCCAACATAAATCTAAATGATGTAACCTGGTCAATTCAAAGCGGTGATATTTCAATTGTCAGCGGACAAGGCACCTCTAATGTTACATTAAGCTTCGGACCTTATTTTAACGGAGGAAGCATTCGTGCGATAGGTTCTGATAATCAAGGAACTGTCTGCAGTGAAATCTACAATATTTCACCAATTCAAGTATGTAGTATTCAAGGAAGCTCTTCTGTATATCCTGGTACAAGCGGAACGTATACATATTCTACTAACGTCACATCTGATCTTAGGTACTGGAGTGTAAAAAGCGGAAATATATCGATAACTAGTGGTCAGATGTCCCAATCCGTAACATTAAAATTCGGATCTAATTTTAACGGAGGAACTATAGAGGCTTTTATGTCAAGCGAAATAGAAGGCACTCAATGTACGGCAACCCTATATATCTCGAAAAACTGTGCAGTTCCTTTTACCATAGGGCTTACACAAGAGAATGATTATTGCTTCGGCGATTACGTTAGTTTTGCGGCAACTACAGATGACACAAATTCCGGAAGCTACCAGTGGACGGTAAGTCCCTATACGACAATTATCTCTGGGCAGGGCACCTCATACCTGACAGTTGAGCCTCCAATTAATGGAGATGTTACCGTTTCAGTTGAATACACTTCAAGCTGTAAAGGTACAATGCTTAATAAGTCAATAAATACGCAATATGCTAACGGGTGTCCTCCGCCTAGCTAATAAGTTATTTCAAGAAATAAAAGGAAGCCAAATGGCTTCCTTTCTTAATTTACATCTCGTCAGAGGGTAATACTACCAACTTTTCACACTTTCATTCGGCTATCCTGCCAGACGAGGCAAGACGTGATAAATCGCGTCTCTACGGATGATACTCACTTTCAATACCTATTTGCTTTTCAGGTAAAAAAGTCTATTTTAATTGTGTTTGATAAACATTAAAGAGAAGGCAGGATTTCCCTGGGTTTTCCATAATCACTTTACCATAACCGGCTATTAAACTGTGAAAAGAAAAGTTCATCTACTAACTAATATATCATTATGAAAAAAGATAAAATGAAGCTAAAAGATCTGACGCTGGATTCTTTCACAACGAGCCTCAAAGGCATACGTGGAGGAAACCTGACCTTCTGTTCGGGTTGTGGACCAACTCATGACTGTCCTACCGGGGACAGTGCAGACCAGCCGGAGTTATGCTCCGGAGGTCCGGATACGAATTGTATCATAGGACCATGATAATATAAAAGGAAGCCATTTGGCTTCCTTTTTTCATTTTACACATCTTCATCAATTATTCTGGAAGGCGTAATAAATCAGGTTTTTATAGGTGATATATCTATCATTCTTTAACCAGCTTCACGCCTATTTACGGTCATGCTGCCAGAAGAGGCAAGACGCGATAAATCGCGTCTCTACGGATGTCATTTATGCAAATCAATCATTAGGGTTTCACACCTTGAATTCCGTCCACTTTTGGCCCTGCTTGCTGTTCTCCACCGCGAGCTCGACAAAGGCCATGCCACGCAGGCCGTCTTCGGTGCCGGGATAGTCCAGCCATTCCTTTTCGGGCTCCTCGCCATTGAGACGGGCGAGGAGGGAGCGGGAAAAGTTGCGGTAGTGGTTTGCAAAAGCTTCGAGGTACCCCTCAGGGTGGCCGGCGGGGGTGCGGGCATTCGCTGAAGCGTAGGAGGACACATAGGGGGTACCTGTGCGGTAGATTTGCTTGGGCTTATCCAGCCACTTTACCTGCAGGGTATTGGGGTCTTCCTGCTGCCACTCCAGGCCTCCTTTCTCTCCGTATACGCGTACTTTAATATTATTTTCTTCACCGGCAGCTATTTGGGTAGCCATTAGTACACCACTGGCACCGTTCTCAAAGCGAAGGAGCATGGCGCCATCATCATCCAGCACGCGGTTGGGCACTTTGGTATGCAGGTCTGCACATAGATGGCTTACTTTAAGGCCACTGGCATACTCTGCGAGGTTAAAGGCATGGGTGCCTATGTCCCCCATGGCGCCGCCTTTGCCGCTTTTTGACGGGTCTGTGCGCCAGCCGGCCTGTTTATTGCCTTCCTGCTCGAGGGGGGTACTAAGCCAGCCCTGGGGGTATTCGACATACACCTTTCTAATCTTCCCAAAGTCACCGTTCAGTACCATCTGCCGGGCCTGCTTTACCATGGGGTAACCTGTATAGGTATGCGTAAGGCAGAAAAACATATTGGTTTCATCGATGATCTTCGCCAGCTCTCTGGATTCCTCCAGGGTGAGGGTCATGGGCTTATCCAGCACGACATGAAAGCCGGCTCTGAGGGCAGCCGCTGCGGGGGCAAAGTGCACATGGTTGGGCGTTACAATGCTTACGAAATCCATCCGCTCATCGGCAGGCAACTCACTTTCCCGCCTGATCATTTCTTCATAGTCCCGGTATATGCGGTTAGGGGAGAGGCTGAGTTCACGTCCCATCTCCTGTGACTTTTCAATTTTGCTGCTAAAGGTGCCGCACACCAGTTGCACCAGGCTGTCCATTTGTGCTGCGGTACGGTGAATGGCTCCGATAAAAGACCCCGGGCCACCTCCGATCATTCCCATGCGAAGTATTTGCCTTTTCATTTATTATACGAAGTAAAAATTTGTTTCTAAGAATGAATTTCAGAATATTAACAGGAAGAATAGGCAATAAATAGTAAATATGCTATCCTCCCAAAGATCCAAGTTATTTTTTGCCAGTTGCCTCGCCTTACTTGTTACCTCGCTCTCCTTCGGCATTCGTGCCGGCCTGCTTAACCAGTGGGAAGCGGAGTTTCAGCTCTCGGGCGTACAATTGGCTAATATCGCTGCCACTGCATTCTGGAGTTTTCCCCTCGCCGTTATTATCGGTGGCATGCTGGTGGATGCCATCGGCATGAAAAAGATCCTGATGCTGGCCTTCTTTTTTCACCTGGTGGGCATTGTGATGACTATTTTCAGTACAGGCTACTGGACACTCTTTATTTCCACATTACTTATAGGAATTGCCAACGGCACCGTGGAGGCGGCCTGTAACCCTCTGGTGGCTTCTCTCTATCCTGATAATAAAACTACCAAGCTCAACCACTTTCACCTGTGGTTTCCGGCGGGTATAGTTATCGGTTCTCTGGTTGTCTTTTTCTTCAACAAATTGGGCATTGGCTGGCAATGGCAAATGGCGGTCATGATACTACCTACACTAGCCTACGGGCATCTGTTCTTTTACCAGGAGCTACCCGTCACCGAGCGTGTGGCTATTGGTGTCTCATCCAGGGAGATGTACCGGTCTTTGCTTAACCCGCTATTTATCTTTATGGTAATCTGCATGTTCGGCACGGCGATTACTGAGCTGTT
Source organism: Roseivirga sp. BDSF3-8 (assembly GCF_041449215.1). Taxonomy (NCBI): domain Bacteria; kingdom Pseudomonadati; phylum Bacteroidota; class Cytophagia; order Cytophagales; family Roseivirgaceae; genus Roseivirga; species Roseivirga sp. BDSF3-8. The sequence continues at coordinate 4,831,539 of NZ_JBGNFV010000001.1, read as the reverse complement.
TGTGAACCAGTGGAGCCCTCTTTTGCTAAGTAATGTTACGGAAAACCCTATCCTGTTGCTTATGCTGACTACGGGGGTAATGGTGATCGGGCGTGGCCTGGCAGGGCCGGTAGCGAAAAAAATCTCTACTACGGGCATGCTTCTGGCGTCGGCTATCATTTCTTTTCTGGGGCTTTATCTCATCGCTAATACGACGGGAGCGGCTATTTTTGCCGGTGCGCTGGTATTCGGTATCGGCGTGTGTTACTTCTGGCCCACCATGATCGGCTTCGTAGCCGAGTACCTGCCCAGGACCGGGGCTGTAGGGATCAGCCTTATTGGTGGGGCCGGTATGTTTGCGGTATCTATCTATACGATGTTCATGGGCGGGTTTTACGACCGGCTGGTGCTTACGCGCCTACCGGCAGGCGCCAACCTGGATATCTACAAAAATGCACAGGAGGGCACTGAGATGGCCACGCAATACCTGGCCGCCCGCAGTGCTGCCGGCCCGGAAGTGCTGAATGCCACGCTCATCATACCCGGTATTCTCATTCTTGCCTTTGCGGGGCTCTTTGTCTACATGCGTACCGTATACCGCCGCAAGGATGCTTCGAAGGAAAACCCCATTCAGGTATGAAAGGGGAAAGCAGGCGCACATCATTGAAAAAACTGGCAGCAGGGGGTGCGGCGCTGGCACTTATGCCTGCCTGGGGTGTAGAAGCGCTTGCAGAAACGTCTCAGAGCTATGTCACCAGCGCTCCCACTCCCTACAGGCACTCGGTGTGCCGCTGGACCTTTGGCAGTATGTCGCTCAACAGGCTTTGCAAAGAAGTCAAAAGCATGGGTGCCCAGGCAATAGACCTGGTGGGCCCGGATGACTGGGACACGCTAAAGAAACACGGCCTGGACTCGAGCATGTGTAACGGGGCAGAACTTAACCTGACGGATGGGTGGGCGGACACGACGCACCATGCTGACCTGGTGAAAAACTACCGGGACATGATACCCCGGGTGGCAGAGGCGGGATATAGGAACCTGATATGCTTTAGTGGCAACCGGCGTAGCCTGAGCGAAGAGGAGGGCCTGCAGAATTGTGTGAGAGGCCTAGGCGAGGTGCTGCCCCTGGCGGAGCAATACGGTGTGGTACTGCACATGGAGCTGCTGAACAGTAAGGTAGACCACCCGGACTACATGGCGGATCATACGGCCTGGGGTGTAGACCTGTGCCGGCGGCTGGACAGCGAGCACTTTAAGCTGCTGTACGACATCTACCATATGCAGATAATGGAGGGGGACGTGATCCGTACCCTTCGTGATAGCCAGCTACACATAGGGCACTACCACACGGCGGGGGTGCCGGGCCGCAATGAGCCGGACGAGGGGCAGGAGCTATACTACCCTGCCATCATGAAGGCCATAGCGGATACAGGATTTAAAGGCTATGTGGCTCAGGAATTTATTCCTAAAGAAAAAAACAATCTGGTCTCGCTGAAGAAGGCTTTTGCCACCTGCGGACTGGGGTAACGGATAGTAACAGATAAGGAACACGAAATAAATGGCAGCTACGGAATATGACGCGATCGTAATAGGTTCCGGTATCAGCGGCGGGTGGGCCGCAAAGGAACTGACTGAAAAGGGTATGAAGACCCTCCTGCTTGAAAGGGGCAAAAACATCGAGCACATCAAAGATTATGAAAGTGCCCGTAAAAACCCGTGGGATATTCCCCACCGTGGCAAGGTGCCGCAGGAAATGATAAAGGAGCATCCGGTACTCAGGCGGGACTATGTGCTTAATGAGCAAAACCCTGGCTTTTGGGTACATGAAAAGGAAAGCCCTTATGTGGAGGAAAAGCCCTTTGACTGGTACCGCGGCTATCATGTAGGAGGCCGGTCGCTAATGTGGGGGCGGCAGAGCTACCGCCTGAGTCCGATGGACTTCGAGGCTAATGCTAAAGACGGCATAGCAGTGGACTGGCCTATCCGGTATGAGGATGTGGCCCCCTGGTATGATAAGGTGGAGCGCTTCTCGGGTATAAACGGCTCCAGGGAAAACCTGCCACAGTTGCCTGATGGCGAGTTTCTGCCGCCGATGGAAATGACCTGCGTGGAGAAGGACGTAGCCAAACGCATCCGTGACCACTACAATGATGCACGCCGCATGATCATAGGCCGCTCGGCTAATCTGACGGCTCCGCTGGAGGGGCGCTACCAGTGTCAGTACCGGAATAAGTGCTGGCTGGGGTGTCCTTTTGGTGCTTACTTCAGTACGCAAAGCTCGACCTTACCGGCTGCTATGAAGACGGGCAACCTTACCCTGCGCCCCTGGGCTATTGTAACACGTATCTTATATGATAAGGACACGCAAAAGGCCACCGGGGTGGAGATACTGGATGCGATAGAGGAGAAAACGTACCATTATAAAGCAAAGGTGGTTTTCGTGTGTGCTTCGGCGCTCAACTCAGCCTGGGTGCTGATGAACTCGGCTACGGACATCTGGCCTGAAGGGCTTGGCAGCAGCTCCGGCGAGCTGGGGCATAATGTGATGGACCACCACTTTCGCGTGGGTGCGGAAGGGGATGTGGAAGGCTATGAGGATAAGTACTACTACGGCCGCCGACCTAATGGCATATACATACCCCGATACCGAAACCTTAATGGCAATGACCGGCCGTACATCCGGGGCTTTGGCTACCAGGGCAGTGCGAACCGGAGCAACTGGCAGCGCGACATCGCGGAGCTGGGCATAGGGGAGGACCTTAAGAATGCGCTGACTGAACCGGGGCCGTGGAATATGGGTATCACGGCTTTTGGTGAGATTCTTCCTTACCATGAGAATAAAATATCACTCAGCAAAACCGAGACGGATAAGTGGGGCCTGCCTGTGCTGGTAATGGACTGCGACATCAAGGATAATGAGAAGAAAATGCGGGTGGATATGATGAACGATGCGGCCGAAATGCTGGAAGCCGCCGGGTTAAAGAACGTATCTACCTTTGACAGGGGCTACACCATAGGGCAGGGCATCCATGAAATGGGCACGGCTCGTATGGGCCGTGACCCTAAGACCTCGGTACTGAATGAGTATAACCAGGTATGGGAAGCAAAGAACGTATACGTGACAGACGGGGCGTGTATGACCTCGGGGGCGTGCCAGAACCCTTCGCTTACATACATGGCGCTCACGGCGAGGGCTGTGGACCATGCTTTTGAAGAACTTAAAAGAGGAAACATATGAAAAGGAGAGAAGCTATCCGGGTCATGTCCCTCTGGTCTGCCGGGGCTATCGTAGCTACGGAGCTCATCCTTACGGGCTGTGATGACGGTCCGGAAAACACGGCTGCGAACACCGAAAAAAAGGAGGACACCGGACCGAAATTTGAAGAACGTGACCTGGCGATGCTGAATGAAATAGGGGAGACGATCATCCCTAAGACGGACACACCGGGAGCAAAGGCCGTAGGCATCGGCAGCTTTATCGCTATGATGGTGCGGGACTGCTATGAACCGGATGAGCAGCAGGTGTTTATGAGTGGTCTGCAGAAGATCCGGGACGGTTTTGAAGAGCAGCATGATAAGATCTTTATGTTAGGCACTCCGGAGGAAAAGCTGGCTTTCCTTAACGGGATAAATGAGGAAATGGCGGAAGCGGCAAAAAAACGTAAGGCTATGCCTGGCAAAAATGAGGAAAAGCCTCCGATCCACTATTTTAAAATGATGAAGGAGCTGACTGTACTGGGCTACTTTTCATCTCAAGTAGGCGCTACGGAAGCCCTTCGCTACATAGAAACGCCGGGCCGCTACGATGGCTGCACGGATTATGAAAAAGGCGACCGCGCCTGGGCCGTATAACTCACTGACCAAACCAAAAATGAAGAGAACCGACAGAAGAACCTTTTTGAAAATAGGGGGCTATGCGCTGGGTGGCGTTGCCCTGGGGGGACTGATGGCTCCGCTTTACAGTTGTGAAAATAAGAGCGGTAATAGCGCTGATAACACAGCGGATTCGACTGCGACAGACTCGGCTGATGCGGTCGCTATGAGCGCGATAGCGCCTTTTGGTATACAATTATGGACGGTAAAGGAAGCGATGGCAGAGGACCCGAAAGGAACACTGGAAAAGCTGGCCTCATACGGATACAAGCAGATCGAAAGTTTTGACGGTGAGCAGGGTATGTGGTGGGGCATGAGCCATACGGACTTTGCTGCGTACATTCAGGACCTGGGCATGAAGGTGGTGGCGAGCCACTGTAATTTTAAAGAAAATGCGGAGCAAAAAGCGGCCCAGGCAGCTGAGATAGGACTAGCTTACCTGGTAGATCCCTGGGAGGGTCCACAGGAGGACCTGGCCGCTTACCGTAAGCTGGCGGAAGACTTTAACCGCTATGGAAAGATATGTCAGGATGCGGGCCTTGGTTTTGCTTATCATAACCACGACTATTCATTTAAAGAAATAGAGGGAGAGGTTCCTCATAAGCTGTTTATGGAAGAGACGGATCCGGAGCTGGTGGACTTTGAGATGGACATCTACTGGGTGGTGACGGCCGGTGAAGATCCGGTGAAGTGGCTACGCGACTACCCGGGCCGCTGGAAGCTGTGCCATATTAAAGACCGTATGAAAAGCGCCCCGGAAAGTGAAGCGCAGGCAAGCACGCAGCTGGGCACGGGCATGATCGACTACGGGAACATCCTGAAAGCGGCTCAGGATAATGGCATGGAATACTACATTGTAGAGCAGGAACGCTTTGATGGCAGCTCTCCGCTGGAAAGTAGCAAGGAGAATGCTGAGTTTATGGCAGATTTTAAGATATAATTCCAACCGTAAGACGGTTTTTTGTAGCTTGCAGCGGCAGAAAACCGTCTTTTTTTATGAACCTGAACCAGGTAACTGTACCTTCCCGCGACCTCAGTATCTCCGTACCATTTTATCAATCACTGGGTCTCATACTCATTGTTCGCTCCCTGCCGCACTATGCCCGCTTTGAATGTCCTGACGGAGGATCTACTTTTTCCATACACCAGGTAGATGAGCTACCGCAGGGCGAGGGGGTTTATGTCTACTTCGAATGTGAGGACCTGGACGAGAGGGTCCATAGCCTGACTGAGCAAGGCATTACTTTTGACGAAATGCCGGAAGACAGGCGCTGGCTGTGGCGGGAAGCACGGCTGAGGGATCCGGATGGCAACCGTATCATCTTGTTTTATGGCGGGGAGAATAGAAAAAACCCTCCGTGGAGGGTTTCTGAATAAGTTCTTTTTAGCAAGTATCCAATCTGAAAATCAGGCTACTACGTGATTTTGGTCTACATTGATGAACTCTACCTCACCTGTAGAGAGTGAGTAGTAAGCGGGTACGACTTCCACACCTTTGTTTTCCACCATGTCCTTTATCACCGGTTCGCTATTGCGGAGCAGGTTGGTCATATTCACGGCATTCTGGCGAATGGCGTTGTCTACCTTATCACCGTCCTGCTTGCTGGCTGTTTCCACTGCCGGCCTTATGGCTTTAGTAAGGGCATCCAGGTGGCCTCCTTTCACCTCATTTACCGCAGCGGTAACGGCGCCGCAGCTTTCGTGCCCCAGCACGACTACCAGCTTGGTGCCCAGGTTGCTCACGGCATACTCGATACTTGCGGTAACGGCATCATCTATAATATTACCCGCCACTCGGATCACGAACAGGTCACCTATGCCGGTATCAAACACCAGCTCTGGTACCACCCGGCTATCGGCACATCCGATGATGACAGCAAAGGGCTCCTGACTACCCACCACACTGTCGCGGCGGGCCACGTCGGTGTTAGGGAATGCCGACTTTCCTTCTCTGTAAGATTTATTTCCTTCCTTAAGTAATTTCAGGGCTTCACTGCTGTTTACCATATGCTATAGGGTATAATTCGTTAAAAAAATCAATTTATGATGTCAGGGGGGCATAATCAAATGCCAAGGGGCATTTAATCGACTGGAGCGTATTACGGCTGAAGGCTTGTTTCCCTGACGTACTTTTTTACCCAGCCGAATTTTTCGCTGATAATCTGATCTTTATGCCCTCTTACATAATTAAGATAGGCGGTTGCGGCCGGGGATAGAAGCTTATTTTTCAACCAGATAAGTCGCCATTTGGTTATAATCGGCAAGCCAGGCCGCTCGTAGATGTACAGTTGCTCATTCATGAGCTCATTATGGATACCGATAAGGGGGATAACGCTGTAGCCCAGCCCTGCGATTACCGCCTGCTTCACGGCCTCGTTAGAAGTAAGCTCCATAGGCTTCCTGATCTGCTTTTTTTCCAGGTACTCATCCATTGCTTTGCGGGTAGCGGAGCCTGTTTCGCGAAAAATCATGGGCTTGTCACTTTCCTCTTCCCGGCTGGCGCCTACCATGTACAGGTGGTTATCCAGCAGGGTCTCTTCTTCAATTTCCAGCATCTCGGGGAGTACGGACACAAGGGCAAAGTCTACTTCATTTTCCCGCATACTTTCAAGTACCCGTGATTTATTGGTCACATCCAATGACAGGTCTATGCCACGGTGCTCTTGCATGAAGCCACTGAGAAAATAGGGCATGACGTACTTACCTGTAGAAGCAGAGGATATCTTGAGCTTACCGGCAACCAGGCCTTCGTATGCCTTAGTACGGTACTCGATGGCGTTGGCATCTTCCAGTAATTTATCAGCCAGCAGCGCTATCTCTTTACCGAAATCTGTGACAAATAACTGCCTGCCGGACATGCCGGTAAGGGGTACATCAAACTGTGCCTGGAAGTTTTTAAGCTGGATAGACAGGGCCGGCTGGGTCATGTGCATTTCCTCTGCAGCCTTGGTTATACTCTGCTGCTTCACTACTTCCAGGAAGACCCTGAGCTGATGGAATGTGTAATGCATAAATATTCTTTATGTAAACCATAGGAAACATAAATTAAAATATATGAATTTCCAAGCCCATATTTGTGCCATCGTAATAAACGCAGAACCACATGGTACAGAAAATCACAATCGCAAAAGGAGATGGTATTGGTCCTGAGATCATGGACGCCGTCCTTAAAATACTGAAAGCCTCCGGGGCAGACCTGGAATATGAAGAGGTACAAATAGGGGAGCAGCTCTACCGCCAGGGCAACACGAGCGGCATAGACAAAGCAGCCTGGGACAGCATTCGTAAAAATAAGGTCTTCCTGAAGGCGCCCATCACCACGCCCCAGGGTGGAGGGTATAAGAGCCTGAATGTGACCATGCGCAAGTCGCTTGGACTGTATGCTAACGTGCGCCCCTGCACCAGCTTTCATCCGTATGTGGCCACCAAGCACCCGGATATGGACGTGGTGATTATCCGTGAAAATGAGGAAGACCTGTACGCAGGCATCGAACACCGGCAGACGGACGAGGTGGTACAGTGCCTGAAGCTGATCACGCGCCCGGGCTGTGAAAAGATCATCCGCTACGCATTCGAATACGCCCGCCTGTACAAGCGTCAGAAAGTGAGCTGTTTTGTAAAGGACAATATCATGAAACTGACGGACGGCCTCTTTGCCCGGGTATTTAAGGAAATAGCCCCCGAGTACCCCGACATACAAAGTGATACATGGATCATCGATATCGGTACGGCGATGCTGAGCGACAAGCCGGAGATGTTCGACGTGATCGTGAGCCCGAACCTGTACGGCGACGTGATATCGGATGTGGCAGCACAGATAAGCGGCTCGGTAGGTATGGCAGGATCGGCCAATATCGGCGAAAGCTGCGCTATGTTTGAAGCGGTGCACGGATCAGCCCCTCCCATTGCCGGCCAGAATGTAGCTAACCCCAGCGGCTTACTCAGAGCAGCCTGCCTCATGCTCTCACAGATAGGCATGCCGGAGATAGCTGAGAAAATTACGAATGCCTGGACGCTCACGATAGAAAAAGGCATCCACACGGCTGACATCTACAGTGAAAAGAGTACGCAAAAGGTAGGAACCAGTGAGTTTGCCGATGCGGTGATCAGTCACCTGGGCCAGGTACCTGAGCACTTGCCGGTAGTTCACTTTGATAAGAACATAAAACTGACCTTACCCGCCTACAAGCGTAAACCAGACACCCGCAAGTTGCTAAAAGGGGTGGATGTATTCGTAGACTGGAAAGGAAGTAACCCTGACGAACTGGCGGAAAAACTGCAGCGCCTGAATAATGGCATAAGCCTGAAAATGATCACCAACCGTGGGGTAAAAGTATGGCCCGAAGGCTTTGAGGAGACTTTTTGTACAGACCACTGGCGCTGTCGCTACGAGCACGAAGATGGCTCGCCGGCAACACCTGAGTCTATCCCCCAACTCCTGCAAAAGGCCCTGGAGCACGGACTCGATATCATCAAAACCGAAAACCTCTATGACTTTGATGGCGAAAGGGGCTACTCTCTGGGCCAGGGTCAGTAATAATCAACAAAATCACTAATCACCATTATCTACAGACACGATGAACAGATTATTTTTTATATGTCCCGAGTGCTTTATCGAGAATACAATCAGGGAGAATTTCGATGGTGAGCACTTCTTCCTTACCTCGCTGGGTCTGGTGGTGGATAAGCCTTCACCTGACTATGCCAATGTGTTAAATAAAATGTGTGAGCGAGAGAATATCGAAGAAATCTGCCTCATACAGGATAGCCAGTGTACATTCATAAAAGAATCGATCAGAGCAAAGCATGCATATAAATGCAGCGAGAATATTTTCCTTCATGAGCTTTTCCAGGACAACTTGCACAGGTTTTCCAGTAAAATGGATATTCACACCATCAGAGAAACCCTGGCTATGGTAAATATAGAGCATCAAATGGGTGTTCTGGCTGACGCTCCGGTACTGGCTGATAAAATCAGGTCCGGGGAAATAAGCCTGAAGGGCTTTGTACTAAATAGCCATACGAATGAACTCAAAGAAATAAGTGAGGAACAAGTAGCACTGAAGGCATAACCTGTCATGGATATAGACCTCTTACTTGATAATTTACGTAACCCTGCACTGCTGTTCTTCTTCCTGGGCATACTGGCGGTACGGTTTAAAAGTGATCTTTCCATACCGGCCAATTCGTCCAAATTTATCTCTCTGTACCTGCTCTTTGCCATCGGGTTTAAGGGCGGGCAGGAGCTGGCTCACAGTGACCTGGGTGCAGAGATATTCTACAGTTTATTTTTCGGAATCATACTGGCGCTGCTCGTGCCATTATATACCTTCTTCATACTTAAGCGAAAGCTCGGGGTGGCAAATGCGGGCGCCATAGCCGCGGCCTATGGTAGTGTAAGTGCTGTAACCTTTGTCACCACCGTGTCTTTCCTGGATATAAGGCACCTGGAATTTGGCGGACATATGGTGGCGGTGATGGCCCTGATGGAGGCCCCCAGCATCATCATAGGTGTGCTGCTCATGGCTTGGTTCGATAAGGAGAGTGTAGAAAAACCTTCCTTCTCTAACCTGCTGAGGCACTCGGTTACCAATGGTAGCGTGTTCCTCATAATGGGTAGCCTGGCCATCGGCTTCATTGCCAGCGAGGAGCAGGCCCAGGGAATCAAGCCTTTTACGACTGACATCTTTAAAGGGTTTCTGGCCGTATTTCTGCTGGACATGGGCATCACTACAGGGCGCAGGCTGGCCTCCTTTATGCAAAACGGCTGGTTCTCTTTTGTCTTTGCGGTGATCGTTCCGCTGGTGAATGGCTGCACCGTGGCGCTGTGCAGCGGCATGATCACGGAGAGCATAGGTAACCGCCTGCTCTTTGCCATCCTTGCGGCGAGTGCCTCATACATAGCGGTGCCTGCTGCCATGAAGATCGCAGCACCGCAAGCAAATCCGGCTCTGTACATTCCTATGGCACTGGCCATTACCTTTCCGGTCAATATCACCATAGGCATACCATTGTATATGATGCTGATCACCTGACCCCGCGTTCTGCTTACTCTCACCTATTTCCGGTTCAGGTATGGGGCCTGCTGACATTCTGTCGCAGGCCTCATTGCTTTTACATAAGCCATTGATTTACAAACTCATAAACGCAAGCTGTATCTGTCCCGGACTTAACAAATGCCAGACATGGCTGTTGTATGTCCATACATTTTTTAACCAACCAAACAGCAATGAATCATGGGATATATCTCATTAGACGATAAACAAAATGGAGAAAATCTCCGCCTTTTTTACCAGGACTACGGACAGGGACAGCCCGTCATACTCATCCACGGCTGGCCACTAAGCCATAAGGCATGGGAGCCGCAGATGCAGGATATTGCAGATGCGGGATTCAGGGCCATAGCTTATGACCGGCGCGGCTTCGGCGAATCGTCCAAACCTTACGACGCATATGATTACAGCACGCTGGCCCGTGACCTGCGCACGCTAATCCTGAAACTGGATCTGAAGGATTGCATCATAGTAGGCTTCTCCATGGGTGGGGGCGAAGTGGTTCGCTACTTTACGGATTATGGCAATGACCGCATAGCCAAAGCGGTCCTTATCTCATCTATTATACCACTGGTAGCGAAGAAGGACGACAACCCTGATGGGGTGCCTGAAGAGGCGGTAAACGAGATCATGGAAGCGCTACATACGGACAGGGTAGGCTTTATGGAAGACTTTGCCAGTAACTTTTTTAATGCCGAAAAGACGGGGGTGAGCAAGCAACAACTGCACTATGCATGGAGCATTGCCTCACATGCTTCACCACGGGCCACTATCGAGTGCGCCAAAAGCTGGGGTGGTACGGACTTTCGGCCGGAGTGTCAAAATGTAACGGTGCCTACGCTCATTATACATGGGGACACGGACGGCATTGTCCCGATAGAGACGGCGGGTGACCAGGCGGCGGAGCTAATTCCGGACAATACCTACCATAAGGTAAGCGGCGGCCCCCATGGCCTGAACCTGACCCACCGCGAGGAGCTGAATAAGACGCTGATCGATTTCCTGAAGAAGTAAGCTGTAAGCGAATCATCTGACTATGAAAATGCCTGTATCATGCAGGCATTTTTATTTTGACCTGTACCTGTAGTGAATGGCTGAAATTTAAGATTTCGGGCAGGAAGAAAAGGCTTATTTTGCAGGAAATGACTAAGCCGAGAATCTTACTTCCCATATTGCTGTGTCTGATAATAAGTGTTGCGCTGATAGGATGGCCTACCAGCTTCACCTTCAGCGAATTACCTGATATACAGTTTTATGACACCTACGTGGTGGTTTCACCGCTTTATGCCATCATATTACTCACAGTATGGCTTAGTTTTTTTTCCTACCTGGCCTTATTCGTGGATCGCCAAAGCCGCACCAGCAGAATGTGGAGGGGAGCGTTCTTACTGACCTTTTCCATTCTCAGCATCTTTTTCTGTTATATGACTTTTAAAGTCTGGACCCTATCTGATATTTATCCTTATGCTGTAAGCCCGGCATTATCATATAATCTTTTGGCAGGTACTGTTTACCTTCTAATGCTCGCCGTCCTGCCACTTACATACAGTTAAATCTTTGAACGAAAGGCCTGGCTGCACGTACTTATAGTAAAAAATGAAAATTATATGCCTGAGATAAAGATAAGTACTCCCGGAGAACTGAAAGGAAATGAGGTAACGCAGTGGACTATCCGCTTTCCCGGAAAACTGGAGGCCACGGTAATGAACTATGGCGCCACGCTCATGAACCTGAAGGTGCCGGACCGGGAGGGAACACTCAGGAGTATAGTGCTAGGCTATGACCGGCTGGAAGACTACGTAAAGGATAACAGGTACTTTGGTGCTACGGTGGGGCGATATGCTAACCGCATTGCAGGGGGTAAATTTACCCTCAATGAGACAGAGTATACCCTGCGGACTAATCATGGTCCCAACACACTGCATGGAGGGACGGAAGGGTTTGATAAAAAGATATGGGGGCTGGAGGATATCGAATCATCTGAAGGTGCCTGCACTCTCACTTTTTCATACCACAGCCCGGATGGGGAGGAGGGCTTCCCCGGAGACCTGCAAATACGGGTAATTTACACCTTTACGCCCACATCCATGAAGGTGAGCTACCAGGCAGAAACCAAGCACCTAACGGTAATTAACCCCAGCCACCACAGCTACTTTAACCTGTCTGGAGACAGGACTTCTGCCATCACAGACCATGTGCTTACCCTCAGGGGTGAACACTATTTGCCTGTGGATGGTACGGGCATACCCACTAATGGCCCGCTGAGGGTGGAGGGTACGCCCTTTGATTTCACCGGGCCTAAAGAGGTAGGGGAGCGCATTGATGACCCGGCCCTAGCCGCTACCAAAGGCTATGACCACTGCTGGATACTAAAAGAACCGGGTACGAATGTGGTCAGCGCCCGCCTATGGCACCCGGAAAGCGGAAGGCAAATGGAGGTGCTTACTACTGAACCTGGCATGCAGTTCTTTTCAGGTAATTTTCCCCCCTCCGAAGAGCTATATGCCGGAGGACGGCACTTCGGGCGCTACTCTGGTCTGGCCCTGGAAACACAGCATTTCCCGGATTCACCTAATCACCCGGAGTTTCCCTCTACCATTCTCCAGCCAGGTGATGCCTTTTACTCAGAGACGACCTACCGGTTTTCTGTCGCGGATTAGATTAATCATGAGGGCTATACCACTTAATTAAAAACGAATCTTCATTTTCCACCCGACAGGTAGTACCTTAGCTCTAGCTGAAACCTATGATGAAATAATCTTTTATGAACCTGTCTAGCCTGAATATTTCCGCAATCATCCTTCTGAGTACCTTTGGACTGGCGCTGTTATCATGTGACCGGGTGACTGATGAAGCGGAGCGAACCAAAGACAGGACGATAACTAAGGCAACACATGTGGCCGATAGGGCAGAGGCTAAAATAGACAGCTATGCTAAGCGGGCGGAAAATAAATTACCCCCACCAAAGGAGGGGGTTTTCAATGGTTATTACCCCCAAAGGGGGATAGTCAGTTATCGAATAGCGGGATATCTATATCCCCATCCTCTTTCTTATCTTCCTTCTCCTGATACTTAACATACCGCTTTATCTTTTCTTCATCTATGCCTACCGTACTTACAAAATAGCCTCGTGACCAAAAATGATTGCCCCAATAGGGTTTTCTGCGAAGACTCTTGAAGTTCTTAAACATCATGATCGCTGTCTTACCCTTGAGAATACCCATGAAGTCTGATACACTAAGTTTCGGAGGTATACTACATACCAAATGAACGTGATCTGGCTGAATGTTCAACTCTTCTACCTTGACCTCCTTCCATTCACATATCGTCTTTATCTTATTCTCCAACGTATCTGCAACAATATCACGAAGTATACGGTGGCGGTACTTCGGGGTCCATACTACATGATAGACACAATAGTAAAAGCTATGCGATAGCTTACGATACTTGCTCATTCCACAATATACCCCTACTGGCATAGCCCTCAAACATGACCACCGTCTAAGACGGTGGTTTTAATTCGATTAATAAATTGAAAGGATTTGTCAGTGCAGGCATAGAAAGGGTGTTTCCCCCCTTCAACGCATATAAGGCCGATACCGAGGCAAATAAAGCCCGGTTCGAAGACTTTCTCCTGGTACCGGTATCTGAGGATGTAAATAACATCTACTGTTTTGACGATGCTATAGGTATTGATACAGGCTATCTGTTCGCCTTTAACTGCTCCCGGGCCACTGCTGAAAAGATCATAGAAAGGCTGGCGCTGAGAAGTGATACGGTATACTTTGACCATCCTTATAAGGTAATCTATGAATTCGAATGGTGGGATGAAGAAAGGGTTGGTAATCTCTCTGAATATAACTGGTCGGACGGCCAGTCTTACCGGTTTTATTGGTACGATGAGGAAAATCAAAAAAGCTATTATTACACCTTCTCAATGTAGCAAGATCATTGGCTTATCACATAAGCATCTGCGACCGGTTTGAATAGAAACTCCGCCCCGGTCAATCCATGACTACTTTTCTAAAATCCTGCAAACCAAAATTTCAGGGCCGGGTAAAACATTTCCACCCCGGCATAATTTGTATATTGATCTTAATAAAACAATATACTATGCGCTACGTACTGCTCTTTGCACTGGCTTTTGTCTTTACATTAACTTCCACCCTGTCCTTGGCACAAAATGGCCCTGAGCGGTTTGAGGGAGAGGTAACCCGCTTTGAACAGGAAGACATGGAAAACCCTCCCGGTGATAACATTGTGCTATTTACCGGCAGCTCATCAGTCAGGATGTATAAAGACCTGGCAGAGCATTTTCCGGATCATAATGTACTGAACAGGGGCTTTGGCGGCTCTCAGTTCTCGGACCTCATGTACTATTACGACAAGCTCATATTACCTTATGATCCGGTAAAGGTATTTATATATGAAGGGGACAATGATATAGAAGCAGGGGAGGATCCTGCCGAAATACTGGAAGAGGCCGCCACCCTGCGTCAAATGCTGGAGCAACAGCTACCGGGTGTGCCTGTGGCGTTCATCTCTGCCAAACCCAGTGTAGCCCGCTGGCACCTGAAAGACCAGTATGTTACCCTGAACCAGGGGCTTAAAGAGCTTGCCGAAAGCACTGACAATACAGAATACGTGGATGTATGGACGCCTATGCTGGATGAAAACGGGGAGGTATATACTGACATCTTTGTGGAGGATAACCTGCACATGAACGAGAAGGGCTATGAAATATGGAGGGAGGCACTACTGCCCTATATGCCGGAAGACGCTGAATAAGCTGTCTTTTCTGTACGATTTTTAGAAGCCACGGGGCCCGTCTTAGTATGTACAAGGCGGGCCCCGTGGCTTTTGTCATTTTATCACGTAACCTGCACCTCACTCTCTACGCATCATTTTCTTGCCCATACTGTCCCGCCTGGGCTCCGTAGCGCTACGGGCTAAGGTAAAACACGTAGTTCTACGTATTCGAAATGGTAATTTCCCCGCTTACCTTAGGGCTTATATATGCGCACCTTTATGATGTAATCTTTAAGATAGCTATCGCGGTTACAGCGTTTTCCGAAAAGCTTACAGAGTAGGAATACATCATAATACATAAGACTATGACCCTAGACGGAAATTATTACTCTTCAGACAAAAAGTATGTCCTGAAAATAAGCGATGCTAATAACAAAAGTGGTACAGCAGACGGTACTATCGAGACAGACCATGTTTTGATCCCTATCAAAATACAATACCTTGTGAACGACCAGCTTACTAACCTGCAGTTCTCCGGACAGTTAGATTCGTCAGATAAATTTATAGGTGGCTCCGGAAGCACGGACAGTGAAACCTATAAAAAGATCAAACTGGCTTATGGGTTCACAGATGGAGGCGAAGTAAAACCCTACAAAATGGATTTTAAACGGCAGGATTAACTCAGGCTTGCTGCTAAGGGAAGGTCCGGCACCGGGTCTTCCCTTATTTATGACCCATAGTGTAATAATTTGAACAAGCTTGGGTATATTATCCTACGTGCCGGCTACCTGACCTTTTCATTTATAATGACGTAGCACCATGAAAAACGCAACTACTCACCCCACATCGGAAAGTATATGGAACGCCTACCACCAAAACTGGCTCCACACCTCTACCAATACGCTCTACGGGCTGTTTCATGAGCATGATGGTAAAAGATTAAGGGGGTTTAGCTTAAAAAAACAAGACATAAGCCATATCCTGCCCCAAAAAGACCCGGAAGAAGTAACAGCTATACACTTTATATTAGGTGCTGATGACAATAAGGTGTGCCCCTTTGTTACCGTCTGTCTAGGTACTCATAGCAGGAGGCATAGTGTACTTCAGCCTATACTATCATCAGCCGATGAAAAGCCCTTTATTGAGCATGGGGCTTCGTCCATACCTTATCAGTTCATGCAGAACCTTTGCCAAAACTGGCTATTGGCAGATAACCTGACTCTAGCCCAGTCATTTGAGGCAGTCATTGGGGGCGATACAGGTGTAGGCGCTTATCGAAGATTGAATCAGTATGTACTTACGGCAGGCAATGTAAACCAGGCCTTATTTGATTTCATGGTTAATGGTCGCCATAACCTCACTGCGCTGGATCTATATTTCGGGCTGGATAAAAATAAGTGGGGAGACTATGCCAGGTTTGGCTTCTCCATAGTGGTAGCGTGTCATTATACCTCGCAGCAGCCCGATGAAGTACTTAGAGGTATAGCTATGCGGGGAGTAAAGGTGATGAAAGCAGAACCGGACGCCGGTGTAGATAGCGGCTACGTGGCACTTTTTGAATATATAAGTCCCTGCCCGCCCACCTGTCAATAGCAAATACTTTGGTTCCGGAAAGTACCATCTCCACCTTATTAGTCATACCCTATTATGTGATAGGGCTGGCACTTCTGGCAGGCCTTTTTCGCTTTCCCGTTCTTACCCCTGTCCAGCGGCTTATATTTCTGCTCATTGTGATAACTGCCTTGGTGGAGATCGCCTCCCGAATATTATGGGTGTATAAAATCAACAACCTGCCGCTATTTCACTTTTTTGCCCTGGCAGAGTTTTACCTTCTCTGCCGGGTGTATCGCAGGGCATTAAGCGGCCTGCCACCGATTTACTTTGATACGGCCACGGCTTTATTTTTTCTTTTTGCATTGTGGAATATGTGGTACCAGGGCCTCAAAGCCTTTAACAGTCATGCCCTTACCCTGAGCGCGGTCTTCTTCATACTATTATCTATATTGTACTTCTACCAGTTACTTAAAAAAGTTGAATATGAACGGCTGGAAAAGAACCCAATGTTCTGGATAAACTCCGGCGTACTGGTCTATTTTGCCAGTAGCCTGGTCCTGTTTCATCTAAGCAACAGGCTGCTTACGGAAGCGCAGTATGCCAACGGGCTGGCATGGGGTGTTCATGCTATTTTTAATGTATTTCATTACCTCAGCTTTACCATAGCGCTATGGATACGACCGGGCCCCTGACCGTACTGGAGGTATTACTCCTTGCCATGCTGGGCATGTTTACCATGGCCATATTCTTCGTGGTCTTTTTTGTGGCCTACCAGCGTAAACTCATGCAGCAGCACAAGCAACATAACCAGGCCCTTGCCAGTCACCAGCAGGCCTTACTCCAAGCCACGGTACAAAGCCAGGAGAAAGAACGTAACCGCATAGCCCGGGACCTGCACGATGACATCGGTGCGATGCTCTCTACCATAAAACTATATGCCAACCAGGCAGGCACGGGGGATAGAGAGGAGTCACTGGTCCTAAGTAAGAAAATGGGCCGGCTGCTGGATGATACTCTTCAGACGGTAAGGCGTATATCATATGATCTCCATCCTGTAATACTGAAAAATTTTGGCCTGCAGGAAGCCCTGCAGAGCCTTATGGAGCGAATAGATGCGGAAAGTGATATACAAACAACCTGTGCGTTTGCCCCCGGACTGCCGGTACTGGCGTATGATAAGGAACTGGCTATATACCGGATCGTGCAGGAACTGGTTAGCAATTCACTGAAATATGCTTCTCCCTCGAGGCTATGGCTTAGCATTAGCTGCAAGCATGCTGCGTGGCGGTTAACTTATAAAGACGATGGGCCAGGCTACGAGGTAAATCCTGAGCTGAAAAATACCGGCCTGGGGCTGCGTAATATTGAAACACGGGCCCAGCTCATAGGGGCAAAGGTGCAATACCTACAGGCCGGGGGACGAACCCGGGCACAATTAACCATGATACTGATACGACATGAATAAGCCTATGATTATATCTGTGGCACTGGCGGATGATCATGCCTTGTTCAGGGAGGGCCTTACGTCACTGATACACAAAATGCAGGGTATTGAGCTGGTCATTTCGGTGCAGAATGGCCAGGAACTGATAGACAGCTTACCTGATATTGAGGCGGATGTAGTGCTGCTGGACCTGGAGATGGAGGTAATGGATGGAATAGAGACTACACGACTAATCCTTCAACGCCACCCGCATTTGCGGATTCTTATTCTGACCATGCATGATGAGGAGCGGATGATCTCCGGCCTGCTGGAGGCAGGAGCACATGGTTACCTGGTAAAGAACACAGAGGCGGAGGAACTGGAGAAGGCTATCAGGGAGGTATACACCAAAGGCTATTATGTGAATGACCAAAGTACCCTGGCCATGCTGGCAAGTATTAGGAATAAAACCAGGTCAGTGCCTACCCTGCGAAAGCAGGTGGGTCTGACCTCGCGGGAGCTGGAGGTGCTGCAGCTTATTTGCAGGGAAATGAACACCCAGGAAATCGCCGAGACCCTCTTTATAAGTCCACGTACGGTAGAGGGGCACCGCCAGAACCTGATGGGGAAACTAGATGTAAAAAACACGGCCGGTCTTGTGATAAAAGCGATAAGGGAAAAGATCATCATACCCTGAAAGAAGTGAGGTGGCCGAAGAGAACCATTCATAAAAAGCTGCTCTGCATACACACCGATATAGTGTATATTGCAGATAGTAAATGAATAAAATTCCTTTATCTGACAAGGACTTACCCCATACGATCATACGATGAACCTGATAAGCCTGATCGCCATCATAGTAGCTGTAGTATTGCTGCTGTTTATCTTTATGTATAATACGCTGATAAAAAAGCGGAATGCGGTAGATAACGCCACCGGTGGGGTGGATGCGCAACTGAAAAAGCGCTACGACCTCATCCCCAACCTGGTGAGTACGGTACAGCAGTACACAACGCATGAGCGGGAACTGATAGAAAGAGTAACGGCCCTGCGTGCGGAAACTAAGTGGTCCACCATGAACATGCAGGAAAAGATGCAGCTGGATGAGGAGATCTCCGGCCGCATGCATAACCTGATGGCGGTGGCCGAAGGCTACCCTGACCTCAGGGCGCAGGAAAACTACCAGCTCCTGCAGCGCAGCCTTAATGAGGTAGAAGCACAAATATCGGCCTCCCGGCGGGCTTATAATGCCACGGTTACCGAATATAACGACGGCATTCAGGTTTTCCCTCAAAACATGGTAGCGGGGTGGATGGGCCTGAAACCTAAGCAGGTATTTACGGCTACCCAGGCCGAAAGGCAAAATGTAAACGTGCAGGAGCTATTTAATAACAAGAAATGAAGTTTCTGAGCACAGAGGAGTTGGACCGGGTATTCAGGGATACCCTGCAGGCAAAGCTGGAAGCACTGGAGGGACCCCGCAAGAAGATACTCTACCTTTCCATAGGCGTTGTACTTCTCATTGCTATCAGCTTTACGCTATTTCAGCTAAACCTGCCTGCCGCCGGCATCATAATGATCCTGGTCACGATCGGCCTGGTCATCTACACGGTATCCTTGTACAAGGAATTCCGCCGTACCTTTAAAAAGCAGATAGTGGAAACGCTGGTAAAGCTCGTGAACCCTGAATGGACTTACGAGGCGGAGGAGTCCCTCACGGAAGAGGAGTACTGGGGCAGTGGCCTGTTTACCAAAAGGCACAGCAACTTTAAGGGGGACGACCTTATCTATGGCCGTATCGAAAAAACGGACTTCCGCTGCTCAGAGATCAAAACCACCTACTCCACTGGTGGGGAGAATTCATCTACACGCATTATTTTCTGGGGGCTGCTCTTTCACGCAGACTTTAACAAGCATTTTTCAGGGCGGACCTATGTCAGGCAAAAAAACATCTATGGACTGAACCTCAATATTAACCTGGATTTCCTGAAAAAGGACACTGATCCGCGGGAGGTAGAAATGGAAAATCCCGAATTTGAAGCGTATTTCAATGTGACCTCTACGGACCAGGTGGAGGCGCGCTACCTGCTCACACCGACTATTATGGAGGCCATCCTGGAACTGCACAAGCGGTTTAACCGCAAGATAAATGTGTCTTTCGTGGGTAACAGGGTTTACTGTGGGGTGGCCTTCGAGACGGAGTTGTTCGAGCCTGAGATCACTAAGTCCAATGTATCGTTTGGCCAAATTTTAATGCTGTATAATACCATTCAGCTTAATGCCCTGCTGGTGCATGAGCTAAACCTGAATACCCGTATCTGGACTAAGGTCTGAGGCTATGCGGTTCGCCTGCCTCGGCGCATAAAGCCAGGTGGAGTAGGGGCTGCGTGCCTACGGCACTTAGGTTTTTTTGGGACTATTGTGCTACAAAGGCTTCGCCCCGATGGGGCTCAGAGAATTACCTCAATGAGCCTACCAGGATTTGTCCACGCCGGGGCTACAAATTCATAATCACGCCGGTTTTCAGGGGGTTGGTGTAACCGATCGTTAGTCGGAGGCATCTCATAGGTAAATGCTGTGATATGTCTTTACTGAAAAAACTACTGAAATGGTCCGGCTTGCTTATAGGTGTGCTTCTGATCATTTTTATCGCCTTCCTCATTATACCGGAGCCGGTGGATGTATTGCCCATCACGCCCCGTGAAAGCACCCGCTACTGGGACATGAAGGAGGGCTTTCGGCTGGCCTACACGCACCTGCCGGGTGACCCGGCCGGAGCTGCCCCTATCGTATTTCTGCATGGCGGCCCTGGGGGGTATGTACATAGCAGCATAATAGAAACCATGGCTGAGATAAGCACCCTGGGGCATGATGTGTACCTGTATGACCAGCGCGGCTCAGGCCTTTCTGATCGTATGCCACGCTACTCAGACATTAGCTTTGACAAGCATCTGCAGGACCTTCATGAAGTCATTACGGAAAAGATAGGGGCCAGGCAGGTCATACTCATGGGACAGAGCTTTGGCAGCATACTCATCGCTCACTATTCTGCCCGGTATCCGGATCATGTGGCCGGCCTGATCTTCAGCTCGCCGGGCACGCTATTACCTCATCGCAGGGTAAAGGGACAATATGCCGACCTTGACTCGCTGTATCCTGCGCCGGACACCCTGCAGTTTCGTAATCCCTATGATTTTGTAGATGATGTGAACCTCACGGCGGCCAAGCCTAAGGCCATCGTAGCCACCCTGGGCGCTTTGCTGCTGGATAAGAAACTGATCTCTGATGAGCAGATGGACCAGGTACTTAATAACCTGGCGGCTAAGTTTACCCGGGGCATGGTGTGTGACCCGGCCAATGTACTCCCGGAAGAGGGCGGGGGAGGCCTGTACGCCTACCTGGCCACTAACCAGGTAAACCAGCCGGAAATAAGGCGGGCACTGCAAAACGTGCAGGCTCCGGCCCTGATCCTACAGGGGCAGTGTGAGCATATCCCTTTTTCCGCGGCCTATGAGTATGCAGCGCTTTACCCCCGCAGTCGCTACGAAATGATAGAAAACGCAGGCCACGAGATATGGTGGGAGGAGCCGGATAAGTATATCGGACTCATCAGGGAGTTTTTAACCCAACACCGGCCGGGGACAGCCGGCGGCGCCCCCGGCAAAGACTAATTGCAGATAACCTTGGCGCTCATTACAGGGTAGTAGTCAGCAAAATTGGTGCGAAAGCTCGCTTCGCAAAACTCCAGGACGAGGCCATCGGGCGTATTAAATACGTATAGGGTACCCGACTGAGCCCACCAGTCCACACCGTAATTGGTTACTGTTACTTCAGCTATATTATCACTGCTGCTCCATTCAATGTCGAATGTGCCTTCACGCGCGGGTATTTCAAGCGTATGCAGTATAATCTCTATCTCACCGTTGATTGACTGGCCGGTAAACCGGTATTCCTCAAACGCTTCATTCGGCTGGCAGGTAATGGTGGTCAGGTTTTGGTCATCCACACCTATATCATCATCGTCCACTACCACTATGGTATTATCATTCAGGTTATCCCCACAGGGCGAGGCTAGCGGCACATAGCACTCGGTATTGCAGGGACCTCCACAGTCCACTCCTTGTTCATTCTGGTTTTGTATGCCATCCGAACAGGTGGGGATAACGCCATGCTGCAAAGGGATGATATCATAATCTATGCAGGATGCGAAAATGAAAAGCAGTGTATATAAAAGGTAAGAATGTCTCATATGATCAGAATAGCAAAGAGCCTATGCCTAGTTTGATACTGAATATATAGTAGCCGAACATGCTCCGGTGTACATTGTAATTAGCCTCCTCCACCGGGGTATACTCTTCCATCGGCTCAAAGGCTGCTTTAGGCGTAGCCGCGTAGCCCAACTCAAGGCCTATGCGCAGTACGATGGCGTTAGCTACTACCTTCTGCCGCCCTATGCCATAGGTGAACACAAAGTGATTAAAGTCATCAGTAAACAAGGGCTCGTCAGAAGCCTTATCGTCATAGGTGTTTACCGTAGTGTATTCAAGCTTTATGTTCTGGTAAAGGCCTATGGGGGCTATGGATTCCCCCTTATTAAAGAAGCGGACATTCAGGCCTACAGATGTACCGCGTAACACATCTGGCTCCACATCCCGGCCAAATAATTTATCGGTTTTGCGCATGGTGCCCGTTTGCAGCAGGCTGTAGTTCAGCCCTATGGCTGTGCGCTCGCCCACCAGGTACTCGAGGTTCACCTGCGGCCGGTAGTTAAAAGCCAGTACATTTTGCTTATCGTAGCGGGCATCGTCTCCCAGGATCACCGTTATCGTATTATTCACATTCTGATTAGCCAGAGCAGGGGTAGGGTTCAGGTCAAGCGTAAAGTAAGCCCGCTTCCCCATGAAGCCCGGTACCTGGGCCTGTGCCGCCACGGAGGTAAGCAACAGGCAGAATAGGATGCTATAAAATCTCTTCATCATTTTCCGTGCTTCAGTTTAAAGAGGGTGTAGTACAGGTTAGAGCTCATTAGTGAGTTGGTATCCTTGAATTTCATGGCACGGAGATCCCCGCCGGCCACTGACTCAGTAGCGCCGTGAAAAGTGATAGACAGGTGATAGGTATATTTGGGGCTAACAAGGGAAGGAAGGGTGACCGGTGCAAATATAGGCATCAGTACCGTAAAGGCTATTTTAATCCCTTTGTCCTTTACCTTTTCCTTTACTGATATGGCCATCACCATCGTCAGGTAGTCCTGGTCGTAGGTATCCAGCACGGCCATCATCTCATTATGTATGGGGCTCACCATCGTGCTCTCACCGGAGCCAAGTTTTTCATTCAGCCATTCGTTCAGTATGGCATGGCTTCGAAAATCAGTGATGTCATCACGGTCTATGTCGTGTACATTGAGCACGTCATTATCCATCTTCAGCTTATCAGACACCTTTCTGATCTTGTCGTCCATCTGTACCAGCACACCTTCGCCATCTGCGTAGCGGATCATGTCCTTTTTACGCTGGTTTACCTTGATGTATGCCGGCGTAAGCACCAGGGTACTGTTCACTTTGGTGCCCTCACTTCTCATTTTCCGCTTTTGGTATAATTCTGTCCCCGTATCAGGCTCGTTTTCTTCAAAGAGGGTCATCAACTCCTCACGCCCCTCTAATCCGGTAAAGGCATGCTGATAGTACTGCATTTCCTCGCCACCCGATGAGGCGAAAAGCTTGTCCACTATGTCGGTGTGATCCTTTTGGAGGCGTGTGATCAGGTCCTTCAACATAAGGTGCACCTCTGCATCTTCACGGTTTGCACGGTATAGCGGGTATAGCTGGCTTAGGGCCAGTACCTTTAGCTCGCGGCCGCTCATAGCATCCAGCAGATGATCGATCTTCTGCATCTCAGCAGATACCAGCACCTCGCGGGTACTCTCTTTCCATCCGCTATAGGTAGCCCCATAAAGTGCCTTGGCGATACACTTGCGGAGGTATACTGACTCCGGATCCTGCTGCAGCAGGTCATAGGCCAGGTACAGGGCCTTATGATAGGCTCGGTCCAACAGGTACTGCCGGCATAGTTCGTAGCGCGCCAGACGCTTTACCTCGTCAAACCGCTCACGCGCATAGATAAATGTAGCTCCATCTTTGTTAGCCACCCCTGCCAGTTGCTCCTGCAGGTTCACCCGCCGTGTCTCCGTATTGGGGTGCGTACTTTTCTCGTCATCGTACGCTTCATTCACTTCGTATTGGGCAAATTCTGTCAGCTTTAGTTTCTCCGGCAGGCGGTAGTCACCATACTCAAAAAAGGCATAGTCAAACTCACTGTCCAGCAAAAGCTGGTCTGCCTGGCCCAGTATATCAAATATACGGTCCATGGAGTCTTTGCTATAGGCAGTACCTTTATAAATATCAAAGCCTTTGGCATCTGCCTCTATCTCCAGTTCCTTACTATAGGAGCTTTGAGCAATAAGCTTCTCATCTTCAGAGAACCCTTTGTAACCATCCCTGCCATCGCTGATACGCTCATTTTTCACATAGCTGTTCAGTACATGCTGTTCGCGGTAGTGTATCAGTTCGTGGGAGAGGATGTAAGCCAATTGTGCCTCATTTTCCAGCTTGGCCAGCAGCCCCAGGTTTACGAAGATCATGCCATTGTTGGTGGCAAATGCATTGGGGACGTGAGACTTTACGGCATACACCCTCACCTCCTTGCGGGTCTGGGGATCATCTTTCAGTACCTCATACAGCACACTGTTCAGGTAGTTGGTCACAGGGTCATTAAACAGTACCCTTCCGCTGCTGAGAAAGTCGTCGATGCCGAAGTTACTCTCCAGGTAAAACTTGTCTTTATTTTCCCGGTCAAACCGCTGGTCATCCTCACTGATGGATGCCCGGTCGATATCGTATTTGAATGTGCTCCTCTGCGTAAAGTCGAGGGGAATTTTGCCTTCGGGCAGAATGGTGTGGAAGTCCTGCTGCGCCAGGGCCAAATGGCCAAAGGTGAGCAATATTCCCGTTAAGAATAGCTTCATGTATTATCCGTCAGAAGGCAAAGCTATAGGGAAACGGGCTTCTATAAAAGGCGGCGTAAGATTTGCAGAAAGTTTAAATAAATGTGGCAACAGGTATTATGCCGGGCCGTGAGTGAGGGGTGGCAGCAGGCATTTTCAGCGTTCAGGACACTTGGTTTTCAGGAGGTTATCATGAAATGTATGGATCATTGCTTTAGCGGATTGTTGTAAAAAGACAGGAGGAGTGAAGCCAAGGTATCTGAGAGGCCGGCCAACTCTTTAACCTGATTAGCGGGACTGATTTAGCATAAACCCAGGTGTCTTTAAGAAGGTTTTCCAATCATCCTCCAGTCTTTTCCTCAATAGAGTAAGTGGAGCATCTGCATTAAACAGGTCTTTACAGGGAGATTCAGGGTGATGTTCCAGTTCTATAAGATAAGTAAGCAAATTAAAACAAGTGGTAAATTGTCCGCAGGCAATTAAATCATGTAGTGCCTTCTCATGCTTTTTTTCAAACCATAAGGTGGTCCCCATATTACTGGCCCTGGTAGCTACTTCCTTCATTTCCTCGCTCACCTGGACCACCAGTTCTTTTTCTTTTTTTCTGATAACCGATGAATGGTCACCAAAGCGATTATTTTCATATTGGTAAGCCAGGTCCCTGGGAGTCAGTTCATATATGGTATTCGTAATGCGCATAAAGTCCCACTTTTTATCACGATAGATTACCTTATAATTTAATCGTCTTACCTGCTTTAAAAACACTTCTGTTACCATAAGGAATACAGAGGATATACGCTCCTGCAGCATGCGTTCCAGCAAGCCTATTTTAAGCTCATCAAAATTACTAAGCAGGGGTAAGTAAAACTCGGGGATCTTACTGAGCAGCTTTCCCTTCAGGGAGTTTACTTTCTTTATGATGATCCGGTTTATGATTCGCTTGCTTACCAGGAATGTTATTATCACTCCGGCCAGTAAAGACAGAAATATGATCCCGCCGGTTTCAACGGGTCCATTTGCAGGTAATAGCCAGGCGACCGATGCTGCTAATACCACTAATAGCAGATAGAAGAGCCAGTTAAATTTGCCCGACAGGGCAGCAGGTAGAAAGCGGCTGATATTCAGGCTTTCGAGGGTGGAATGGTTGACAGGCCTTTTATAGTTTTCTTCCGTACCGACCCAGGGGTTCATATAGTGGCTGGCTACATCATTGATCATTAACAGACTAAACTTATTATGAGGTACAGAGCTCCTGACTCTTCTACGCTGGGCACTCGATACCGCATTTAGCCCCTGATTGTCCACGATTCCCCCATCCATGAGGCCCATGCCTGATCTGTAGTGCGCCTTATCTTTTAATCTTTTGTACACCTCATGGTGAGAAGGGATAAAATCATCAGGAAACATGATTGGCTCAAAACCAAATGGAAAGCAGGAACTGGCAGCAATAATATCTTTTAGTAATACAAGCTCCCGGGCTGCCTCCAGGTCCCGGTCATTTTTGGCTATTTTGAGGTTGCCCAGTAAGCCTTCATTCTGAAAGCGGAAGGGCAGTCCGGTATTAAATTCGGTGGCGTTAAAAGTCACTCCTTCAATATGGGTCTGGCTTGTCTGTATATCCATCAGCCGGGCGTCACCTACCAGTGCATCATATCCTTTGGAAAAGCTTTTGATCAGTGATTTACGCCTTCCCTGCCAGCAGCTATCGTCTTCCAGAAACCTAAGTGAGTCATCCAGAAACTGACGGCCCTGTAAGAAAGCAAAAATCTCCTCGTATATAGCCTCAAAGCTTTTACCTTCAGCAGCCTTGAGGGCATAAGCTGCCCCTGTTATGGTACCGCCGGATACGGTGGATATGTACTTAACACGGTTTAGTAGCGGTTGCCCGTCGTGCTCTACCTTATTCATGTAGCTCAGCACACCGAGGCAAAAGCCTGCCGCACGAAACCCACCTCCTGAAAAAGTGAGGGCTATATCACTAAAAGGGTCACTATTATTTATCATATCCGCGAATATTTTACAGAGACGTTATTACCATCTGTCGTATAGGTAATATGATGGTGTTCATCTGTTCGATGAAATGTATAATTTCTATGGGCTGGCTTGCGCACCACCCATAGCCATTTCATTATTTACAGATGTGGCAAAGCTGGATACCTGTAGTTCTTTCAGCGTAAGTTTGTCTTTCTTCATAGCTTTTTGTGGTATTAAATACATCTTTCAATATATTATTTTATTCGCTACTTATTTGTTAAGGTATTCACAAAAAATGCCTGCATAAGACAGGCATTATAATATGAGTAAAAATATAATGTGGATCAGGCTCCCACCACAGTTACAGGTACTGGTTCTTCGATAGGCTCCACGGGCTCCTTATCGGTTATGCATTTAGTACCACGCAGGGTATTACAGTATTCAGGACACCCGCTGCCCAGACAGGTAGCCGTGGCACCTCCGGCAAACAGATGGGTTTGCTCGGGAGAAAACTCTGTTACAAAGCTGGTTACTTCCAGTTCTTCGAGACTTAATCGTTTTTTCATAGGTTTTTAAAATTATGTTGAAAAATGTATGATTTGATATATCATTAAATATACACTATCAATATAACCATTTCCTTTCAGAACATAAATGAGGGTTTACCACCAATTATTCGTGGAAAAAAAACCTTCATAAATTCCGAAAAATGGCTGTTACCTTCGCAGTCCTCTGCGAAAATAAGCCGTTTCGCTGCGGTTTTTCCATTGCATGCGCTTTTTACAGTCCACTCCCCAAATAAACCGGTTAAGGAAGCGAATAGAAAGCGTGATTTCGTTACTTGGATTAGGGTTTAGTTTAGAAATGGCATAGTCATATGCATAGCCTATATCCATACTTATATTATTCAGTTCAAACTCTATCCCAAGCTGTCCGCTGATAGCATCGGTATTATAGATAGGCCGGTCTATCCTGGTAAATAGCGGAATGGATCTTAAGAATAAGCCTGCCGAGAGGGTCACATCTTTCTGCTGAGCCATCCTTCTGCTATTAAAATCAAGGCCATACATATACCTGACTCCGCCAATAAACTGTTCGTTAGGGCCTTGTTTTGCGTACAGGCCCTGTAAAACAATGGCCTGCTGTATTCTCTGCTGGCTTTTCTTAATGTTCAGCTCTATTCCACCATGCAGCAAATACTTTACAGGTAACCTGTACATATTGTCATCTCCCGCACTGGCTATAGAAGCATCAGGCTGATTAAGATGGTGTAAGCCCAGTCCCAGCCATACATTTTTATGAGTACCCAGTATACCCATGCTCAGGCTTCCATAGCTTCTGGTTTCACCGGTAAGTAAATCTCCCAGTTCCTCGGTGGTGGTGCCACCGAACAGCAGTTGATCTTCAAAAGTTACTGTACCCACATGCTCCGTCAGCGATTTCCAGCTATGCACATATTGGGCGCCTACCCGCAACCGGGTGTAATCTTCAATCGGTTTTTCCATAGCTACCTGAAGACCAAGACTTTCATTTTTTAGCCGGAGGGCATTACCTGCCTGATCTTTCACGGCTATTAAACCAAAGCCAAGCCCGATGTCCTTATGCTGTATTGGCTGAAAATAATCGAACGTGGCTGTTTGGGTTATCATAGAGGTAACATTGGGCCATTGGTTCCGGTGAGAGACCACCACTCTGGCTGCCCGGGTAGCTCCCGCGGCTGCGGGATTGATGAGCACAGGGTTGTTATAAAACTGTGAAAATTGGGGATCCTGGCCCAGCACTTCGGTACCGGTCAGCACAAGGATTATGACTAGCGAAAGCAGATAGACTCTTTTCATGGCCGGTTATCGTTTTAATATGATCTCTTGTTTCTTTTTGTAGACTTCACCACGGCAGCGGTACTGCAACAGCGCAATGTAAACCCCCTCGTCGTAGCCTTTACCGTCCCAGCCTTCTGATGGATCGGTAGACTCATATATGATCTCTCCCCACCGGGTATATATCTGAAAGCGATAATCTTTAAGGCCATCATCTGTACTCATTACCCTATAGCTGCGCGGGTCCTTAGGGGTAAGGGGCCTCAGTACTTCATTGAGGTCGTCCAGGTTGGGGGTGAAGACAGTAGGCAGCTCCAGCCAGTCGGTGCATGGCGGAGGGTATACGACAAACTGTTTTTGTACCGTACGGGAGCAGCCGGCGGCCGACGTGGCCTCCAGTGTCACTGTATAGGTTCTGGCAGAGTCTCTGAGGTTAGTGTAAAGTTGAACGTCACCGCTATCATAGCCCTCGGATGTATTGCCATTCCCGAAACGCCAGATGAACGAGCCTTCACCTTCTGTAGGAAACTCCGTCAGGTTTACGAAGTCCACCTCCACCGGGGCACGGTCATCGGCGCTCAGCACGACTATCTCAAAGTCAGGCTCGGGGGAGCGGACCACCTCTACTTCCTGGCTGGCCTGGCTGCTGCAGCCCAGTTCATTTTCGGCCACCAGCGTAATCGTATACCGGCCGGGTTGCTGGTAAGCCGGGGGAGTGGGCGTATGGCCCTGAACCGTCTCTCCGTGGGCACGGAATACCCACCTGTAGCGTGTGGCATCGGTGGAGCTATTTACAATCACAGGTGCTTCTCCGGCGCATAGCAACTCATCTGTAGTAAATGAGGCCACCGGATAGGGGAGTACTCTTACTGCGTGGCTCACGGTGGTTTTGCAATTATAGAGCGGATCGGTCACCGAGAGGGTAACTGTATAGGTACCCGGTACGCTATAAGCCTGGGCGGGCGGATTAGCCCCCCGGTAGGGTGGGCGGCTATCGCCGAAGGTCCACACACTCCCTTCCGGTACGGATGAGGTATTGATAAGGGTAACCGGGTCACCGGCACACACTGCTTCAGGCATGGTAAAGGAAGCCTCAGGACTGGGCAGTACGGAAACTTCCTGGCCATATGTGTCCACATGGCATCCGTTTTCCACTGTGAGTGTTACTGTATAGGTGCCCGGTTTATCATAGGTATAAGACCGGCTTATCCCGCCTGCACTGCGGTTACCATCGCCCCAGTCCCAGGTCAGCGTATTGCTGTCCTCGTCCTGGTTGGCTGAGAACGTTACGGTATGAGGTGCACAGCCCCTGAGGCGGTCGGCATTAAAGAACGCCTCCACTTCTATGGCTTTTACCACTACGGGGTAGGTTGCCACATCGTCCTCGCAATCGTTGATGGCAGTAAGTGTCACTATATAGGTGGTATCGGTGCCCCCGTCATAGGGGAAAGCGTGAGTAACCGTACCTGTTTCCTCTGTATCTAAGGGAGGCGTACCGTCCCCAAAGTCCCACACATAGCGGTCAGCATTTCCCAGGGTGTAGTTATTGAGCTCCAGGGGAAAGTCTGCACAGATGGTATCCACGGCTGGCAGCAGCCTGGCCGTAGGGACTGGCCGCACCCGCACGGTTCTTTCCTGCCGGCTGCTGGTACATTGATTGGTTACCTCCAGGCTTACGGTATAGGTGGTGTCATTATACAGGCTGGGAGGGAATACCACATCGCCGGGTTCACTTGCGGTAGAGGTATCACCCTGGCCGAAGTCCCACCTATACGACAGGGCTTCGCCCTGGCTGGAATTGGTAAATGAGGCCGTGACGGGTCCGCAGGCCGAAGCCGGAGCAGTGCTCATCGTAAAGCTTGCCAGCGGGCCATCTATCACCTCTATGGTCTTCTCTACTGAAGCGATACAATTACCAAAGCCCTGCACGGCCAGCTTCACCGTATACTCACCGGGTGAGGCAAAGGTGGTTTGCGGGCTTTGCTCATTGGTAGTATTACCATCTCCAAAGTCCCAGGCCCACGTGTAGGGGCTACCGTTTACTACCGTAGTCAGGTTTTGCAGTGCCACGGCTTCCCCCACACATACACGACCGGGCAGGGCAAAGTCAGGCTGTGGCAGGGGGTGCACCACCACACGCTTGCTTACTGAGCCCTCGCAGGCATATTGGTCTGTGGTGCGGTAAGTAAAGGTAAGCTCGTGGCCGCTCAGGTTCACACCCGCTACCGCAGGATCAAACAGGCCTTCAGCGGTCAGGCTACCCGAAGGCAGGCCACTGGCAGACCAGGTACCTTCTATTTCGGTGCCGGTTTCTGCCATCAGCATAAACGCTGCATCGGCCACACATACTTCCTGATCTTGCAGTGATATGTCCGGCAGGCCACGCACCACCACGGTTACGGAAGCGATACCTCCTTCGCAGCCCCGGGCACTCCTGGCTCTTACGGTGTAGGTAGTGGTTACCGCTGGCCTTGCTGTAGCCGTGCCGTTGCTTCCAGGGGTAAGGGTAGGGTCGCTGGTCCAGGTATAGCCGTTACCCCCACTTGCCGTAAGCGTTACGGCCTCGCCTGCACATACCGTATCCCGGCTCATGGCCAGCCCTGTATTAGGCAGGGGAGCTACCTGTATTGTGATGGAGGTTGTATCTGTACAGCCATATGTATCTGTACCTACTATGGTGTACTCAGTGGTGGCCTGGGGAGAAGCCGTTACCTGACTGCCCGTGGTGGCACTGAGCCCCTCTGCCGGTGACCAGGTAAACGTTTCCGCCCCTGAGGCTGTAATCTCCGTGCGCTCACCCAGGCAGATATTAGCAGAAGGGGAACTGGCAGCCAATACGGGGGGTGTCCCCTCTATAATTTCCAGGCCATCCGAGAGAGTGCTGCACCGGCCATCGTCTATGCTTACCTGGTAGGTGCCGGCTTCGGTAGCTGTATAGGTTGCGTCCGTAGCTCCGTCTATATTGCTACCATTTATTACCCATTGGTAGGTATAGGGGCCGGAAGGAGCCCTCAGCTCTGACCGTACAGGCTCTTCGGCGCAGAAGCGGGTAGGGGATGTGGTGGTGATCTCTGAGGGAGGCAGTGAGTTAAACGTGACCCTGGCCGGAGCAGATACCCCTTCGCATCCTGAGGCTGTCACCATCACGCCTACGGTGTACTCCCCGGCTTCGTCAGCTAATACAGTTGGCCCCGTGGCTCCACTGATGCTATCCCCATCGATATACCATTGGTAAACTGTGCCGGCCTGAGCCGCCACTTGCAGCATGACATCTTCTCCCGGACACAGGGAGGCTGAAGCAGGGCTTATTACCGGCCCTGGCTGGTCTGAAATGGTAAAGGTACGGATGGCAGGGGCAGAGGTGCCACATTCGTTACTTACCCGGAGGCTTAGTTCATACACTCCTGCTGCAAGCTGCACACTGCCTGCATTGGCCCTGTTGGCATTGGGCAGGGAGGGGGCCGGGCCGCCACTGAGGGCGGTGAGGTTCCACTCATAGCCTGTGACACCCTGCAAGGCAACGGAAGGACTGATGGTGGCTGGTGCACAACCATCAGGGATCCCTGCTATGGTAATCTGCTCCGGGGCTACTTCATCCACTATTTCTACGGACACACAGCTCCTTTCCGTTCCGCAGTCTGTGGTGGTAATCAGGTGCACACGGTAATCACCCGGCTCGGTGAAGGTTATGGTCTCGGTTTCCCCGCTGGCGCGGACGCTATTATTGCTAAAAGCCGCTTCACCGGTTCCTTCCCAGTCTACAAACCACTCTTCATTTAGGCCCTGATCGTAGGTAAGGCTGCGCAAAGGTAATATGACAGGCACGCAGGCGTCGGTAGGGGCGTAGATAGTGAGGGGCTCCTCATCATCTATTATCGTTTCCTGATTACCTGAAGGCCCGATGTCAAAACGCGGGGCAGGCGGACCGCTAACCACTATCTGCTTTTTTACATCCTGGCTGCCGCAATCCTGATTTACCGTTAGCGTTACAGTAAAGCTTCCCTGCCGGGTATACGTATGATTGACCGTGCGATTCTCAGCTACTGTCTCCTTAGGGCTACCATCTCCAAAATCCCACACGTAGGTAGCCTCGCTGCTGCAACTAAAATCGGTACCGGGGGTAGATCGGTTATAGAAGGTGACCGCCTCATTAATACATACCGGTGAACTCAGGTTAAAATCCAGCACAGGCGGGCTGCCGATTATCACCGGGGAAACCGTAGCCACCTTAGGCCGCTCATTGCAGGGGGCGGTGGCTGTAATGGTAAAGGTATATGCCCCGTCTGTGGCATAGGGACTTTCGCAGGATATGTCCTGATAGGTATGGCGGATAATCATTTCACCGTCTCTGTCCAGTTCATTATGCCTTAATTCCCTGGTGGTGCCATCACCAAAATCGAGTACGTATACTGTACTCGGGTCATTGGACTCGTACCTGTCTATGATGTAGCCAAAGTCAATAGGGTCGCAGCTCTCCGTGTTACCCACTGTGCCGGCGCGCACCTGGGGTGTGCCGCAACCGCTTTGGCCAAATACGTTCATAATAGGACATAGGCATAACGTACTAAGGGTGGCCACCCTTGCTAAAAGGAAGTAGTGCTGTCTCATGTTTGAAGCAGGTTGATAATCAGTTGACCAAATAATGGCTGAATAGGTTGAGCATCCGTGCCATTACTTTTTTGTTAACTTTTATTGATTTTCTTACATAAAAAGTACGTAAAAAAATCTACAGACTTGCCCAGCACTTACATTTTTTTGGAAAAATACCTGAAAATAGGGAGGATAGACAGGGCTAACGAATAAGGAGAAAGGTGCTAATTGTAGCCTAAAAGCATACAAACTTGAGTAGAGACAACACATAATAAATTACCCCCACCAAAGGAGGGGGTTTTCAATGGTTATTACCCCCAAAGGGGGATAGGCAGTTATCGAATAGCGGGATATCTATATCCCCATCCTCTTTCTTATCTTCCTTCTCCTGATACTTAACATACCGCTTTATCTTTTCTTCATCTATGCCTACCGTACTTACAAAATAGCCTCGTGACCAAAAATGATTGCCCCAATAGGGTTTTCTGCGAAGACTCTTGAAGTTCTTAAACATCATGATCGCTGTCTTACCCTTGAGAATACCCATGAAGTCTGATACACTAAGTTTCGGAGGTATACTACATACCAAATGAACGTGATCTGGCTGAATGTTCAACTCTTCTACCTTGACCTCCTTCCATTCACATATCGTCTTTATCTTATTCTCCAACGTATCTGCAACAATATCACGAAGTATACGGTGGCGGTACTTCGGGGTCCATACTACATGATAGACACAATAGTAAAAGCTATGCGATAGCTTACGATACTTGCTCATTCCACAATATACCCCTACTGGCATAGCCCTCAAACATGACCACCGTCTAAGACGGTGGTTTTAATTCGATTAATAAAAAAAAGCCCCTGACCGGAAAGGTCAGGGGCTTACTATTATCAATTAAAGCCATCATCGCGGCCGGTATCGGGCTGCAAATCGCAGTAAAAGTCATTTAGGGAATTACAACCCAGATAGTCGAGGGTAGGGGCCCCTGTGTGCGGACAGTCAAAAATGGACCACCGTCCTCCGGTTACTTTTTCAGTACCGGTCACAAAACTGTTGACCTTAAGGTCACTCAGGGTCATTTTTTCTTTCTTCATAAAAGTTAAGGGTGTTTGGTTAAAAAAAAAATTAATACGGGCAGGCAAACCCTGCCACTTATTACCTTTAAAGTAAAAAACTTTTAAATCAATTCAAATTATACTATTGATTTATCCACTTCACCTACAGCTATTTACATCTCAATTAGGTCTTGTCATGTTCTACCTCTTTTATCCAATCCCCTAAGAGGCCTACCTTTGTGATAAGAATACATACCCATACACCGCCTCAGTTTTGTTAAGTCTCTGCTTTATGCCTTATCTTACCAGGCCTCATATGAGGAATATATCACTTAAATAATAAAGCTATGAGAAAGATTATAAGCGCCATTGCACTAAGTGCACTTATGTTGTTGCCGGGTACCTTCAGTTTTGCCGGAGCTGCTTCAGCAACAGAAAAGGTTTCGGAAGCCCGCTACGCCTATACCACATACCAGGGCAGGGTAGAGCAGTACTACTCCAGCGACACCATCATTTTCTATACCTGTGACGGAGCCCTTATGCTCATTAAGGTAGGCAGTGCCAACCTCACCGTAGGGGCTTACTACTCCATACAAACCTATAGCAGCGGGCCCGGTATCCCCAGCATGACCTCCTACAGCGCCATGCAGCCCTGCGACCACGTCATACCCGGCCCATAAAGGATAGCGGTATATTGAGTATGATAGAAGCCACCCTAGGGTGGCTTTTTTTAGGCTTTATGAAAAGATAAACAGGTGATTGGGAAATAATCCGGGTACTTTGGGAAAGTAAAGTTGGTAGTGGATCAAATAGCATTTAATTGCTTTAATATTTTAAGGATAAGTATGAAATACTCTTTGATGGCTCTAATTTTTATAATGTCTACTGCCTGTGGAAGCAAACTTGATAACCAGACAGATAGTGAGAACTATAATGTACACTTCTACATACAAAACAGTCTAGCAAAATTATCCATCTGATCATTTTCAATATCAAAATCAAAGATAGATAGACCTACAGGAATATACACCTAATGAAGGTGCACAATTATATCACACCAAATAATTAGCACTGAAAAAAAACTATTTTTGATGGCTCAATAATTAAATACCTACCCATATTTTAATTATACAAAAAATGAACAAACACTATCTCATGTCCCGCATGAAAAGCACGGGTACGGCGTACCTTTGCTGGTTCTTTTTAGGGGTGCACTATGCCTACCTGGGCAAGTGGGGCTTACAGTTCCTCTATTGGTTCACACTAGGGGGCTTTGGTATATGGATACTGATAGACCTATTCCATATTCCTACTAAAGTATCTAATCACAATATGCAGATATCAATGCAGATCGATAGAATAGAAAAGAATGAGCTTGAGCAAGCCCACGCCCGCAACATGGCCCTGGTAAACGCCTCCGCACAAAAGACCCCGGCCTGATATAGCCATCGCAAGATACCAAGCACCGGTTCCCGGTGCTTTTTTTTATGTCATTTAATAACCCGTCATATCTAATGAGTAGAGAAATATCCCTGTTTGCTAACTACCACCAGAAAGAAAATACCGTAACCAACTACTGTGGGCTCATGATGAAGCTCATTTACGAGGAGAGCTCTACCAGCTTTCAGGAGTTATTGGTTACCCTTAGTAAATCTGAAGGTAGCATAGAAGTAGGCCCAAAGTTCAGGCAACAGGCGAAAAAACAGAAAAGCATCCCCGATCTGGTTATTTCCCAGCCGGCTTTCAATATTTTCTTTGAAAATAAGCTAAGCGATTGGTTTCATATCGACCAGATAAAGAATCATATGAAAGGCTTTGGCGATGGATCTGGCACCAACATTCTCTTTTTACTTTGTAAGTTTGATGATGAAAACCTGGAGAACAGATTTGGGGAAGAAATAGCTATTGCTGAAAAAGAGGGTATATCTATTGTACCAATTACATATGAAGACCTCATAGATGCCATAGATAACACGGCAACCACTGATTTTCTTAGAAAGTATGCCCAGGAATTCAGATCATATCTTGACCGTGGTAAACTGCTGCCTGCCTGGAAGAAACTTCTCACCGTAGTAAACTGTGTAGGTACCAAAGAAGAAATATGGAAAAGCGTATATATGTGTCCCGACTCGGGAGGTGCCTATAGCCATCGCAGAGCCCGGTACTTTGGTACCTATTACGATAAACGCGTACAGATGATCTTTGAGATTAAAGCCCTGGTAGTCGTAAAACAACATATGGAAAGTGCAGAAATAAAATGGAATAACAGTGGAAGCAAAAATGATGAGCAAAGCTACATTGAAGAAGCCAAAGCTTTTGTTAGTACATATCGGTCCGGGGAAATTCAAAAGAGAGACCTGCAGGTATTTTTATTAGATGATAAGAAACCTGTGAACTTTAAAAAAGATACCCATGGCGGCATGCAGCAATCTAAGCTTTACTTCTACATTGCCAAAGGAATGAACAACACAGAAGAACTGGCCCAAAAGATAGACGGCAAAACCTGGAGTGAGTTCAGAGGATAATAGTAAATCCATCATTTAGCACTAGTCCGCGTCGCATGACAGCCTGTCCGTCTACTGACGGAGGGCCCCCACCGGTGAGGTAAAAAGCAGCGGTTTAGCAGAACTCTCAGCCCCCATCGGTGAGGTAGAAAGCTAAGGGTTTTGCAGGACATAATACCTCATATGACCACCGGCAGTGGTAGAGACGCGATTAATCGCGTCTCTACGGCTAGTGCTTCTGTAAACCTCTGAAAGCTTTTTTGAATTATAGCGCCCTATCTAAAAATTCCCATCGACCAGCACATCCAGCTCATTCATCGCTGCGCCCTATAATCTTCTAAAGTCAGAGATTTAATCAATTCACGAATCACGATCCCTGCCGGACGCGTATACGCTCCGCTAAACTCGTAGTAGGTGATGGAGTATGATATAGGAAATAGATAGCTAACATTTACATTCTATTTTACCCGACCTATCAATTTCAACATTGCAATGGGGAGGGCAATCACTGTCCATTATTTCCATGAATGCAGTACTAGTATCATTTGTTTCAATTTTTTGACCTTTGACATTTTCGATTCTTTCAAAAAGAATCGATTTGATTTTCACATTGCTCAAGCCATTGTAGGCTAAAACCTTTTCGAGTTGTTGATAAACCTCTTCCATTTCAATTTATTTAATTATTTGTTACATAAACTTTAATAGTATCAGTTTTATTAGTTTTCTGCCCCACATCATTCAGAACAGTACCGACGATATAGATATATTGATCAGCATCAACTTTCCCAGGAGTGTAAATAGTTGTAATGGTACCACTAGAGACAGATAGCATTTGGTTTTTGAAAATTCCGCCAAGTGGTGAAAAGGTAGAATCATAATCTTCTAGCAGTATACTTATTCCATTTGACGCATTTCTTCCATAACTATTTTTTACAGAACCACTAATGGTAATTTCTCCATAATTATTATTTACGCTAAAACTACTTGATTCCAATGATAATTTGTCAGCTTCTGATTTGCCAATAGTAAAAGTCTCATAGACTAGATATCTTCCTTCTTGATCAACAATATCAGGTTCCGCACTAACCGTGATATCTCCTGCAGTTGAAGGCACCTGATAAAGTGCCAATGCCTGTAACTCATCATCAATAATGACCGCATTTCGAACAACTATGGTATCAGTTTGACTATTAAGAAACTTACCTTTTGTTACTTTGAACTTTATACTACGTTTATCAACCTCTTCAGGCATAAAGGCTCTTATCTCAATCACAGTATTTCCATCTGCCAGTACACCTTCATTTGCCACCTCTATTCTGGATATTATATCTGTTGGTTTTACTTCATCATCCTTACAACCGAAAACTACTAGCAAATATATAACAAGAATTTTTTTCATAAGATTAAAATATTCTACCAGTTAAACTACTAAGAGTATTTGCGACATCTATATCGAATGAAAAACCTGCGTAAGGACTGGGTTGTGTCGAGAAATCTTCAATGGCAGGATTTAAATCTCTACGTTTAATCCACACAACGCCACCTGAAAACGTAATCCAATTTGTCAACTTATAACTTCCACCAGTCAGATAAGAAACACTATTATGAGCACTTTTAAATTCCCCTTTATCGATTTGAATAACCGTAACTCCTACATCAAGCCCAATGCGATGCAACAGTTTCTTTTTTGTATAGGATTTTAATGTCACATTTTTGTCTAAAGGAGTAAGATGAATACTTGCCCCAATGAATGGTCTTACAAAGGATTCGTTATCGATATTCCCAAAGGCTCTTATTCCTACCATGCCGATCGTTGGAAATACATGGTAACCTGCCATTGTTTTGACACTAAAAAATTCAGAAGCTCCCAGTACCCAATTAGAATAGGTTAACTCATCGCGGTTCTTTATTTCATTTATAATATCCTTAGTCAATATTTTGAACTTATTCCTATTTTCTATCAAGGTAGCTAAGAGGGATTCAAACTTACTGTATATTGAGGAATCAAACGGCGAGGTATCGGGTGCAATTATTTTATTTATAGTAAAAAGTATTTTATCAACTGCGATAATTGAAGAATCTAGGTTAAGCAACCTTTTAGGTAAATCATATTTATTAGTTTTATCTGTTCTAGGGGTTAGCAGTATTGAGGCCATACCATTTAAGATATTTCTACCATCAGCCTCTTTCTTTACTTGCCCTACTAAAGATGTTAGGTATGGGCTATTGATATTTTTACTTAATAAGTATTCATTTAAAACTTTGATCTCGTCAAGTGATATTCCTAATTCTGATACAAATAAATTTTCAATCTTTTCATATTTTTCTTTTAGATCAACATCATAAAAGGCCTTATAACTATATATGTCATCTCTGTAATGTGTGTAGCCTTTTAGTGTAGAAGAAGCGATTTGAGTAAATAGCAACTTTTTATTCTCTACAGCATTTTTTAATTCATTCATCTTATTTTGTGCAGATTCTACAGCACCATCTTTCAAATAACAGTTTATTTCAAGAACCTTATTTATCAGATCATCATCAAAACTATATCCAACTATAAGGGCATAATTCTTATTTGGTTCCAGTGCAGGTATTAATACCGACGTTTTTGTTTCGTAGTGAATAACACTTTGATTATTTATAGCACCAGCACTTATTTTATTTATATTTCTAGAGGGTGTCCATTCTCCTTTCTGATTACTGACCTCAATAAGTGTAACCTGTACTATAGATTTATGATTTTCTCCAGTAAAACTCACAACAAAATCTCTATGAAAGGGTAATGGTTTGTCTATAATACCAGTTACAGGATCAACTGAATACTCAGAAGCAATTTGCCCCCAACCTACAATAGGCATTATCAACCAAAACATTAAAAAAAACAGAGATATTCTCATTGTATTATTAATCATTAATATCCCTGCAATTCACAAAAAACCCCTCATCAATCCTCCACTACATCCAGCTATTTTCCCCCTCCCCGAAAACCGGGAGTGGGCTGATGATGGTGGAAAATAAGGAATGGAACACCCATTACTTTTCTGCAAAACTCCAGCTTATTGCAGCGGTGGTGCCCTGCCTTTGTGCGCCACCCCAGGGGGCCCCGCTATTCAGCGGGGACTGGTGCAACAATGCCACATTGACAGCAAGGGAGAGGAACAGCAAACATCTAGCTATCACCCGATAGACTAACCAGCAAAGACAATCTGGCAGGGTCAGCCAGATTGGAACAGAAGTTGAAAATAATTAACTATGTTTCATTTTTAATTTTCAATCATTATGCCTAAAGGAAACCCTAATTACCCTAGTACTACCGGAAATCCTTCCGGTGGAGGTCGTGGAAACGTAAAGAAGTAACCACACCAAAAAGAAACCCCGCCTGCTACCAGCAGGCGGGGTTTCTTTTTGGTGCACTGCTACACCGTATCTTTCTACGGTACGCCGACGGACCCCGGATCGCGCTATGCTTGTCCGGGGATTTGTGCAATGGAAAAACCTCACTACTTTTACCCCTCACTACACACACCTATTTTAGTTGCATGTTTGAGCAGACCTTTAAGAATATAGACGACATCCTGTATAAGGACTCCGGGGCCGACAGTGAGCTGGACTACATTGGGCAGACCTCCTGGGTGCTGTTTTTGCGCTACCTGGATACGCTGGAAGAGAGACGCCGCGATGAGGCCGAGTTGGAAGGCAAGCCCTACACGCCTATACTCAAAGAAGGCTTCCGCTGGAACGACTGGGCCGTGCCGCTGAAGGAAGACGGTACGCCGGACACGAAAAATGCCATGACCGGCCCCGACCTGGTCAACTTTGTGAACCAGGAGCTCTTTCCCTACCTGGCGGGCTTTAAGGAGGCCGCTGCCGACAACCCCAGAAGCGTGGAGTACAAGATAGGGGAGATCTACAGCGAGCTGAGCAACAAGATCAACAGCGGCTACAACCTGCGCGAGATACTGGACTACGTAAACGCTCTTACCTTTGGCCTGCAGGAGCAGCAGCACGAGCTGAGTCACCTGTACGAGACCAGGATTAAGAACATGGGCAATGCCGGGCGCAACGGCGGGCAGTACTACACCCCGCGCCCCCTTATCCGCGCCATGATAGCGGTGGTAAAGCCGCAGGTGGGCGAGCGCGTGTACGACGGTGCCGCAGGCAGTGCCGGCTTCCTCTGCGAGGCCCACGCCTATATGCGCCAGCACATGGAGCAGAGCACCGAAAACCTGCGCCTGTTGCAGGAGGAGACCTTCTACGGCAAAGAAAAGAAGACCCTGGGCTACGTGATAGGCGTGATGAACATGATCCTGCACGGCATAGAGACGCCCAACATAGTGCACACCAACACCCTGGCCGAAGACCAGCGCAGCATTACCGAAAAAGACCGCTATGAGGTCATCCTCGCCAACCCGCCCTTTGGCGGTAAAGAGCGCAAGGAGGTGCAGCAGAACTTTGACATACGCACCGGAGAGACCGCCTTTCTCTTTCTGCAGCACTTTATCCGCATACTCAAAAGCCGCGGGCGCGCCGCCGTCGTCATCAAAAACACCTTCCTGAGCAATACCGACAATGCCTCCGTGAGCCTGCGCCGCCACCTGCTCGAGGGCTGCAACCTACACACCGTACTGGACATGCCCGGCGGCACCTTCCTCGGGGCGGGTGTGAAAACGGTGGTGCTCTTCTTTACCAAAGGCGAACCCACCAAACACACCTGGTACTACCAACTGGACCCCGGCCGCAACATGGGCAAAACCAACCCGCTGAACGATGCCGACCTGGCCGACTTTCTGCAAAAACAGGCCACGCAGGAAGACAGCGAGCAAAGCTGGACGGTAGACATAGCCGACCTGGACCCCGACACCTGCGACCTGAGCGTAAAGAACCCCCACACCCCCGAAGAGGCACCCCTGCGTAGCCCGCAGGAGATACTGGCCTCCATGCAGGAACTGGATGCGGACACCAACCGATTGCTGAACGAAATAAAAGAGATGCTATGAAAGAAGGCTGGGAAGTAAAGAAGTTGGGGGAGGTGTGCGAACTAATCAACGGTAGAGCTTATAAGCGTGCTGAACTTTTGGAACAAGGAAAATATCCTGTTTTGCGTGTTGGTAATTTTTTCACTAATAATCATTGGTACTACTCAGACTTAGAACTTGATAAAAATAAATATTGCGATAATGGTGATCTCTTATACGCTTGGTCAGCATCATTTGGCCCAAGAATATGGGATGGGAATAAAGTAATTTATCATTATCATATTTGGAAACTTTTACCCAATGAAAGTAAAATACTGAAAGCGTTTTTATACAAGTTTCTCTTATACGATACCGAAAAAATTAAGACAGAGAAAGGGGTAGGAACTACCATGGTTCATGTGACTAAAGGAGCTATGGAGAAGAGGGAATTATATTTACCCCTTATAGAAGAACAAAAACAAATCGTCTCCATCCTCGACAAGACCTTTGCCGCGATAGAGCAGGCCCGGGCCAATGTACAGCAAAACCTCGAAAACGCCCGCGAACTCTTCCAAAGCGAACTCAACGCCATCTTCTCCCAAAAAGGAGAGGGGTGGGAAGAGAAGAGGTTAGGGGATTTATCTTTTATGAAAAGTGGAGGAACACCTTTAAAATCTAAGAAAGAATATTGGAATAATGGTAATATTCCATGGTATTCATCAGGCGAGTTAAATCATACTTATACACAAGCATCTAAGGGCTTTATTACACTAGAGGGATTAAATAATTCAAATGCCAAATTATTCCCAAAAGGTTCTCTATTAATAGGAATGTATGATACAGCCGCATTAAAAATGTCTATTTTAGACAGAGAGGCTACATTTAATCAAGCTATTGCTGGGTTTCCACCTACAGGTGATATTGATAATCTTTTCATTCTCCATTATATTAATTCTAAAAAAGAAGATCTTTTAAACCTCCGAAGAGGTGTACGTCAGAAAAATCTTAGTTTAAAGAAGCTGAAGGATATAATTATTGAGCTGCCATCATTGGAAACTCAAAAAGAAGTAATTAATAAATTAGATAGCTTAAATAATAAAATCAATTCCCTCCAATCCCACTACCAACAAAAGCTGGATGAGCTGGACGAGCTAAAGCAAAGCCTGCTTCAGCAAGCCTTCAGCGGCCACCTTACCTGATAGCCCCCGGTTGAGCGCAGCGAATACCGGGGCCCCCATCGTCTGGCACCAATCCCCCGCTGAATAGCGGGGTCCCCATCGGTAAGGTAAACAGCCCGCGGTTTAGCAGTGCTCCAACACCCCAGGGTGGAGCAGAAAGTAAGTAATTTAGCAGGGGCCGTGTCCAGGGCTTTTCTGCGCAAATCCGGGGGACCCCCGCATGCGCGGGGGATTGGTGCAAGAGCGGGGATTAGAGCGGTTTAGCAGCGGCGGTGTCCGGGGCTTTACTGTGCTTCTTCAGGGGGTCCGCCAAGGGTCGGATTTTCAACCCCATGCTATTCAGCGGGGACTAGTGCAAGAGTCGGGGGCTTATGCAAAATCCTTATATTCGCAGCTTTTATAGTTTTAACCAGCTACCACTATGGAAACCTACTACGTTTACATCATCAGTAACGTACACCATACCGTGTTCTACACCGGTTTTACCAGCGACATCTTCCGGCGCACCTCCGAGCACCGCAATAAGATACGGAAGTCCTTCACCGCCAAATACAACTGCTGTAAGCTCCTCTACTACGAGGAGTTTGATAATGCCGCCGATGCCCTGCACCGCGAACGCCTCGTCAAACGCTACAAGCGCGCGTTTACATACAACCTCATCAACTCCATGAACCCGGAGTGGGAAGACCTATTTGGCATATTAGCCTAAACCTTTGTATTATTAGAGCACAATAGCCCCCCGAAGGCCCCCATACCGGGCATTTTTCCAAAAAAGGAATATTATCCAAAATTTGGATATACCGAGGGGGCACCCGTACCACCCCCGCAATGGCCCGGAGGCCAGCTACTATGACTGAGAGCGCGCACGTATGAACGAACAGGAAACCCGGAGTAACCTGATATACCCCAGGCTGGTAGAGGCAGGCTGGAAGGAAACCGACGGCAGCATTATCCGTGAGGAAATCCACATTACCAAAGGCCGCCTGATAGGCAACGGCCGCCGCGAAAAGCCCAAAATAGCGGACTACATACTGCGCTACCGTAACCGTGACCTGGCCGTGGTAGAGGCCAAAGCCCGCAGCAAGCACTATACCGAAGGCCTCATGCAGGCCAAAGAATACGCCGACCGCCTCAATACCCCCTACGCCTATGCCACCAACGGCGAGGAGATATACGAAGTAAATATGCAGGAGGGCCGAGAGGGCGATGTGGCCGCCTTTCCCGGCCCGCAGGAGCTGTGGGAGCGCATATATGGCCCCGATGAGCCCGCGCCGCTCAGTGTCGCAGACTGGAAAGACCGCCTGCACGCCGTGCCCTTTGAGGCCTATGGCGAGCGCTGGCAGCTACGCTACTACCAGCAAAACGCCATCAGTGCCGTCATAAACGCCATAGCCGAAGGGCAGCAGCGCATCCTGCTCACCCTGGCCACCGGCACCGGCAAAACCGCCATCTCCTTCCAGATCATCTGGAAGCTCTTTCAGGCTCGCTGGAACCTGAACCGCGACGGGCAGCGTACCCCCCGCGTGCTCTTCCTGGCCGACCGCAACATCCTCGCCAACCAGGCCTACATTGCCTTCAGCGCCTTTGAAGAAGAGGCCCTGTGCCGCATACGCCCCTCGGAGCTGCGCAAAAAGGGCAAGGTACCCACCAACCGCAGCATCTTCTTTACCATCTTCCAGACCTTTATGTCCGGCGAAGAAGACAGCCCCTGGTACACGGAGTACGACCCGGACTTCTTTGATTTTATCGTAATAGACGAGTGCCACCGTGGCGGCGCGCGCGACGAGAGCCGCTGGCGGGAGGTGATGGAGCACTTTGAACCGGCGGTGCAACTGGGCATGACGGCCACGCCCAAGCGCGATGTAAACGCCGATACCTACGACTACTTTGGCGAGCCCGTGTACGTGTATAGCCTGAAGGAGGGCATAAACGATGGCTTCCTCACGCCCTTCCGCGTAAAGAAGTTTACCACGCAACTGGACGAGTACCAGTTTGAGCCGGACGACGTGGTGCTGGACGGCGAGATAGACCCCAAACGCCTGTACCGCGAAGAAGACTTTAACCGCATCATCGAGATAAAGGAGCGGGAGAAGTACCGCGTACAACTGCTGATGGAGCACCTGGACCAGCGGCAGAAGACCATTGTGTTCTGCGCCACCCAGGAGCATGCCGCCGCCGTGCGCGACCTCATCAACCAGATGAAGACCCTGAGCAATGACGTCCGCTACTGCGTGCGCGTA
Organism: Roseivirga sp. BDSF3-8; assembly: GCF_041449215.1. NCBI lineage: Bacteria > Pseudomonadati > Bacteroidota > Cytophagia > Cytophagales > Roseivirgaceae > Roseivirga > Roseivirga sp. BDSF3-8. The sequence continues at coordinate 4,786,588 of NZ_JBGNFV010000001.1, read as the reverse complement.
ACCGCAAATGATGGCGACCAGGGTGAGAAGTACCTGCGCGACTTCCAGAACGATGAAAAGCACATACCCACCATACTCACCACCAGCCAGAAGCTAAGCACCGGCGTAGATGCCCCGGAGGTACGTAACATTGTGCTGCTGCGCAAGGTAAACAGCATGGTGGAGTTTAAGCAGATAGTAGGCCGCGGCACCCGCCTGTATGACAATAAAGACTACTTTACCATATACGACTTTGTAAAGGCCTACGAGCACTTTAACGACCCCGAGTGGGACGGAGAACCCGACGCCCCGGAGCCGCCAGCCCCCGGTGGTGACGGCCCCCGCGAACCAAAGCCCTACCCGCAGCCCGAGCCACCTGGCAGCGCAGGTGATGATGGTGGCGACAGCGGCTACCGCAAGCGTACCAAAGTAAAGCTGGCAGACGGCAAGTACCGCCACCTGCAGCATATGGCCAGCACCAGCTTCTACGAGCCCGACACCGGCAGGCTGCTCAGCGCACAGGAGTTCCTCGAGCGGCTATTCGGCGACCTGCCCGGCCTCTTTACCAATGAGCAGGAGCTGCGGCGCATATGGAGCAAGCCCGATACCCGGCGGCAACTGCTGCAGGAGCTGGAAGAGAAGGGCTACGGACACGACCAGCTACGCGAGCTGCAAAAGCTGACCGACGCAGAAGATTGCGACCTGTACGACGTGCTCAGCTACGTGGCCTTTACCGCAGACAAAATAAAGCGCAGCACCCGTGCCGACAAGGCACGCATACACCTGCAGGAGTACGACCCCGCCCAGCAGGAGTTCCTCAACTTTGTGCTGCAGCAGTATGTGGAGGTAGGCGTAGAAGAGCTGGACCAGCAAAAGCTGCAATCCCTGCTAAAGCTGAAGTACCGCGCCATCGCCAACGCCAAAGCCGCCCTCGGCCCACCCGCCACCATCAAACGTACGTTTGATGATTTTCAGCAGTTTTTGTATGCGGGGTAATCGCACCAGCCCCCGTCGCATGACGGGGCCCCCATCGTTAAGGTAGAAAATTAGCGATTTAGCAGTGTGCCAAAAAAATCATCGGTAAAGTACACCGCCTCAACTAGCACTATCCTAATACTATGGCTTTTATTCAATTCTGCCATCCGATTACTTCTCTGCGCTACCCTGGGGGACCCCCGCATGCGCGGGGGATTAGTGCAGAAAGGTCTAAATTTACAGTATCAAAGTTGAACCAGCTATTACTATGGGATCCTACTACGTTTATATCATAAGTAACGAACACCATACGGTATTCTACACCGGCTTTACAGACGACCTTTTCCGTCGAACTTCCGAGCATCGCGATAAGATACGGAAGAGCTTTACGGCTAAATATAATTGCTGCAAGCTGCTCTACTACGAAGAGTTCGATAACGCCGCCGATGCCCTCCATCGCGAGCGTCTCGTCAAACGCTACAAACGCGATTTCAAACACAACCTCATCATCTCAATGAACCCAGAGTGGGAAGATCTATTTGAGCAGTTTTTGGTAGATTAGATTCATTAATCCCCATCGTCTGGCAGTATCCCCGCTGCATAGCGGGCGCCGTGCAACGGGGTCCCCATCGGTAAGGTATTTAGCTAGCTTCTAGCACCCACGCACTACTTTTAGCAGGTCTGCATTACCCTGGCTTTTTACAGCACTTTCATCCGGTTACTTCTCTGCGCTACCCTGGGGGCCGGTTTGGGTAGTATCCGGGGCTTCCCTGCGCTTCTCTGGGGGGCCCCATTGCATGGCGCCCGCTATTCAGCGGGGACTAGTGCTGTACGATACATTCCTATTCTATTACTGCGCTGTATTTCCAGAAGCCCGGGGAGCTACCTTCTGCGATGGGGACTAGTGCAGGGGTGGGTACATACCAGAAAGGGGCCACCCATAAAAACCTGGTTTTGTATTGGGGGGGTATTGTGTATCTTTAAGATGAACCTAAAGTAATGAATGATGAAGCACTTCTTTTCCACCCTAACGGACCGTACACTTAGCCAGCCGGATTACTTACGCAGGTGGGTGGGGGCCTTCCTTATGACACTACGGGTAAGGCGCGCGTGATATGGAGCCTAAACTGCAGGGTGAGTTGCTACAGCTTTACGATGATAAGCTAAAAGGGGTTTTTCAGTCGCTGGAAACGAAACGGAGAAAGCTGTACGGCTACTATACGGCTATAGCGCTTACGGCGCTGGCGGGTTTGCTGCCTTTTATCTTTTTTCATGCTATCTATCCTTTTCTGTTTCTCATACTGGTGGCAGGGCCGCTGCTGATACTGCTGATCGTGAGACTGCGACAGAAAATGCTTGCGTACCGCAGGGATTATAAGCAGGGCGTGGTAGGGGCGGTGGTGAAGGCTACAGACCCTTCCTGGCGCTATGATCCGGAGGGGTGCCTGAGTGAAGAGGAATACCTGGATAGCGGGCTTTTCCCTGATACGCATACGTACTATAAGGGGGACGACCTGATCACGGGCAGGATAGAAAAGACGGACTTTCGCTGCTCGGAAGTGTATGCCGCCAGCCGTGCGCAGACAGGGGAAAAGGTAAGCGATTATGCGGTATTCAAGGGCTTATTATTCCATGCGGATTTTAATAAATACTTTTCTGGTAAGACCTATGTGTGGCCTGTATTGCCTGGCGGTAATGGTGGATCCGGTTTACCTGTATTTGGTGCAAGGGATAAGGACACGAGGGTGGTGAAACTGGAAGACCCGGAATTCAATAAACGATTTATAGTGAGTAGTACGGACGAGGCAGAAGCCCGCTACCTGCTTACACCAGATATGATGAGGGCTATCTTACGGATACCGCGCTTGTATGCGGGGCGGCCTGTATACCTGTCATTTGTCAATAATCGTGTCTACTGTGCTATACGATATACGACCAACCTGTTTGAGCCGGACTATTACTACCCGCACAGGGGCTATGATGACGTATTGCTATTACATTATATGATCGAACTGAATGCGGCACTGGTGCATGAACTGAAGCTGAACACGCGAATCTGGTCGAAGCAATAGGTACCCGGCTTACTAATGCATACACTATATGCATTTGGTCAAATCACTCTTTACAAAGAATACATTTACACCTCATGAAAACTACGGAACAATTACTGGCTGCCTTGTTTAGCATAGGCCTGTTATTGAAAGCACTGCACCTGCAAGGGGCCAATATGGTCACGGCGCTGAGCCTGACGGCGCTGTCTTGTTTGTACTTTTACCTGGGCTTTGCGTTATTTAATGGCATCCGGTTACGGCGCTTGTTTAAGCGGGACAGCTACACGATGAGCACATGGAGGATCATAGGCAGCGTAGGGGCGGGTATGGCCTTGTCTATGGTGGTGACGGGCATCCTGTTTAAGGTGATGCACTGGGAAGGATCTAATGTGATGCTGACCAGTGGTTTGTTGCCTTTGGCATAGCCGCCATCATTACGCTGGTGAAGTACCTGCAGACGCGGGCAGCCTTCTACCGGGGTATTCTGCTTCGCTTTGGGGCGGTGGGAGTATTTCTGTTGGTGTTTATGCTTGGGTAAGGGGCATTGACGCACCGGCAGCGAGCATGCTTCTCTAACTCACCTCCATATCCATTATGGCCTGTAGTCCGGCGATGCGGGCGCGGAGTTTGATCTGTCCATCCAGTCCGTTGGAAGTAAGGGCGTCATTTGCCTTACTTTCACAGAGTTCCAGCAGGGGCAGTAATTGAGCGTTTCGATTAGCCACCTTAATCTTCAGGCTAGGTAGCATCGCCAGGGTGGTCTTGGCCTTTTCATAGGCTTCAACCATTTCGCCTAACTTCTGCTGCAGTCTGGCTATTTCCCGACCAGCACGTAATTGCTGTTGCTTCAATATTTCCTGTTCCCGAGCCTTTTCTTCATTTGTAAGATTTTCATAAGCAGGCAGCTCTTCCACATTTTTCTTAAGGGTATCAATGTCTACATACAACTGCAAAGCATCAATTTGGAAAGGGGTGGGGAGGTCACGTCTGCTCGTTTCAGCCAGGGCCAGCAGGCTGCGATTCATACCCAGGTAGGCAGACATTTCATGTTGCGTACACCACAGCTCTTTTCGCAGTGCATTTACCCATTTCATAAGCTAAAGGATATGGAAAATATATTTATATGAATACTGTAACAAAATCCGGAAGGGCGATAATAATGTTACGAATCTGTAACATTATATTTGAAACAAAATAATTGTTACAGAAAATTTGTTACAATATTGTAACAATATAATGAAGGGGCTTAAAATTGTTACAGATTCTGCCCAAAAAAACCTCCGGTATGTCCGAAGGCTTTTTTGGGTTGATTATCCGGCTACCAGAGTAGCTTTGTGAGTCTCTACCGTGGTAATAAAGGCATCGGCCTCTTCCAGTTCTTTCACTGTCCTGCTCAGGTCGAATTCCTTGTCCAGCAGGGCCACAGAACCATAGTCAGCACTACGCGAAGTAAGCAAAAACTGCTTGTATTCCAGCTTTTTAAACTTTGCATAATTGTCCTGTTTGGTAGGGCCTTCGGGCAGAGCGTCGAGGAGGCTTTGAAGAGCAGCCATTTCTGCTTCCACTACCTGTAGTTCACCCGAGGTTTCCAGAGATCTGATTTTATAGCTCTCTACCTGACGGGAAAGTGAAGTTTGCCTGAATTCCAGGCTGTCTTTTTCTTTACTTACAACCTGCAGGAGATTATCGCATTCCTGCACTGTTTTGAGTTGTTCTAATGAATACGTCATGTTTTGTTTAAGTTTATTAAGTGAAATAAATATCCGTCCCGGATGGAATGAAGTGTAATTACATTTGCAAATGTATAGCCTGAAATGATACCACACACGGTTTACTCATTTTTTTTACACGTAATATTTTAGATATTATTACACAAAAAGCAAATTTGAAAAAGACCACAAAATCGACGATTCCAAGCCGGGAATGATGTTTTCAATTTTTGTTGAAAATTTAGAGCTTATAGAACTTTCTTTAATTTAGTCATTTTTCATACTTCATATGCCTGATTTTTATCCTATAATCCTGATCCTATATTATTAAATATCCTGTACTAAGCGTTTGAACTTAACAATGATTGGTCAGTAGCCCCCGGCACCGAGGGTGGCTGCGTGCCTATGGCACTGGTTTTTCGGGCCTCCGAAAGTCGGGCCACCGGAATGCCGGCCCAGCGAAAGTCGGACCACCGGAATGCCGGCCCAGCGAAAGTCGGGCCTCGAGTGCATACCCGCCCCTGCCTGAGGGTGGGGAATGGCTAAGGGGCCTTTGGCACTTTCTTAAACTACGTCCTGAGGGGACAGTCTGACGATCAAGGACCATACAACGCCAATGGTATAATGATAGGGCCGCCGGACACAGGGGCTTTTGGTAATGGTGCGTACTGTCTATATTTAACAGAGAATATGAATAAATATGAAATACCTGTTTGCCTTATTGCCTGCCTTGCTATGTATCCAAACCCGGTCGCATGCTCAGCGGCAGATGTTTTCTGCAGAGGAGGTGCGTGAGGACATGGCGTATATGGTTACGTCGCTGGACCAAACGCATTATGACCTGTATGCCTATACGGATTCGGTGAGCTTCTGGCATAATTACGAGGCGGTAAAAAGTGAGATCGGTGATGACTCGCTGAGTATGGTAGAGGCTACCTCGCTGCTGCAAAAGGTAATAGCCGCAGCGAATAATGGCCATACGGAGATCGACTTTCCGGTAGCTGCTTACATTCCCTATGTGTATGGCGGGGGCACTGTGTTTCCGCTGGAGGTGGCCCTGGAGGGTGGCCGTGCCTTCGTGAGGGAATCATTTTTACCGGAAGGGGATGGACCTGGCCGGGGCGATGAGCTATTGGCTATAGAAGGAAAGCCTGTGGGCGAATATATTGATATGATGCAGCAGCACATATCGGCGGAGAGGCGGTACTTTAAAGATGCTAAGTTTGAACTGTTTACCCTGCCGCGTCAGTATTGGCAGCACTTCGAACCAAAGGATGAGTTTAGCATCACGTACCGGGATGGGGAAGGCAACACGCACACGGACAGGGTGGCGGCCGTGAAGGCGCTGGATTACGAGCAGAACCGCTACGGCATACTGCGTATGGCTCCTGAGCTACGCCTGGAGGATGATGTGGCTTACCTGCATCCGGGGGCCTTTTCTGGTGAGGACATACAGCCTTACCGCGACTTTATTGATTCGGCCTTTTCAGCAATAAACAAACGGAATATTCCCCACCTGGTACTGGACCTGCGAAACCACCCGGGGGGCGATGACGCGTACAGTGATTACCTGATCAGGTATATCGCGGACCGGCCATTTAAGTGGTACAGTACCTTTCATATCCGGAGCAGCCGTATACTGAAAGAGCATACGCGGGACACTACGAGCGCCTACAGCCAGGCGATACATGCCCGCAAAAACGGGGAGCGTTTTACGTTTGATTTCGGCCCGGTGGAGCCGGTGGGGGAAAGGAAAAGGTATAAGGGGGAGGTGTATGTGTTGATAAACCGGCAATCGCACAGCATGAGTACGGTGGCCGCAGCGACGATCAAAGATTATGGCTTCGGTACGCTGGTAGGAGAGGAGACGGGTGAATATGCCTCCTTGCATGCTTCTCAGTTTGGTTTTGCTTTACCGGCTACGGGCATTATTGTAAAACTGAGCAAGGGCTATATCATACGGCCCGGCGGCAGTGAGGCGCGCGAGGGGCTGAAGCCGGACATCATGATCGGTGACCACCTGCTGGATGATGAGGATGAGATCCTGGATACTCTGTTAAATAAACTTGATCAATAGGCATAGCATGAATAGCAGATACATACAGACACACTTTGCTGTTATCGGTATCCTCATCATGCTGTTGTCCGGTGCCTGTGCAGATGACGACGATATACGTGCCGAACCGACATCAGACCATCTGCAGTACTTTGGCTTTACATTAATAGATACCTATTGGGACGACCCTACCGATGGTGTGGCTAAGACCAACTATGCCGATGAAGTAAACGGCTTCAGTAATATTGCCGACATACTTGTGGTAAATCCTACGGATGATATAACCGGTAGAGTGAAATATTTCGATTCGCTGGAGATGAAAGCTTTAATTCACCTGCACGAGTTATTTTTTGAGACGGATGGGGTCAACAGCCCCTCCGGGGCCGACTACAAACTGCGAACTGACTACAGGGAACGGTGGGAAGCATTTATCAGCCTGAACCAGTCTGTATTAACTCCGGGGACCATCGCTGCTTATTATATAGGGGAGGAACCTACCTGGAACGGTATCACCTCCAGCGAACTGGAGGCAGCCGTAAACCTGCTGGAAGAAACGCATCCGGCTATTCCTACTATGATCGTAGAGGCATACCCTGCCCTGGCGGACCTGCAGGTACCTGAAAATGCGGACTGGATCGGCTTTGACCATTACTTTATTGCTGACCCGGCAAGGAACCCTGGCTATCTGCAGGAACTGGAGCTACTGAAAAGCAAATTCTCGTCAGAATCACAGAGGCTGGTGGTGGTTATGGACACCCACTATATCAGCTTTGCGCACGATGGCTTTGGTGGCATTTCATTAGACAATATGGACGAAGTGGCGCAGAGTTATTACACGCTGGCTAAAAGAGAAACCCAAACGGTGGCCCTCATCGGTTACTTCTGGCCCAATGGCTTCGATCATAGTAGTGCCATCGGGGCCAGGAGCATGCCCGATCATGTCAAAGAAACGTATTATAGAATGGGGCAGGAGATTACCGGGAAGTAACTAATCGACTCCTCAACAATCATATTTCTTAAAACTCTGCGTGAAATAAAAATGAATAAGCTAAACGGGGTTTAGTTCACCGATCTCCTGCATAGCTTCTGCAAACAGGCTATATGAATGCAGGCGTGCACTGTGATCATATACATGTGAGGCCACCATTATCTCATCCGCACCGGTTTCTTTCAGAAAGCTTTTGGTCATTTCGCGCACCGTATCCTTGCTCCCTATGAAGGCATACCTGAGCATACGCTGAAAGGCAGGATCGTTGAGCAATGCCCGGTGCTGATCAGTAAAGGCTTCGGGGGGCTGCATGTAGTCCCGCTGGTTGGTGAGTATACCGAGGAACATTCTGATCAAAGAGGTAGACAATCTTTCAGCTTCACTGTCCGTATCGGCAGCTATCACATTTACCAGCCCGATCACGTACGGCTTATCCAGGTACTCGGACGGTTTGAAATTACTACGGTAAATATCCAGTGCTTCGAATAGCATGGCGGGGGCAAAGTGACTGGCAAAAGCATAGGGTAAGCCCATTTTAGCGGCCAGTACGGCGCTGTCAGTACTGGAACCCAGTATGTAGACGGGCACTTCCTGGTTTTCCGCTACATAGGCGCGGACCTGGGCGCCGCGGTTATCAGAAAAGAACTGTTGAATCTGCTCTACTTCATTGGGGAAATTGTAAACGGACTGCATCCTGTCTGGCCGTATGGCATAGGCGGTGGTCTGGTCTGTACCTGGCGCACGGCCCAGCCCCAGGTCTATGCGGCCGGGGTGCAAATGGGCTAGCGTTCCGAACTGTTCCGACACGATAAGAGGAGAGTGGTTTGGCAGCATAATACCTCCTGAACCTACGCGTATGCTCTCAGTCCCTTCTGCAATATGCCCTATCAAAACCGGCGTGGCGGAACTGGCAATACTGATCATATTATGATGCTCAGCAAGCCAAAACCTATGGTATCCGAGCTTCTCGGCGTGCTGTGCCAGATCGAGGCTATCTTTATATACTTGTCCGATGGCTTTGCCTTTACTTACGGCCGCCAGCTCGAGTATGGAATAGGGGATCTGATCTGTTCGTTTCATATGATTGTCATACGGATTTACGCCGGGAGGGTTGAAGTAGAGCAAGGCTGCGTGCCTACGGCACTTATGCAGCAACTAAGTCCCCCCTTCCGCCCCACCACCACCATCAAGCGCACCTTCGATGACTTCCAGCAGTATCTGTATGCGGGGTGATAAAGCAGTGGCGGAGGCCAACTAACTCTACATTATAAGTAACGACCATACCGTCTTTACCGATGACCTCTTCAGGAGTATCGCCAAACATTGGGATAGGTTCCAGAAGTGCTTCACGGCGAAGTACAACTGATGCAAAGGGTTTTACTACTATGAGTTTGAGAATACTGCCGGTACTCTCCCCGCGAGCGCCTCATCAAACGCTACAAACGTGAATTCAAACACAACTTCATCAACTCTATCAATCCAGAGTTAATGATGTCATTCATCTACCTGCAAAGACTCCATAGTTTACTTAATAAACCTGCCAGAGGATGTTACTACATTTTATTAAGTTAAGACATACTAAATGCACTATCTCGCTATTACTTATCAATAATTATTTCAATTTTCCCTCAAGTATTATAATATAGGAGTTTATACGTCGTTCTTAAAAATTATTCATACCTATGAAAGCCGTAACAATTAAAAATTTTGGTGCACCTTCTGTCTTAGAGATATCAGAAATTGACACACCCAAACCGGGAAAAGATCAGGTACTGGTTAAAATCCATGCAAGTGCCGTCAATCCTATGGACTGGAAGATTAGGCAGTTTGGTACCGGAAAGAAATTAGACAAACCCTTAGTTTTAGGTATGGATATGGCCGGTGAGATAGTGATCCCGGATGCTTCTGCTGAATTTAAAGAAGGGGATAAGGTTTATGGATACATCGACACAGCCATCATGGGTTGTTATGCAGAATATGCGGCCGTGCCGGCATCCAATATTGCCATAATGCCCAAAAATATAAGTTTTGAAGAGGCAGCCTCCCTTCCTGTGTCATGTATTACCGCTATAGAGGGATTGTATGTGAAACATAATTTGAAAGAAGGGGAAAAGGTACTCATTCATGCAGCGGCGGGCGGTGTCGGGGTTATGGCCGTACAACTGGCACGGCTGTCGGGAGCTACAGTATATGCAACAGCATCTTCCAGAAACCATGAATTCTTATCAAAATTGGGAGTACATGAGTGTATTGATTATAACACAGTCATGTTCGATGAGGCACTGTCTGATTTAGATGTCGTATTTGAAGCTATAGGAGGAGATGTGCAAAAAAGGTCTCATAAGGTATTGAAAAAGGGAGGCTCTCTTGTTTCTATTACAGACATACCTGACAAAGAAGTAGCCGACCAATATGACATAAACGTCTATCATGTATGGGCCCATCCAAATAAACAGATGCTTAATAAAGTCACTCAACTGGTTGAAGGTGGAGTTCTGGAACCTGTTATAGGAAAGGCATTCACATTAGAAGATATAAAACAGGCTCATGTATTGAGTGAAACTGGGCATGCCAGAGGTAAGATAGTAGTAACTATATAAACATTAAATGTCAAAACATTCATTAATAAAATACATAATTCAAGATCATATGCAATCAAAAAACGACAAGTCATTGGAGAACCTTGTTGGTTTTTCTAAAGAAGAAATGAAAGGTTTCAAAGCAGGCCTTAATGTATTTCATCAGGAGTCCCTGGATGTAGATTCCAGAGATGTCTTTGTAGACGAGGCGTTAAAGCCGTAAACATTCTTATGCGCCTGAATTATTCAGGCGCATACTATTGAACGCTGAAAAACTACTAAACCTATGAATAAAAAACTATGCCTTATCCGGGCTCCTTATCTATATAAATATGCCAATCTTGATATTGCAGAGGAACCTATCCTTACCTATCTTATGGGCTATTTTAAGTCCATAGGTTTTGAGAAGTTTTACCTTTTTGATTTTCATCTTGTAAGAGATACCAGCTTAAAAGATTTACTTATAGATGGCATAACAGATTATGTTATAGCTGTTAGAGAAACAGGTGAAAATGTTCACTACGTAAAAAGACTTTGTAAAAACCTCACGCAGGCAACAAACGCCAATGTCTATGTGTACGGACATGTAGCCCGCCTCAAAAAAATGACGGGATGGCCGGAAAACGTTAAATTTGTACACCAGAGTGAAATAGCCCTGGCAAAGGAGATTGGCCTTGATACCACCGGAGCCACCTTTGGCAATGGCCTTACGGCAGATCCTTACTTTCATACCTTTTCTTTTTCGCCCTCTACGGCGAAGAGAGCCAAAGCCGCTCTGGAGACCACCAGAGGGTGTCACTTTCCTTGCTCTTTTTGCTTTATAAATCAGGGCAAAAACTACGATAAACGCTGGTCCATGAGGCCAAATGAAGATGTACTAGCGGATATCGGCTATTATTATGATCTGGGAATAAGAAGTTACGTATTCTATGACTCCGAATTCATAGGTAAAAATCCTGATGATTATCCCCAGAAAAAAGCGCTGTTAAAAGAAATTATTGAGAATTATCCCGGTATAAAATATAAGATATACTGTCGGGCAGATACACTGACCGCCTTTAATGAATTTGCTTTACTTAAGGAGTCAGGACTAGTACAGGTTTTCGTCGGGGCAGAATCTCTTGACCAGAGTGATCTTGATGCTCTAAATAAAAACCTATCCGTAGAGGTAACATTAGAATGTATAGATAAGCTCAAAGAGCATGATATCTATGCTAATTTAAGCTTCATTACCTTTAACAGGAATACTACCATATCAACTCTGGAAACAAATCTGGAAAAGATAACAACATTGCTGATTGAGAAGCCTAGACTTATAGGTGTGCCCGGCTTTACATTTGCCTTTGAAAGCAATTGGCGACCGGATAAGAAAAGGAAAGAAGAAGATGCTAAAAAGAACTTGCTTTCTGGCAAAACATATGTTTTGCACGATCTGAAACAGAAGGAGCAACCTGAAGATGCAGAAGTATTCAGTGCTGAATTGGAAGCACTAATGGAAATATATAGACTTTTAGCCTACGAGTGGAATAAAAAGCTTACCAAACTGAATTATTCCAGAGATAAAAGTAGTACTGAAGAGCTGAACCAAATTAATGATTGGTTTGAAGGTCTGTCCGGTTTCTGCCTAAAGATCATGAAGAAATATCTTTATGCTTTCAAGGCTAATGAGTTAAACCTTGATAGCCTGGCTTTTCATAGCGAAAAGTTATTTGAAGAGATTGCAGATTATTATAAAGTTCTTCCTTCTCACCTTCAGGAATTGGAGACTTATACATCTCATGCCAGCACCATGTCATATAGTGCCCAATCTGAAAGGGTGGAAGACGATGAATACTGGCTAAACAATATTCCTGCGTGATTATGATACAGGATTTTTACCAGCAATACTCTCGGTATTATGATGTCATAGCTAATGACAGGGATTTTTCTGCTCAAACCAGACTGATTCGAAACCGCTTAAACACAAATGAGGGTCAAAAAAAAGTTTTAGAGCTTTTTGCCGGTCCGGCTTATCATGGAATAGAATTTCAGTCCGGACACAATGATTATGTAGCAGCTATAGAGAGTAGCCCGCACATGAAACATTTGGCAGAAGATAAAGGATTTGGTAGTCCTGGTGAATATTATATTGGCAGTATTCCTACAGACCTTAAGCAGTTTTCAGAAAATACTTTCGATTGCATACTGGGTTTGAGATATAGTATTGGCTACTTGTCCAGAGAAAACCTTTATGAGATGCTGCGGCAGTGTAAAAGACTGATCAAAGCCTCTGGAAAGGTATTTCTTGAAGTACATGACATATCTGCCATAACAGGAAACCTTACTAACGACAGTATTCGCGACCGGAAAAAAACTACTGATTCAGATGAAGAAATAAACTGTATATGGCCAGACGGAGCAATCCAATGGGACAATTTGGATTATAAGGCTTCTATGAACGTATCTCTTACTATAGAAAGAGAACAAGAGAAGGTTGAAAAATCCTTTGTATCCATTGAAAATATATACTGTGCTAAAGAGGTTATTTTCTTAGCAAACCTAATAGGTTTCAGTAGCGCATTACCTCAATTTGAGGGTAATGATAAGCAAGTTTGGTTCAATGAATTTAAAAGCTCAATAATTATAGAACTATTCCTATGAAAAGATTTTTTTATGACTATTCCAGACCATTAAGAAAAGTAGAGGTACTAGTTCATCTTTTAAATTTAGATGATCATTCTGAATATGAGAAAATCAGCAATGGTATTCAGCATGCTTCAGAGAAGTTCGGCTTTACTTATGAACCGATCAGTGATATTAATGAAGGTAAAATTCTTTTAGGTGAACAGATTGTAAGGCTATTGATTATAGTTTCGGACAAACCATTTACCAGATCTGTCGCGGAATTCGGACTCACTGCTTTACATACTTATACTGCCGTATCTATAGCATTTAACTATAGTAGTCTTGCCGAAATGCTTTCGCATGAGGAAATGATAAATCTTTACAAAAGATTATCAAATGACAGAATAAACTTTCTGCGACCTGTACAGCAGGAGGATAACACCTATGTGGTAGGTCATGAGAAAATTGTAGACAATTCAATTTGTGATAGCGTAAGAGTAAAATACAAAGCAGAGTGTCTAGATAATAGCCCCGTTCAGTTATCTGCACCTATCAGGAAATACTTTGAAAATTGTGCTGCTGCATATCGTGATTATGTTTTGTATCACAGAAGTCCTTCGGATGGATACTTCGCAGTAAGGGTTCCTGATACAGATAGATTTTATGTGACTTCTACTAAAACCTATAAGGATAATCTGAATATTGAACGTATAGCTGAGGTGGTATCATATGACCCTTCGAAGAACTTACTTAAGTATAGGGGGAAATTCATGCCTTCAAGTGATTCGGTAGAGGCTGCTATAGTCTTTAAGGACATGCCGGAAGTCAACTCTTTGTTGCATACACATGCTAGCAAACAATTTACAAGAAACCCTCAATTTAGCCATAAAATTAAGATGCCTATAGCATCTTACGGTGAGTATGAAACAGGTCTTATGTTACGGGACGCCCTTAAAAATGAGAGTGATGGGTTTATTATAATGGAGGACCACGGGGAGGTATTTTCCTGTACAGAGTTCAATGTGCCTGCCACTGTATTTAAGAACCTGGATATTTATCGTCAATTAAATCGTAAGTCCGTTTCGGTGTAAAATTATGAATAAAACAGTGCTTCCTAATATAAGTAGCCTTGAAAAAAAGATCTTTAATGATCCTCATCTTCAGAAAAAATTTCTTGAAGATGGCTTTCTGGTGCTGGATGACACGATCGATGAGGAAGGTTTGGCGTACCTCACAAGCTTCTTCGTTCAGAACAAAGATAAGTATGGTAGAAAAACATATATAAGCACCATTGAGCTAAGAGATATTGAACATAGAGCTAAAGCGAATGAACTATTTAAATATGTAACCAAGCCTGTAGCGGATAAATATCTCTATAATTATAAACAGTTCTATGGAGGGTATGGTGTAAAACTTACTACTGCTGAAGATTCTATACTAGGTACGCATATTGATACCACTATGGTTCCCTATGAAGGTAATCGTACAGGTATTACTATGTGGATACCTTTAATAGATGTGGATGAATCCAATGGCTGCGTTCATGTGGTTCGTGGTAGTCACAAATACCATAGATTACCCAGAGCCCAACGGTGTTCTTTTCCATATGAAGCGTTTGTAGATGTAATAGAAAAACATTATATGGAGCCCGTGCCGGTTCGAAGAGGTCAGATATTTATAATGGACCAATCTCTGATCCACCGTTCAGGACCAAATAATTCTGAATATGTAAGAGTGGCCGCGATGGGTATGTTCAAGCCTGAAGAAGAAAAGCTTGTTTATTATAATAGGGTCAGTGAAGATACCGAGGAGGATTTGGATGTTTATGAGGTTGAGGATGACTTTTATTTGAGACACACGCTATCTACTACGCCTAAAGAGGGGGTGAAAACCCACCTTTACAAAAATGACAGGAAACCTTATATATGGTTTGATAAAAAAGAAATACAAGCCTAGCAACAGCCAGCTTATTGTTAGCCTTAACCATAAAAATGTTATTCTTAGAAAGAAACCTTTGGTAATAGTAGGGAGTCATAGAAAAGAAAGTGACACCCTTACTTTTACTGAAGAAGTTATGAAAGGCATACCACACAAACTGATAAATCTGAAAGACAGAAAAATAAGTGCTTATTGTTATTCGGGAAAGTATTCAGAAGATGATGACTTTGAAAAAATAGCTTCACTTATGGCCGTTCATAACCCTATAGTTTTTGCCACCCCAGTGTATTGGTATACTATGAGCGGACTGATGAAAGACTATTTTGACAGGATCACAGACTTGCTTACTATTAACAAAACAGGAGGAAGAAGGCTGAGGGGTAAAACTATGTTTGTAATTTCTGTAGGATCGGATAAAAAATGTCCCGATGGGTTTGAAATGCCATTTCGAAATACGGCAACCTACCTGGGAATGAGATTTGGCGGAATTGCTTACCAATCTACTAAAAGGAAAAATATTAAGGACTTTGAAATTATCAGGAGGCGATTGATAAGACATACTTATATATAATTGGTGAATCTATTATACGCTGCAATAATTTCAATTTAGGACACAAATTGCGCCGGGCCTCTGGATCTTTACTATTGAATCACACCCGTCCTAAACGATTTGAAATGAGGTATAAATCATTCTTTTTGGTTCCTATTCGCTGATTTTTTGCTGATTTCAAAATCAAGCCCCCCTAATATTATTAGACGTAAATAAGCTTAATTGTATTTCTGCAGGTGTGTCTTCCCTAAAGCTTGGCCTGTCCAGCCATTTATATAGGTCTAATTTAAGGAACAAGCTTACTCTAAGGAAGGTGACCAAATTGGACAGATGCCAGTTGAATGCTGCTTTCTGTTTCAGATATTTGAGTAGTAATATCACGATCATAGCCGTCCATACCTGAATGAGCACAGCGTTGGGGCTGGTGCCTATAAATGACTTTATCTTCAGGTTTTGCTTCACCTGCTTAAAGAACACCTCGATCTCCCATCGGCTTTTATACAAATCAGCAACTGTTTTTGCTTGCCAGTCGAAGTTATTGGTCAGGAAGGTGAGCTCCTTTTGCTGTATGCTGTCCCAAACACGTACCAGCCTGAGTTTACCCGGATACGCTTCTGCCGACCGGGGACTTTTAAGGCAAATATCCCGGTCACTGATGATGTCTGTAGCCTTGTAACCATTGATGGCATAATCAGCTATCAGTTGTGCTTTCAGGTTACTTTTGGCTCTGATCACAAAATACACCCTGGTGCTGTCCAAATCGTTTAACCACTTGAAGTCCAGGTAAGCCCGGTCTGCTACCAATACACTACCACTGGGTATATTTACTGTCCTTGCAGCCTGAATATCATGCTGTTTGCCTTCTGTCATGTCGATAAAGGCAGGAAGACAGCCGTCATAGTCCAGTAAGGTGTGTAGCTTGACAGCCCCTTTTCTACTGCGGAAATGGGCCCAGTCAAAGGCCTGCAGCGATAAGGGAACTGTAGTGCTGTCCAAAATAAACACCTTACGCTTCAGGCGTTTCATACCAGTCCGTTTGAAGGGCTGTCCGGACTGAAGGTGTGTCTGCAACTCATAGTAAAAGTCTCGGAAGACCTCCCAGGACCGATGCTTGTTCATGTAAGCAATAGAGGACTTACTGGGGACTCGATCAATACCCAAATGAACGATGTTTTTTGACATAGCTTTCATGCCCTGCACCACATCTCTAATTGAGTCTGCTTTTGCCAGATGGCAAAACAGCATCGATATAAGGTGGTGACGAGTGATCAAACCTTTGCTGTGCTTGTCCGAATGATGATGTTGGACTATTCTTCTAAAGTTAGCCGTGGGAAGAAGGCTGATTATCTGACTGAAAAGTGTTACTTTTGACATGACTGGATATATTATTGATTCACTACCTATAATATAAGGCAACTTCGGTTGCCTTCCAGTCTTTTTCCCTCTCTAGTATTTATTTAGGACAGGTGTGTATTGAATCAATAAGAGCAGTAATTGGCTAAGATAGGCTTATCTATTTTTAGCCTGTGAAGGTAAGGCAGGCAGAGATAAAAAGTTGTATTTACCCGAAAAACAGCTTTTTATACTTTTCTACCCCCAGCGGTGTAGGTATCAGTCGGATTCCCAGAAGGAGAATTTGAGTGTTTAATTTGACAGCTATGGAGCCCAGGAAGGGAATTTTGGTGGTTAGCTCAACGACTGTGGAGCCCAGAAGGGGGGGTGGAGGTTAGCTTGATAGGCCTAGCCATAACGGGACCAGGGCCTTAAAACTTCATCTTGCTTTGAGCAATAAATGGCCGGCCGGATGCCAGAGAGACATGCATATGACCCTAAACATATAGCTCATTTTTTAACAAAAGAAACAGCCCCCGGTGAGGACACTGGAGGCTGTCTGTGATACCCGGTCAAATAACTCAATATCCCGCTGTGCCGGAATCCCAGAAGGCGGTACCGCCCTGGTAGATCACGAAGTTGCCGTCGTCCTGTATTACGGCAAAGGCATTATGGCGATTGTTGGTACCGGAGTCCCAGTAGTCATTAAAGCTGTTGTCATATACCACGAGGTTGCCATCACCCTGCATAATGGCTTTGGTGGCTGAGGTGCCGCCGGTATTACTGGACCAGATCGGCACATTATACTTATACAGGACAAAGTTCCCATCGCTCTGCATGACTACCTTAAAGCGGTTATCATTAGACTGGATAAACTGATTAGTGGAAAGCTGCTCTCCTGGCACGAGGTTATTGCCGGCATTGGCCTGGGTGGCGTACAGGGTTTTTACGCCCACTTTGTCGTAAAATGACCAGCCTACCCAGCTAAGCCCGCAAATGGTACTGTTCATCACCGAATTACTATCGGAGGTAGGAGTGCCGGCAATAGTATTGGCAAAGGGTTCGTTCCGTGATGACCAGTCGGTATGGCGCAATCCGATACAGTGTCCCAGTTCGTGAGCTACGAGCTGGGTCAGGCGCGAATCACTGGTATACCCTCTCTGAATCATATAGCTCTCATTAATATTCACCAGGCTGTAAGGCCGGCCTGATGAGGTGGGGAAGCCGGCAATGCCGCATATGCCTGAACTGAGGTTGCTGCGGCGTATGGTAATATTTGCCTGAGAAGCGGAGTATACCCTTGACATGGAGATACCTGAGCCAATACCATTAACTGATGAGATGGCATCGTTAACGGCATTGCTCAGATTAAGGGAGCTGAATGAGGCATCATCCAGGTAAACCTTGATGTTCCAGTAGGCTGGTGCAATGATATAATCGGACCGGGCCTGCTCCGTGCTTGGGCCATGATCTTGCTTAAGGTCTTCCTTATGGAAAATGATGTCTCCCTCGGCAATGTAGTAATCGTCGAACTCTTGGAGGCCTTCCACGCTCACACCGGCGTCTTTGATCTTCTGGATCATTTCAGCACTGATGTCGACAGGGTCGGTTTGATGAACAGGCTCAAGGGATGGATCTTCGTTACATGACCAGAATGCGAATAATGATAACACCATTACCAGCGTTATACGTCTTGTGGTTTTCATAGACTATTGGTTAGTTAATAAATTGATTAATATGTAAGCATATAAGTACTGAGACATACCTTTTCCATTACATGTATCATATGTTATTTATAACAGCCTTTGAACAGGGGCTAAGGATCGCACGCTTCCCGTAAACCTGCCCCATAAGCGGAAAATATTGATTGGAATGATTAAAAAAGGTGTATCCGGTTGATTTTAGAGGTTTTTCATAGTTTATCGGGTTGATGATGTTGGTGGTTCATGTTCAGGTTATTACAGGCAAGGATATCCTGTGATTATATATTCAATTAGGCCATTTCATTAAACATAATCAATACCCCTGTTTGTGGGAGATTACACGCCCTCATCCTCAGTAATTAAATACTATTGAATTTTAACATAATATCAGTTGATTTTGATGGTATTGAATGGGGGTTTGTATTCCACTCATAGGGCCATGTGCATAAAGTCAGGTGTGGCGGGGCTGCGTGCCTATGGCACTTAGGTCTTTTCGGCGGCGATATGCTACAAAGGCGGCGCCCCGGTGGGGCTATGTATGGTCAGATTAAGCTAAAAAATTCTTCTCTTAACATAGCAGGCATACTGACAAAGTCATCAAAGCAGTTATAAGTCCCCTTTCGGTCCTGCAAAAGCTCCTTTAAGGTACCCAGGCCGCGGCGAAGGGGGCTGGGGTAGATAGTCGGGTAGGGCACTGCCTTTAGGGCCGGAGTGTAACGCGGCAGTGAACTCGATATAGGGGCAGGAGAGTAGCGGAACCTGGTGCACGCCCGCCCCTGAAGGAAAAAGTGTGCCATCTTTTTCCTTCTGTCCCCGAAAGTCGGACCTCTCCCAGAGAGTGGGGAATGACTAACGTGCCATTTTTTTTAGTTGCTTACATTCTTAATCTAACGGCAAGGCGGGCGCCGTCGGGAAGGGAAAAATTTCTGCGGGTAAACCGGGCTCATGATGCACTTCAGCCTTTGATCTCATATTTGATTGGCAAAAGACGAGGCTATGCCCGTAATTTGCGCGCATGCAAGCCCTCGACATTCTGCAAAAAACTTTCGGTTATACCGCTTTCCGCGGCAACCAGGCGCAAATAATCAATAGCGTATGCTCCGGTAAGGACACTATGGTGCTTATGCCTACGGGCGGGGGTAAGTCGCTTTGCTACCAGGTGCCTGCCCTTATGATGGAGGGCCTTACGGTGGTATTCAGTCCGCTTATTGCGCTGATGAAGGACCAGGTGGATGCGCTGCGGCTAAACGGGGTGAAGGCGGCCTACCTGAACAGCACGGTGCCCTATGCCGAACAGCAATCGATCATACAGATGATCCGGCAGAATGAGCTGAAGCTGCTCTACATAGCGCCGGAGCGCCTGGCTGCACCGGAGGGGCAGGAGGGGGGTAACTCGGCCTTCTTCAATTTTCTCAAAAACCAGAAGGTAAGCCTCTTTGCCATAGATGAGGCGCACTGTATCTCGCACTGGGGGCATGACTTCCGCCCGGATTACCTGTCTCTATCATTATTAAAAGAGAACTTTCCTGATACGCCGGTAGTGGCGCTGACGGCAACGGCGGATAAGCAGACGCGGGCGGACATACTGGACAAGCTGTGCCTGCCGGACCCGAAGGTATTTCTGAGCAGCTTTAACCGGCCTAATATCCGCTATGAGGTGATTCCTAAGCAGCAGAGCTTTGGCAAGCTGGTGACGTGGCTGCAGCACTTCCCGAATGAGGCGGGCATTGTGTACTGCCTTAGCCGAAAATCTACAGAAACTACGGCGGCCAAACTGCGGGATGCGGGGTATGATGCGCTGCCGTACCATGCGGGGCTGAGCCGCGAGGAGCGTGACCGCCACCAGGACCTCTTCCTGAAGGACGAGGTGCGTATCATAGTGGCCACGATTGCTTTTGGTATGGGGATAGATAAGAGTAATGTGCGCTTTGTGGTGCACATGGACTTGCCTAAGAATATCGAAAGCTACTACCAGGAAACGGGCCGTGCGGGAAGGGACGGCCTGGACAGCCGGGCGCTGCTGTTCTATACGTATGCGGACGTGGTGCGCCTGCAGGGCTTTATAGAGGTGGACGGCAACGAGGAGCAGACGGCGATCATGAAGCATAAGCTGAGCCGGATGGCCAAATACTGCGAGGCGACTACCTGCCGCCGCAAGTACCTGCTGAACTACTTTGACGAGAAGGCGCCGGACCAGTGTGGTAACTGTGATGTGTGCCTGGCTAACTATGAGCGGGAGGAAAACACGGTACCGGCACAGAAGGCTCTCTCGGCAGTGGTGCGCACGGGCCAGCAATACGGTGAGGTGTACCTAACGAAGATACTGACGGGCTCACGCTCATCCAGCGTGAAGGAGGAGCACAAGCAGATCAAGACCTATGGGGTAGGTGCGGAATATGACAGTAAGGGCTGGCGCGATATTTACAAAGCGCTGATACAGCAGGGCTACCTGGAGGTGACCACGGATAAATTCCAAACGCTGAAGCTTACCCAAAAAAGTGCGGCCCTGCTGAAGGGTGAGGAAAATTTTTACGTACTGAGGGCCACGAATGACACGCTTGCGCAGGGGCTTGACAAACAAGCGGATAGCGGGTTTGAAGAGATTCTCTTCGAAAGGCTCAGGCTGGTACGCCGCCAAATGGCGAAGGCCGAGGGGGTGGCTCCTTACCTGGTGCTGGGGGACAACTCGCTGCGGGAGATGGCTACTTACCTGCCGGAAACCCCTGACCACCTGAAGCGTATAGCGGGCTTTGGCGCTACCAAGATTGAGGCGTACGGGGAGGTGTTTTTAAAAGAGATAGCGGCCTATGCGGATGAGCGGGACATGCCCGGGCGAATGCACCTGATGCCGCGGGAGACGGCTGGCGGAGGGCGAAAAAAGCGCCGCGCTACGACGGATACGAAGAAGGAAAGTCTGGCAATGTGGAAGAAAGGTTACAGCATTACGGAGATTGCGGACCGCAGGGACATGACGGAAAGCACTATAGAAGGGCACCTGGCTCACTTTGTGGCAGAAGGCTCTCTGGCTATTGGTGACATGGTGGATAAGGCGGTTCAGGCAAAGATCAGGCAGGCTATTTCGCTACACGGTACGGCTGCGCTACGCCCCCTGAAAGACGAGGTGGGAGAGGAGATAAGCTATGGGCAGATCAAAATGGTGATAGCGGATACGAGGGGTAAATAGGACCTTTCTGAACAACTAAAAAGCGGGGCCGGCCAGGATATGCCTAACCATGAGGCGGGTGAGCGCGTAAACCAAATGGTGTGAATCAAGATCTGCGGTAATCACCGGCTTGGTGCTGATGTTTCTTCCGTGGATTTCTCATTTATGCATACAATCCCTAAATTCGGCGTTTGCCTGGCAAGGGCCATAGACTCAACAGAAGATAACTTATTGCTACCTCCTTATATGAAAACCCTACGGATAGCACTACTGGCGCTGCTCATTAGCGGAATCCCCTGCACTGCCGCGACGGCAAGGCAGCCTGACCAGCCGGATGCGGCAGAGATATACCATGACCTGCAAAAGCTGAATGTACTCGGCAGTGCGCTCTATGTGGCTGCTCACCCTGATGATGAAAATACCCGGCTGATTGCGTGGCTGGCTAATGAAAAGAAGCTGAACACGGCCTATATAGCAATGACGCGCGGGGATGGCGGCCAGAACCTGGTGGGCCCTGAGATACGGGAAGGCCTGGGCCTGATACGTACGAACGAGCTGCTGGAAGCCCGCGAGATAGACGGGGGAACGCAGTTTTTCACCCGTGCCAATGACTTTGGCTATAGCAAGGACCCTGACGAAACGTTTGACATATGGGAGAAGGAAAAGGTGCTGGCGGACCTGGTGTGGACGATCCGTAAGTTTCGTCCTGATGTGATGATTACGCGGTTTAACACCAAACCGGGTACCACTCATGGGCACCATACGGCTTCGGCCATACTGGCTGAGGAGGCGTTTGAGGCGGCGGGCGACCCGTCCCGATTTCCTGCGCAACTAACGTATGTGGAGCCGTGGCAGCCTGCGCGTCTCTTATTCAATACGTCGTGGTGGTTTTACGGCAGCCCTGAAAAGTTTGACACTACGGGCCTGCTGGGTGTGGATGTGGGGGCTTACAATGCGGTACTGGGCGAGTCTTATACGGAAATGGCTGCCAGGAGCCGCAGCATGCACAAAAGCCAGGGCTTTGGCGCCAGCACCAGCAGGGGTAGGCAAATGGAGTACCTGGATCCGCTGAAAGGTTCTATGGATAACAAGGACCTGCTTAGCGGCATAAATACTGACTGGGACAGGATAAAGGGTGGCAAGAAGGTAGGTGCCCATGTTAAAAAGGCCATCGAGCAATATGATATGCGGAACCCCGCGGCGATAGTGCCTCACCTGGTTAAAGCGCGGGAAGCGCTGCAGGGCTTGCCTGACAGCTACTGGAAGAAGGTGAAGATGAGGGAGACTGAGGCCCTGATCAAGGACGCACTGGGGCTGTATATGGAAGTAACGGCGGATGACTACAGCGCGGTGCCGGGGGACAGTGTTACGCTTAGGCTGGAAGCGGTAAACCGCTCGGTTACGCCGGTAACGCTAAATGACATAAGCCTGCCGGGGCTGGGCATCTCTGTAGCTCCGAACAAGGTACTGGCACAAAACACGTCCTTTGAGATGACGATCAAGGCCCGCCTGCCTGAGGATGCGGCGGTGAGTGAACCTTACTGGCTTAAGGACAGTGCCTCTCTGGGTATGTACGCGGTAGACGATCAGCAACTGATAGGCCTGCCCGGCTCACCGGACCACCTGGTAGCCTCATGGGACTACCGGGTAATGGAGCAGCCTGTTACTTACCAGACTACGTTATTATATAAACGTACTGACCCTGTGGCGGGAGAGCAGTACCGGAAGTTTGAGGTAACGCCTGCACTGAGCATAGGCCTGCAGGAGGAGGTGAACATATTTCGCCCCGGCAAGGCTGAGGAGGTAACGGCGGTAGTATCGGCGGGCACGGATAATGTAAGCGGTACGGTAAGCCTGCGCGTGCCCGGCGGGTGGACAGTGGAGCCGGCCGAAAGGGACTTCTCGCTGAGCCTGAAGGGGCAGTCGGATCAGGTGACCTTCACTGTAACCCCTCCGGCGGGAGGCAATGTGGGCAGAATGGAAGCCATAGCCAATGTAGGTAATAAGACGTACAGCCGTACGCTGCACCGTATCGAGTACCCCCACCTGCAACCGCTGGCCTACTACACGCCTGCAGAAGCCCGCATCGTGAGCCTGGACATTCAGAAAAGGGGGGAACGGATAGGCTACATTATGGGCGCAGGTGATGCGATACCGGGCAGCCTGCAGGAAGTGGGGTATGAGGTGGACATGCTGGATGCCACGAGCCTTGGTACGACTGATCTTTCCGGATATGATGCGATCATACTGGGGGTGAGGGCTTATAATACGGTAGAGGCCCTGAAGTTTGGCCAGCCTGCTCTAATGGGATACGTACAGAACGGAGGCAATGTGATCGTGCAGTATAATACGAACCGGGGACTGGTAACGGAAGACCTGGCACCTTATGAACTGAAGGTGAGCCGTGACCGGGTTACGGTGGAAGAAGCTGAAATACGGATGCTGTCGCCTGACCATCCTGTATTGAATACGCCTAACCGCATTACGCAGCAGGACTTTGAAGGCTGGGTACAGGAGAGGGGCCTATATTTCCCCGATGAGTGGGACGAGGATCACTTTACCGCTGTACTAAGCAGTAATGACCCGGGTGAAGAACCGAGAGACGGGGGCCTTCTGGTGGCCCGATACGGGGAAGGCTATTATATCTACACCGGCTACTCCTGGTTCAGGCAATTGCCGGCAGGGGTACCTGGTGCCTATCGGCTGTTTACCAACCTTATATCCGTGGGAAAATAGCTTCTCTTTTTCCAAAAACCTTAAGACCCCTGAAGGCGCCCACGGTTGTAAAATCGTGTAAGTTTTCCGGGGTTTTTTGTTAAAAAAAAGCGTGGCCATCCCGGCTTCACCACGTAACGTATTATCTGCACGCCCTCTATTTGTACATTTTAGCTTTACTCAGAGGGCTGCTTTTCCCTTTCTACATTTCAATGGCTCACCTGCTTTTGTCATTTAAATTCAATACTTTTTAGCTGTAATTTTATATAATTTTACGGCTTTAGTAACCGTAAAATGAACATGAAGAAAACACCACTTCTCCTGTTGGTTGGCTTATTCTGTGCATTCACCTCTGCCTTTGCCGGATCCGGCGATTTTGGTAAAGTGAAGGTGGAAGATCTAAGAAGCAGTAAATACCGCCTTGACCCTGAAGCCGAAGCTCACGTAATTTATGATAAGGGTTATACCCGTATAGACCTGGACCCTGTAAGTAATGACTTTGTGCTCTACTTTGACCGTGAGATCAGGATCAAGATATACAGCAAGGAAGGCTTTGATAAAGCCGACTTCACTATTCCCCTGCACAAGCAACTAGGCCTAAATGAGCAGATAAACTCTCTGAAGGCAACTACTTATACGCTGGAAGGTAATAAAATGTCCAAAACCAAGCTGGACAGAAAAGACGTGTACGAGGAGGACCTGGGGGGGGCGACCATCTACACAAAATTTACCATGCCTAATGTGAAAGAAGGCAGTATCATAGAGGTGGAATACCAGGTTAAGTCTGACATATTCTGGCGTATACCCACTTGGGAGTTTCAGTCGGATATACCAGTGCAGTACTCAGAGTACCAGGTGGATGTGCCGGAGTACTTCTTCTTCAAAGAAAATGTAACGGGCTACGCTCCTCTTGCGCAGGTGGACAAAACAAGCCGTACGTTTAACTTCCGCCTGGGGGCTCAAAGTATCTCACGCGGGGGTTCATGGCAAAGCGGCCCTCAGAACGGGGCTCCGGAGACGGTTACGTGCTCGGGCAGCAGCATGTACTACCTGGGAAAGAATATGCCCGCCCTGCGCGACGAGCCTTTCATGACGACGTATCATGATTATACCTCAAAGGTAAACCTGCAGATAGAAGGGGTACAGATGCCCGGCAGTGCTTACCGCTCGGTAATGTCTGACTGGAACAACATCATCGACAACTGGATGAAGCGTGATACTTACGCCAGACAGTTTGACCGTAAGTGGATGGATGAAGTGCTTGCTCCCCTGCAGGCTAAGCACTCGGGAACAGACCTGGCAGTGGCTATCTACGAGCATGTAAAGAACCACATGAACCACAACAATCTGGTCTCTTACTACCCCGATGCATCTCTGAAAAAAATATATGGTGAGCGCCAGGGCACTACGGCGGAGATTAACTTCCTGCTGACGGCGCTGCTTAAAAAGGCGGGTTTCACCGCTGTACCGGTGATCCTTAGTACCCGCGACCATGGGCGTGTGCACCCGGTATACCCCTTTATGGAGGAATACAACTATATGATTTCTGAGCTAATCGTAGATAACCAGCGTATCTTCCTTGATGCGACCTATAAAATGCTGCCCTTTGGCATGCTGCCTGTTCATGCGCTGAACGAAAGGGGACATGAAATGCTGCCCGGCGGGCAGTATGTGAGCCTGCGCCCTGCTGCCGGCCATACGGAATTTACGATGGCAAAAGGTACGATTGGCGAGGATGGCAGCCTGAAACTTGACGTGTCCGAATCACGCAAAAACTACGGCGCCTATAGCTGGAGACAGGAAATGGCGGAAGCCGGTGGAGAGGATGCTTACAAAGCCAGCCTCAAAAATAAGTTTGAAGGATGGGAAGTAAGTGATATTCAGATAGAAAACGCCTCGAACCTGTATGACGATATCTCCCGTAAGTACAGCCTGGTAAGTGAGGACAAGGCTCAGGCAAATGCAGGCACGATCTACATAGAGCCTATTTTGCTGGGTGCCGAAGAGGAGAACATCTTCAAGTTGGAAGACAGGGTGTTCCCGGTAGACATTCCTTACCCGACACAGTCTACATATATGCTTACGCTGACTCTGCCGGAAGGGTACACCATGGTAGAGGCTCCGCAGCCTCAGCAGGTGACCCTGCCGAACAATGGAGGCTCGTATACCTACCAGATCATGCAGAATGGTAATATGGTACAGGTGGTGAGCAAACTGAATCTGAATCAGCTTGCCTTCCCGCCAAACGAATACCCCAACCTGCGTAAATTCTATGAGATGATCATTGCGAAACAGGCAGAAACGATCGTACTCCAAAAGCAATAATTCGGATATATGATATCAGGAAAATCACTGACTCTTTTCCTGGCTGGCATTATGGTAAGTCTGCGTCTGTCCGGCGCAGACTTTCCTGCTTATGATATACCGGCCGGACTCAAAGAAAATGCCGTGGCGGTGGTGCGTCTTTATGAGCAAAACGTGGAGATAAAGCGTAACCATGATGCGGTGGTGAATGTGCACGAGGTAGTGACGGTACTAAGGAGCAGCGGGGGCTACATAGGGTATAACTATCTGTTCTACGACAAATTCAGTAAGATCACCTCGGTAAAGGCCACGATGTATGATGCATTGGGCAATAAGGTGGAGAAGTTTAATAAGGCTGATTTTACAGACAGGAGCGCGGTATCGGGTATCTCGATATTTGATGATAACCGGGTCATGTTTCTGCGGCCGGAGCACCATAGCCTGCCTTATACTATTGAGTATGAATACACTATCGAGCACAAGCAGTCTCTTTTTTACCCCCGCTGGTTTCCGCAGCCGAGCGAGGACGTAAGTGTGCAGGAGGCCCGGCTGAATGTACTGGCACCAGGCAAAGAGTATCTTCGCTACCATGAGCTGAACCTGCCGGAGGGCTCCACGGTGAAGCTGACGACAGAGAAGGGCGACCTGAGGTACTCATGGGAGGTAAAAGATGTACGTGCTTACCGTGAAGAAGAAATGTCTCCGCCTTATGTGGAGTACACGCCGGCCGTGATTACGGGGCCGAATGATTTTGAAATGGACGGCTACCGGGGCAATATGAGCACCTGGAAGGACTTTGGCAAATGGATACTGACCCTGAACGAAGGCCGGGACGAACTTCCTCCGGAGACCGTAGCGGAAGTGAAAAAGCTGGTGGCAGACACGGATGACCCACGCGAAAAGATCCGCCGGGTGTATAGGTACATGCAGGACCGCACCCGTTATGTGAGCATTCAGGTGGGCATAGGAGGTTTCCAGCCCTTTACGGCCATGGAGGTGGACCGTAACTCATACGGGGACTGTAAGGCGCTGAGTAACTATACGTATGCGCTGCTGAAGGCGGTGGGTATTCCCTCATACTATACCCTGATCCGGGCGGGAAGCGAGGCAGAACGTATGAACCCTGAGTTTCCCAGTTCATCCTTTAACCATGCGATACTCTGTGTACCTGTGGCTTCGGACACTATATGGCTTGAATGTACGAGCCAGACAAACCCAATGGGGTACACGGGCACCTTTACCAGTGACCGGGACGTACTGGTTATCAATGAAACGGGTGGGCACGTGGTGCACACGAATTTCTACTCGGCTGAGGAAAATGTACTGAGCCGGCGGGCTACTGTGACGCTGGAGCCGGATGGCCATGCGACGGCTGAGGTGGTGAGCGACTACCGCGGCATACATTACAGCAAGCGGGCGGGTGCTTACCATACCGGCAGCCAGGACGAACGTGCAAAGCTACTGTACGATGCCATAAGCATACCAAATTTCAGCATACGGGGATTTGAGCTGGAAGAGAGCGGGGATATCTGTCCGCAGATAGAGGAAACGCTGCAACTGGAGCTACCCAGCTATGCCAGTAAAAGCGGCAGCCGGCTATTTGTCCCCCTACGCCTTATCAATGGCTATGACTGGGACATTGAGGATACCGGCCTGGAGCGCCGGACGGATATTGACATCAGGTATAACTATACGTATGTGGATACGATCCGCTATAAAGTGCCTCAGAATTTCTATGCCGAGGCGGTTCCTTTTGAAGAAGAGTCATTTGAAACTGAATTCGGAACGTACCACAGCACGGTGACACCGGATGAAGATGGGCTGATTTACACGCGCCGCTTTGAAGTGAAAAAGGGCCGCTACAGCCCCGAACAGTATGCTGATCTGCGCGAGTTCTTTAAGAATGTGAGTAAGGCAGACAGGGCGAAGGCGGTAATGGTGGATAAAAGCTGATTCACTTTATACAGGAGTATATTAAAAGGCCCGGAGATACCGGGCCTTTTATATTTAGTCCACTGATAGTTAAACAAATACCTCGCTGTGCTCCTTTATAAGGCATTGTATTTTTTGGCCGTACATTCAATATGAGTAAAGCACTACGCATCATCCTCTTTACCCTAGCTGGTATCATTGTCATCGTAGCCGGAGGGTTACTTTACCTTGATCTCAATTTTGAAAATATCCTGCAGAACAAGCTTCGTAAAAGCCTGACGAAATCGAGCGGGCAGGTTCATAGTGTTTCTTTTGACAAAGCCGACCTGGGGGTGTTTGGTACAGATGTTACTGTCACCAATCTCTCGATTGTCCCGGACTCCTCTGCCTCAGTGGACTCGCTGAAGAGCCGCTTCACGTTGCGAGCAGAAATAGAAAGCATAAAACTGACCGGCTTCTCGCTGTGGGACTACCTCTTTGACAACCAGGTGACCCTGAGCACGGTACAGGCGGACCAGCCAGAGATAACGTACCTCAAACTGAGCCGTGACACCAGTGAGAGCAAGGAAAAGGAAAAGAAGTCCTCGCTTAAAGGGATTCATGTGGGGCAAGTGGATCTGAGTACGGCGCAAGTGACGTTTGGTGCGTCCGGTGGGAAACAGCACTATATAGAAGGGGAGCAGATCACTGTGGAACCGCTGAGCCTGGCCATGGGTAAGGGAGGGTTAAGCTCACTGCAAAAGACTTCCGGGACTGTATCACAGTACGCTTACCACCCTCCGGGAGGTCTGTACCGGTGGAAGGTGGGGGGTACCACTTTTCGAATGAACGAAGGGGAAATTACGGTGGACAGCCTGCAGCTTATACCTCAATACGGTAAGGTGGAATTTGCGCAGCACCTGGGTCATCAAAAAACGCGGCTGGACTTGTCGGTAGGTAAGATTACGGTACAGGGCCTGCTACCTGACAGTCTGCTTGCTGCAGCGCCCCAGGTAAGGGCTCAAAAGATAGTGGTGGATGAGATGGACCTGGGGCTATATATGGATCAGCGCCTGCCAGACCCGAAAAAGGATAAACCGATGCCACAGGAGCGCTTAAAGGAGATGGGGGCCATAATCCGGGTGGACAGCCTGGAGGTGAACAGGAGCCTTATCACATATGAGGAGATGAAAGAGGGTAACAAGGAGCCGGGGCGGATTACTTTCCAAAACATATCTGCCAAAGGGGACCACCTGACGAACGAGGGACAGGCGGAAGACAGCGTGATCACGCTGGCGGTAAATGCTGACTTTATGGGGCAGGCGGCTATGGAGGTTACTTATGCGTTTGACATGGTATCTCCGGATCATACGGTCCATATTGAAGGAGAGCTGGCTCCCTGCCAAATGGAGATAGCTAACCCTATGCTGGAGCATGCGGCCAACCTTCGGGTACAGGGTGGCCAGAATGAGGGGCTGTATTTTAACATGTACCTGGACAAAAACGAAGCCGGCGGGGATGTGCGCTGGCTGTACGAAGGGGTAAATATAGTGCCCCTTGGCAAAAATGAAAATGCGGGCCTGCTGGACCAGTTAAAGGGATTCATTGCGGAAAGCTTTATTCTTAAGAAGAATAATCCCAGTAGCGAGAATGAAGAACCTCGCATAGGACAGGTATCCAATAGGCGTGTGACGCATAAGAGTATTTTTAACTATAGCTGGAAAAGTCTGCTCTCCGGCATGAAAGACTCCATGGGAGTAAAGAGCAATAAGGGTGACAAAAGCAGCCAGGGAAGTGATAACAATAAATCCGACTGAAAGGCGGGCTAGTGCTTACTTCTGTGGAAGAAGCGATTTACTTTTTTGATAGTCAGCTCATGCTCTCCTGTTCCTCCTTTTCCTATAAGCTTGCCTACAGGCCTGAGCATGGCTGTATGATCGCATATTATCTTTATTACGGCCAGGAAAGGCACTACTAAAAACATGCCCGGAATGCCCCAGGCCAGCCCCCCGAGTACAATACCCAGTATGGTAAACAGGGGATTTATCTGTACGTAGCCACCGGTGATATTAGGGGTGAGGATATTATTTTCCACAAACTGTATGACAATGAAAAAGAGCAGTGTCCAGAGGGCCACGCCGGGGTCACTATTAAGCAGAAGGGCGGCCAGGAGAGCGATGCCTCCCCCCAGCAGGGTGCCAAAGTAGGGGATGAAGTTCATGATAGCCGATACCACGCCGAAAAAGATGGCATACTTAAGGCCGATAATGGCGAGGCCGGCTGAGTTGACAATACTGAGTATCAGGACTACTACAAAGACGCCACCGATGTAGTTACGCATGACATAGGAAACCTTTAGCACAATATTTTTGGTGCGGTCGGAGTAGCGGTCGGGCATGATCTCCAGCATGAACTCATACAGCTTGGTACGGTAGTAGAGCAGCATAAAAATGTAGATAGGCATAAGGGCCATCTTGGTTACGGTGCCGGTAGTGGCTGTAAACAGGGTCTTGAGCGTATTCCCGCCGGCCTCCAGACTATCCAGCAGCACATCTGACAGGTGACCAGGGCCGGGAGCAATCATTTCGGCGAGGGGTCGCCCCAAACGCTCTTCCATACTATCGATATTATCCATGGCCTGCTGCTTCATTTCTTCCCAGTTGCTGGTAAGCTTGCCTACCTGGTGAGAAATGAAATAGAGAACGCCCCCTACGACTACTACGAGCAATAGTATGCAGAGGACATTAGCCAGGATCCTGGGGATGCCTTTGGTTTCCAGGAAATGCCCAACGGGATATAAGAGGTAAGCGAAGAGTATGGCTAAGGCAATAGGGTAGAGGAAGTCCCTGCACTCCATAAGGATAAGGGACAGGAGTACTATCAGAGAGAGGGAGTAAACTATTTTTCTAAGTATCTCAAATTTAGGCATTGCAGGCTCAGGAAGGTGTCAGGTTTCTACCTGTAAATAGCATTTTATCACAATTGTTTGCAGATTAAGGCCACATGGTGCTAATTTGGTCGCTTATGGAATCATCCGACTCTAGCTCATCTGCGCAGTCCGGGCAGCCCGCGGACTCTGAACGACCGCCTCTTTTCAGTTCATGGAAGGGCTGGTACCTGCTGGTACTGGGTAATCTCGTTGCCTTGATCCTATTCTTTTACTGGCTTACGCTTCACTTTTCATGATTAGCACGCTCGATTGGTTCGTCCTGTTCGGGACACTGTTATTCATTGTGTCATACGGGGTATGGAAGACCCGTGGCAGTCATAATATCGAAGGGTACCTGCTGGGGGACAAAAGTATGCCCTGGTGGACGATAGGGCTGTCTATCATGGCGACACAAGCCAGTGCGATTACCTTTTTGAGTACGCCTGGCCAGGCTTACCAGGATGGTATGCGCTTTGTGCAATTTTACTTTGGCCTGCCGCTGGCGATGATCATCCTCAGCGTCTTTGTGGTGCCTATCTACTATCGCCTGCGGGTGTATACGGCGTACGAATATCTGGAGAACCGTTTCGACCTGAAGACGCGTACCCTGGCGGCTTTCCTCTTCCTGGTACAGCGAGGTCTGGCTGCCGGCATCACTATCTATGCGCCGGCCATAATTCTCTCAACTATCCTGGGCTGGCCACTGGGTTATACGAACCTGATAATCGGGGTGCTGGTGATTATCTATACTGTGTCGGGGGGTACTAAGGCAGTGAGCCAGACGCAGAAGCAGCAAATGGCGGTAATGATGGGGGGGATGCTGATTGCCTTTATCGTGATCCTGAACCTGCTGCCAGAGAAGGTAGGCTTTACCGAAGCCCTGAGCGTGGCGGGGAGCATGGACCGCATGAATGTGGTGAGCTTCGATATGGAATTTGACGACCGTTACAATATCTGGTCGGGTCTGCTGGGTGGCTTCTTCCTGGCGATGTCTTACTTCGGTACGGACCAGTCGCAGGTGCAGCGGTACCTGGGGGGTAAATCGGTAAAGGAAAGTCGCCTGGGGCTGATCTTTAATGGCCTGCTCAAAGTGCCCATGCAATTTTTTATCCTGCTCATAGGGCTTATGGTGTTCGTCTTTTACCAATACGAGAAGCCGCCGGTGTTCTTTAATCAGGCGGCCCTGGAGGAGGTATCGGGCAGTAGCTATGCAGACAGTCTGCAGGTGCTGAACCGGCAGTTTGACGAGAACTTTGCTGAAAAAAGGGCTCTGCTGGATGAGTTTGCCGTAGCGGGTGAGGAGGAGAGCGGCCGCATCCGTGAGCAACTGGTGCAAAAGATGGAAACCCAGGAAAATATCCGCAGCCAGGTAGGTAAGCTGGTGGAGGGCCTGGATAAGGACCTTGAGGGTAAAGATACTGATTATATATTCATCCATTTTGTGACGAACTACCTGCCAAAGGGCCTGGTGGGGCTGTTGCTGGCAGTGATTTTCTCTGCTGCGATGTCCAGTACGGCGGGTGAGCTCAATGCACTGGGCAGCACCACTACGGTGGACCTTTATAAAAGGAGCATCAAAAAGAACGGATCGGATAAGCACTACCTGATCATGAGTAAAGTGCTTACCTTTTTATGGGGATGCATAGCCATTGGGGTGGCGATGGTGGCGAGTCTGTTTGAGAACCTGATACAGGCGGTAAACCTGCTGGGCTCCTTATTCTACGGCACCATCCTGGGGATATTCCTGGCTGGCTTTTTTATTAAGCATATTAAAGGCAATGCGATCTTTGTGGCAGCGATCATAGGTGAGGCAGTGGTATTCGGATTTTACTTTTTCTCGGAGATCGGCTTTTTGTGGTATAATCTAATAGGCTGTGGCACAGTAATTTTAGCCGCGCTCATCCTTCAGATGACAGGTAATCAGGTGAAAAACTAACCCTTTACATTGCTGAAAGAATACCTTACCATTTATCATGATATAGCCCCGTGCCACAGGGAAGATTATACCTTTTAGATAGAAAGCCCATCATTTGTCGGATAAGAACCGTATGTTTAGGTTAAGAAATCACCAAAAACTTACTCTTACCGATGATGAAAAAAATCCTATTTACATTTCTTACTGTGTGCCTGGCACTTACTGTACAGGCCCAGGATATGACACTGGAGGAGGTACTGGAAAACCATTTTGAGGTAATAAACCAGGAAAAACGCAGTGACATCAATACCCTCGTTTATGAAGGCACGATGACGCAAGGTATTGAGATACCCGTGAAACTTATTATCAAACGCCCGGGAATGGTACGCATGGAAGGCTCTGTCCAGGGTAAGGTTTTCGTACAGGCCTATGACGGTAATGATGGCTTTATGATCATGCCTAATGCCGCTGCTCCCCAGGACCTTAGCGATGAGCAGAAAGAGAACATGAAGGATAAGGCCTCTGTGGACTCTGAACTAAAGACTGCCCAGGATAAGGAATTCGACATGGAACTGATGGGTACAGAGGATTTCGAAGGATCTGATGTATACCTGGTGAAAGTAACGAAAGATAACGGGGACGCGACTACTTATTACATTGACGCGGAGAACTACGTGATTCTGAAAGCCAGAAGCAAAACCACCGTACAAGGCCAGGAGGTAGTGGGAGAGACTTACTACAGTAACTACAAGGAGGTAGACGGTATGATCTTCCCTCACAGCTTTGATTACAAGAATGCTGAGGGACAGACGATGAACCAGATCATGATCGAGACAGTCACGCTGGACTCTGAAGTATCTGACGAACAGTTTGCCCGTCCGGAGTAACCTAATCTTATAAGGGCCTGTTAAGGCCCTTTTTTATACCACTTAACCCTTTTTGGCACATGAAAAAAATATTACTGACCCTGATGGCCTCCGGGGTTTTGTTTACCGGTGCCTACGCCCAATCCAAAGCACCAAAGGTAAACTCTAATACCTTCGGAGAGATCAAGGCGCGGCAAATAGGCCCTGCTGTAATGAGCGGCCGGGTGGCTGCTGTGGACGCTGTACAGGATGACCCGAGGGTCGTTTACGTGGGTGCGGCTTCGGGTGGCGTATGGAAATCAAAAAACGGGGGTGTTACCTTCAAGCCGGTATTTGATGAGCACACCCAGTCGATCGGAGCGATAGCGATAGATCAGTCTAACCCGGACACGGTGTGGGTAGGTACAGGCGAGCCATGGACCCGAAACAGTACCTCGGTGGGTAATGGCATCTTCAAATCCACAGACGGGGGAGAAAAATGGACATCCATGGGGCTGGAGGAGACCGAGCGTATAGCCCGGATTGCTATTCACCCGGAAGACCCTAACACGGTATATGTCGCTGCGCTGGGTCACCTGTGGGGCGCTAATGAAGAGCGGGGTGTATTCAAGACCACAGATGGCGGACAAACCTGGAACAAGGTGCTGTACGTAGATGAGAACACCGGCGCTTCTGACATAACGATAGATCCGGAAAACCCTGATATACTTTATGCCGGTATGTGGACTTTCCGTCGCACGGCCTATGACTTCCAGTCAGGAGGTAAAGGTAGCGGGGTTTACAAATCCACCGACGGCGGTGAGACCTGGAGAGAGCTTAGCCAAGGCCTTCCTGATGGCCGGGTAGGGCGAGTGGCGGTAGGGGTGTCGCCGGTGAACACCGATCTGGTGTATGCACTGGTAGAATCAGAGAATACAGCACTTTACCGTTCGTTCGATAAAGGAAATAACTGGGAGGAAATCAACACGTCAAACAGTGTTAAGGAGCGTCCATTCTACTTTAGCAATATCTATCCTGACCCGGTGGATACGGGCAGGGTATGGAAGCCTGGCTTTACGCTGTATGTAAGTGCAGATAGTGGCCGTACCTTTCAAACGCCGTTTGTAGAAGGGGGTAATGTACACTCTGATCTGCATGCGTTCTGGGTAAGCAAGGAAGATAATGATTACATGTATGTGGGTACTGACGGTGGCCTGTATGTGAGTAATGATAAAGGCAACACCTGGCGCTTTATCCGTAACCTGCCCATCTCACAATTCTACGCGATCAGTGTGGATAATGAGAAGCCTTACTATAATGTGTATGGCGGCCTGCAGGACAACGGGAGCTGGGTAGGCCCTTCGAAAAGCCCGGGTGGCATTGCTAACTCGGACTGGAAGAATGTAGGCTACGGTGACGGCTTTAATACGTTTGCGGATCCGGATGACAGGAACATCCTGTACTGGCAGTACCAGGGGGGAAAAATCCGCCGGATGAACTCCGAGACAGGTGAGATAAAGGTGATAGAGCCTTACCCTGATGAGAATGCAGATAACCTGCGCTATAACTGGGAGGCACCGGTATACTTCGGGGAATCAGGCGATATGTATGTGGGTGCCCAATACCTGTTTCGCTCGTCTGACAGGGGTGATAGCTGGGAAAGGATCTCTCCGGACCTGACGACTAATGATCCGCAGCGCCAGATGCAGGAGGAAAGCGGCGGCCTTACGATAGATAACAGTACGGCTGAGAACAATACGACGATCTTTGCGATCAGCGAATCGCCCCTGGACAGGAATGTACTGTGGGTAGGTACGGACGATGGCAACGTACAGGTAAGCCGCGACGGTGGTAAGAACTGGACAGACGTGACGGGCAACCTGCCCGGCGCACCGGCTAAGGCCTGGGTGAGCAGCGTATTTGCCAGCCCCTATGAAGAGGGTACGGCCTTTGTGACGATAGACGCTCACCGCCAGGACGATAAGAAGCCTTATGTGTACAAGACTACAGATTACGGGGCAAGCTGGACTTCGCTAGTGGATGAAAACATCAAGTGGTATGCGCATGACATTATCCAGGACCCTGTGAACAGTAACCTGCTGTTCCTGGGCACGGAGAGTGGCCTGTTCCTGTCTGTAGACGGCGGCAGCACCTGGTCTCAGTTTACCGGAAACGTTCCTAACGTAGCCGTTCACGAGATGGTGATCCATCCGGAAATGCATGACCTGGTATTGGGTACACATGGCCGCGGAGTGATGATCATTGATGACCTGACGCCGCTACGTAACCTTACGGCAAAAGCGATGGAGCAGGATGTGGCTTTCCTGGAAAGCCGCCCGTATGTGATCCGCCTGCAGAACTCGATACAGGGCTGGAATGGTGATGAGGAGTTTGTGGGTAATAACAGCACAAGTGACGCGGTGATCACCTACTACCTGAAAAAGCGTCACATTTTCGGCGACATGTTCCTGGAAATCCTTGATGATGAGGGTAAGGTGATCGATAAACTACCGGCGGGCAAAGGCAAAGGGATTAACCGCGTGTCGTGGAATGTGCGTAAGGACCCGCCAAAGGTGCCGTCTTCTCCTACGCTGACCGTTGGTGCTATATTTGGTCCCACGTATAGCCCGGGTGACTATACGGTAAGGCTTACGAAGGGTGATGATACGTATACGAGCACGGTAACGCTGATGGATGACCCTGAATCGAAGCACTCGGATGAGGGCCGTGCCATGCAGCGTAAGATCGCCAACAAGGCCTATGATATGCTGGAGGATCTGGCGTTCCTGGATAAGCAGGTGACCACCATACAGGAGAAGGCTTCGGAAATGGCTGAAAAGGCCAGTGGCAGAAATGCCCGTAACCTGAAGCAGCTTGCGAGTGAAATGGAGGAACTGCATAAGGAGCTGGTGGCCACTAAAGAAGGCGACATAACCGGTGAGGTGAGAATGCGGGAGCGCATCTCGGACATCTACGGGGGTGTGATCAATTACCTGGGTGCTCCCACGGAAAGCCAGATACAAGGACTGGAAAGGCTTGAGGCCCGCATGCAGGAAAAGCGTGAGCGGGTAAATGAGGTGATAGAAAAGGAACTGCCTAAATACAATAAGGCCCTCTCTAAGAACGGAATGGATGAAATTACCGTGATGACGAGGGAGCAGTATGAGGCGAACCTCGAAGGAGGCAAATAAAGCTTAATCATCTGAATTCCATAAGACTAACACCCGCCGGGCTCCGGCGGGTGTTTTTTTTGGCTTTCATACATAAAAACAAACCCCGGCAGGATCCGTTTCCTGCCGGGGTTTATCGCTTTTATGCCGTGGGGGCTATCACATACCGGCTATACCGAGTACATCGCTGCCCTGATCAAATACAATATCTACAGGGATGTTTTGAGCGTCCAGTCTGTCAAGGTCTTCCTGGAGCTGAGCGGGGATCTTGCCGTAGTTCTGTACGAGTTCGGAAACGCCGT
Source organism: Roseivirga sp. BDSF3-8 (assembly GCF_041449215.1). Taxonomy (NCBI): domain Bacteria; kingdom Pseudomonadati; phylum Bacteroidota; class Cytophagia; order Cytophagales; family Roseivirgaceae; genus Roseivirga; species Roseivirga sp. BDSF3-8. The sequence goes on along the minus strand of NZ_JBGNFV010000001.1, from coordinate 4,748,870 downwards.
CATAGTCGCCGTCACCCTGGAGCACAAGGATCTTATTTGACAGGGCGTCCATGGCTTCCTGCATCTTGTCGTAGTTTACGCGGTAGGTGCCGGTCTCTTCGTCACGTTCAAAAGCACCCATTTCCTGGAAGAAGTTAAACCGGATCATGTTGGCCTTACCGTGGGCGCTGGAAGCACCAAAGCGTACGGAGCGGAATATACCGGCCAGGAAGGTGGTGTAGAAGTCTTTAAGTTCGGCGTCTATCTCACCCTTGTTCTGAAGCTGGGTAACCATGTACAGGCCGAGGATGTCAGCCTTGCCTTCTTCCAGGGCGGAAGCATGCTCTTTTAGTGCATCGCGTACCGTACCGGAACCGTCCAGGGTATTTTTGATACCCAGGCCATGAGCTACTTCGTGAAACATGGTGTTGGCGAAGAAGGCATCGAAAGTAATATCTTCCCGCTGGTCCTCAGCGATAAGCAGGTCGGCAATGGGTACCAGTATCTTATCGTATTTGGCACGCATAGCATTTTTAAGCTGAAGGCGACGGCTGCCTTTGGCCAGTTGTACTTCTTCGTCATTAGGCAGGTTAATGGCGATGGTCTTACTACCTGAATTACAGTCACCTGCATAGTAGACTACATCGTAGGCATTGAGGTCGGCATCGGTACCGGGCATCTCTGCTTTGTACTCAGCCTCTACGGGCAGGCCTTCCTGCAGTTCGGGCAGGAACTGGGCATACTTTGACAGGCGGTCGCTCCACTCCATGTCCTTAATGAGTACGTAGCCTTCGTGAGCGGCTTTGTAGCCATAAAGCTGATCTTCATAGGTTTCTATGGGGCCTATCACGATATCCACCTCATTGTTTTTCATCTCCATCCATGCCATATCGCTTGGCTGATACTCATCCGTAAGGAGGGCTTCGGCACGGAGCTCGAGGTATTTTTTGAAGCCGGGGTCTTCTGCAAGGGTGGAGGCTTCTTTAAGCAGATCGCTGGCCTTCTGTACCTGGTCAGCAAACATTTCGTGGTACCATACGGTCTTAAGGTTACCCTCCTCATCACGACGAAGGAAGGTATACTGGCTCTGCTTGTCTGCCAGGCCGGCGGCCTCAAACTCTTCTTTGGTCATATCGGTAGGGTAGAAGTTGGCTCCCTTAGGCTTGGGACCTACACCTTTGATAAAGGGTTCATTGCCTTCCAGCCTGTCCCAGGGACCATAGTTGATCCGGGCAAACTGCTTCAGGCTTTCGCTCTCCAGGCTATCGAGGAAGGGGGCTTTGTCTCCGAGTGCCTCATACCAGAAAAGTTCGTTCATGATATCGGCAGCCTGAATGAGGAGGCCAACCATCTTTTTCTGGTCATCTGACAGATGTGAGAGGTCGGAAGTAAGGGTAACATCGGTGTATTTATCCACCAGTTTACTGGCATCGGTGGTAGCGGCAGTAGCAGGCTCACCGGAGGATTGTGTCTCTTCCTGTTGGCTTTCTCCTGCACAGGCAGCGAAAGCCGCGAGCAGGACAACGAGTAGTGCGCTTCGCATATGGGTCATGTGACTTTTTTTGCCTGAAAATAAGGGAATTTACAGAAAAAGCCATGATCCGGACCCGCAGAGCAATCAATGCGGTGGTAAAACCGGTTATAGAATTAAAGAACATATTATTTTACATGCTCTCACTCATCTCGCTGATACTGGTTATAGCCCTAAGTTTACTGGTCACTAAGGTGGCTTCCATCATGCTGCAGCACACAGGCCTGAGCCGCCCCTCGGCCAAGTTCCAGGCCCGCTCCGCCTTTACAGGGGTGGGATTTACCACGAGTGAAGCGGAATCGGTAGTAAACCACCCGGTGAGGCGGCGTATCATCCTTACACTGATGCTGTTGGGTAATGCGGGGATCATTACGGCTGTGGCCTCCCTGATGCTCACGCTGTGGAACCCGGGCCAGGAAAACTTTGGGGTGGGGCTGAGGCTGCTGGTGTTGACGGGGGCGATTATATTGCTATGGCTCATAAGTCACAGCAAGTACTTTGACCAGGTGATGAACCGGCTCATTAATTTTGCGCTGAGGCGGTATACGAACCTGAATGTAAGGGACTACTCTAATTTACTGAAACTGGCAGAAGGGTACGGGATCGGTGAGCTGTACATTGAGAAAAAAGACTGGCTGAATGGTAAAACAATGATTGAAGCTAATCTTAAAGGAGAAGGACTTAATGTACTGGCAATCAAAAGAAAAAATAAAGACTTTGTAGGCACTCCTGAAGGCACTACCACTATCATGGAGGGGGATACGCTGATACTGTACGGCAAATCAGAATCTATAGGCCGGCTGGATGACCGGAGCAATGACATACACGGCCAGATCGAGCACCGGGCGCAGTTGGCTAAGGCAAAAAGGGAGGCGGAGCAAAAGGAGATGGTAGAGAAAATGGCAGCGGAAAAGATGAGGGAAAATGGTAATGAATCTTCTAAATCTCAAAAAGCAGAGAAGGAGAATGCCTGAACGCAGGGCCCATCCTGATATAAATGAAAAGGCCACCTGCTGCGTAAGCAGGTGGCCTTTCAATATAATTATTACCTAATAAACGGCTTAGTTCAGAGGGAACTTCACGCCTGTTGCAATAACTGCCTGATCGGCATCTCCGATAACATACTTAAGTTCGAAGAAGGGGTTACTGAACTTTCGATGTTGAACTCTGCACCGATACCCAGGTTCAGGCCTAATTCTGTATCATTGTTGTCATCAAAGAAATCGTCTTCGTAATCTACACTCAGGAAGCCAATATTAAGACCAGCAATGCCATACAGGCCTACCACGTCGCTATCGACAGGGATGATATAATTGGCATCAAGGTTGATGGCAAACCAGTTGAGGTCTACGTTACCCACGCTTTTGGGAAAAAAGAAGTTAAGGGCGGGGGCCAGTCTCCAGCTATCGCTAAGACCAATATCGGCACGCGCCTGAAGACCTACGTTTTCAATTTCTGAACCATAGATCAAACCAGCACCCAAGTTCACATCCTGCGCCTTGCTAGTGGTGCTGTAGGCTACTACCAGGAATAGGGTCACTACTGCTATCTGGAAAAATTTCTTCATAAGTTTTGTGCGTTAAAATTGACGGCGAAATATAAACAGACTTTTTTAAAGGGAGCAAACATCCTCTTTATAATCCTCATTAGTAAGCGGTTTACTATACCATTTACTTCAATCTGTACAGGCTTTTCCTGTTTTTCTCTTAAACATTGGCAACACCTGTTGGGTTATAAATTGAAACCAATTATTTTTTGATATGAAATTTCTGAAATTATTCTTTGTAGGTGCATTCATATTCGGATTTGCCTCATGTGGTGGCAATGAATCCAGTGCCGATAAGGAAACAATGGTAGGAAAAGATGAAGATGCGGATAATAAGACGGAAGTTGAATTTGATGCAAACAGCGATGGCGGTAGCCTGAGCGTAGAAAGTGAAGATACAGACGTTAGTATCAGTACCGGTGGCGAAGACGATGGTACCGAAGACTAATAATGGATTAATACATTAATTGATACGGGCTTTCAACATGAGAGTCCGTATTTTTTATATATGCATATAACAGCAGAAATACGGTGGTTCTGGCAGCAGGACAGGGACAGTTTAATTGACAACTGGCTGAAAGAGACAGGCTATGCGGCTGTAAACAGCGAGGTACGTACGGATTATTATCTGGTGACGGGCGCGGGTGCAGCGGGCCTGAAACTGAGATCCAAACGCCTGGAAGCTAAATTACTGCTTGAACCCATTTCACTTGATAATTCGCTGGCTGATCTGGGTATGGCAGGAAAATGGACGAAATGGTCGGCCCCTGAAACCATGACGCTGGCAGACCACCATGCAGATGGCGATGAGTGGCTGCCGGTACAAAAAGACCGCAGGATAGCCATCTACCTGCCGGAAGACAGGCGATGGGCCAAACCTGGTGAGCAGCCGGCCAGCGCCTGTGAGATCGAAACGGGAAAGGTCAGTATAAAAGGAAAGGAATATAGTACTGTTTGCTTTGAATGCTACTGCAGCCGGGGGGAGGAAAGGAACGTACTTCTTCAGGCCCTAAATCAATTGCTCAAAGGCAACATACTGGACTTTTTACGTAGCCAAGGCTCCCAATCGTACCCGGAATGGCTAAGGAGTTTATAAATAAGGGGGAAACAGGTCGCTATTATTTTTATCTTTGCTTTGAATTAACTATCTGAACCTAGATAATTGTGCACCTGAAGCACTGACATGAGCGATTTTTACGCCATACTAGCAGTAGAGAGAAACGCCAACCAAGCGGAAATAAAGAAGGCTTACCACAAGCTGGCCAAGCTTCATCACCCCGATAAAAGCAAAAAGGCCGAAGACCGCATTATCTTTGAGCGTATCGCAGAAGCTTACCGGGTACTGGGCAACCCGGAGAAGAGGACTATATACGACCGTGAACTGCTGATCACTGAGCAGTTTACCCGCATGCAGGAATCAATGTATGCCAAAGCCGCAAAGGGTAAGTCATCACCGGAGGATAAAACAGTTAATGGTAAAACGCGCATTACGGTAAACCTTGGATATGCTTCTGCTATTACGGTGGTACTATCACTCCTGATCGGTCTGCTACTGGCACTGGATTATACGCTGGCACCTGTTCAGAGCAGGGACACTCTTTTCTTTAAACAATCGGCAGAGACTTCGGCCTCCGGGGGCCAGACGGCCATATTTACGGCCAATGAGCGGGTAGAAGTAGGGCAGGATGTGTCTGAGCGTTTTCCACTGGGCAGTGAGGTGATGGTGGAGAAAACACCCATCCTGGGGAGTATTCTTTCTATTGAGCTTATGAATGAGGACGACAGTCTTATCGTGAGTGAGCGGCTGTCACCGGTTAAGATCCTGCTGCCTTTTGTCCTGCTGATTCTCGCTCTGGGTACGTACCTGCTAAAAAATAAGCCCACCCTAAGGGCAGGCTTGTTGTCTGTTTATTCTATAGCGTTTATAGCCACGCTTTTACTGCTATTCAGCTAAAAGGTTAGTTGGCATTGGCCTGTGCTTCTTCACGAAGATCCTTATCTGCGTCATCAATGACGTTTTGTTTTCCCTCTTCAGTAATAAGGCCGAGTTCGGCAGCATGCCTGGCGGCTTCCTTGGTGCTATCAATCAGGAGCATGGGCACACCCCATCCGTGCAGCTCACGCGCAATGGCCGTGATCTCTGACTGGCGCTGTTCGCTCTGATCGATATTTCTGATGTATATGGCCTTTATCTTGCCGGGATACTGCTTGACAATCTTACGGTATATTTCCGGGTCTTTTTGGCCACTATCGCCCACCATGACAAAGGAGAGGTCCGGATAGTAGGAGAGTACCCGCTGGATCATGCTTACCTTATACCCGAGTGTGTCCTGCATAAATACCTGATCACGTGTATACCCTAACTCCCTGAGCATAAACGGCCCCTTGGGGATTTCTTTCACCTCACAAAAACGGTCTAGCAGATCATAAATATTGTAACTGCTCCCGGACACGTAGTAAATAGGATTCACTTCCTCGTTAGAGGTACCCTTTCGCAGTTCCCTGTAGAAAGCGGCAATACCCGGAAAGGCTACCCTGCTTTTGGCGTCATTCATCAGCAAGGTCTTTATCTTGCCGAAGAAGTTAGTGATGTTGCTTTTCAGGATGGTATCATCCACATCGGAGATTACACCAAAAGCAGCCTTTTCATTCGGTATGAGTACGTGGGCGCGGGCATGCAGGTCTTTGTCCAACGTATATTTATGTGCAGGACAGTGCAGGTCTACATGATGCCACTCAGTATTGGGATCGACCAGGTCTTTCCCGGGCTTAAAATGCATTTCGAAGTAGCCCTCGTCATCTGCCCTGGTCTCGATGGTCTCCCCGTAAAAGGTGCCCTTAATGGGAAGATAAGGTATCTCGTCGCTTTCATACCGGCGGTACATGAGCCGGATGTTTTCCCACACGGTCATGTCTTCACGTTTTTCTACGGCCAGGCCTTCGTTTTCCTGTATGCGCCCTTTTATATAAACCTCACGGTTATTACCCAGGCCTCTGTAGGGAAAGATAATTACCGGATCCATAAGGTTGAACCGGTGCTTGAAGCTGAGCCTTACATGGTCCCAGCGCGTCTCAAGGGAGTGTACGGCGTGCCGGACTTTCCTGAAGAAAGAGACCTTTTGCCTGGGTTTTTCAGCGTAGGTGGTATGTATGTTTTCAGTGGTTGCGTAGTGCATCTATCAATTCGTCTTTAGTCATGTCAGATCTTCCCTCTATACCTATCTTTTTGGCTTGTTCATAGAGTTCGTCTTTAGTACGTTCTTCGTATTTGTCAGCCTTTCCTCCCTTTTCCCCGGAGTTTTGGGTATTGGCTATGCGGGCGGCTTTCTCTTTGCTCATCCCCTTATCTCTTAACTCCTCGTACTGCTTATCGTTCTTAATTGAGTTGCCGTGGTCTTTTGCCATTTGCGCTAAAGGTTATGATTAGAAAAATGGGTGAGGGCTTATTAAAAAAGGTGCATTCAAGCCCTGTATGTTTTAAACATCTGCAGCGGGTAAATGTTAAAAGAATAACTACACTTGCGTGAAGGAGCGGGGTTTGATACTCTGCTCCTTTTGTTATTTCTGCCCGGTAGCAGATATGACCTTTTAACACAGGTGCTTCCGGTCTTCTTTCGTATTACGGTGGTTATCCCCGGCAAGCTAAGGGTGGGGCCCTTTCCAGCCGCGAAATGACTTTTGAGGTAAGGTAACTTCAGCTCTTTGATAAGGCTTTCTTGGGTACGGATGCGCACTACCGCGGCCACCTTTCCCTACCTAGCATTGTAATCCATTCAACTTCAGCGGGGGAAAGGAATTTTGTGAGAAGTAGTGCAAATACGCAATCACAGTCTGTTAGGATTTCCGCGCGATGGCTATAGCTGGCTAGCTGGTGGTTGGGTTGCCCTTTCCGGCCGCGAAATGACTTTTGAGGTAACGTAACTTCAGCTCTTTGATAAGGCTTTCTTGGGTACGGATACGCACTACCGCGGCCACCTTTCCCTACCTAGCATTGTAATCCATTCAACTTCAGCGGGGGAAAGGAATTTTGTGAGAAGTAGTGCAAATACGCAATCACAGTCTGTTAGGATTTCCGCGCGATGGCTATAGCTGGCTAGCTGGTGGTTGGGTTGCCCTTTCCGGCCGCGAAATGACTTTTGAGGTAACGTAACTTCAGCTCTTTGATAAGGCTTTCTTGGGTACGGATACGCACTACCGCGGCCACCTTTCCCTACCTAGCATTGTACTCCACTTTCAGCGGGGGAAAGGAATTTTTAAAGGCGGGGCTTTAGATATAATTACCGAAAGTCGGACCACCGAAAGTCGGGCCACCGAAAGTCGGGCCACCGAATGTCGGGCCACCGAAAGTCGGACTTATAAGAAAAATACCATTAGCTGATATATAGAAAAAATAAACATCACTATAGCTGCATTGAGCCGGGCCATGGGCTTTTTGAGCCGGAAAAACAGAAGGCCTGTTAAAAGCATGGGGGGTATGACGTAGCCAAAAATATAATAGATATTGTAAGCCTGCCGGTATTGTTTTGTTACGCCATTTATGGTGATGAGAGCTTTCATAGGTATATTAAGGAGGGAGGTGGCTTTGACTACTGCGTGATCATATTGATCTGTGGCAGGTACAGTTCTCTTATCGAACCTCATGGTGTAGTCACTGAAAATCAGTTCATCATACCGGTACTCTTCTGAGATATAACTGCCTCTGCCGTTCATATTGCCCACAAAAACGGCTGACCTATCTACAATTTCCTGTTCGTGACTCTTAAAGGGCAGCATGAAGTCGAGGGCCAGTATCCCATTGATCATGATAATAATACAGGCTGCGGGGGTAAAGTACTTTACTATCTTCCGGATCAGTTCCTGCTGGTATCTTTGCTGCTCTATGGCTCTTTCCTTAGCTCTCTGCCTGGCTATGATCCGCCACTTTTCCCGTTCGGAAAGCTCTTCTTCCTCCTGAAAAACCGTCTGGTGCAGCTCTGGCTCTTTGGTGAGATAATCGTATGCTTCTTTAATTCTATGAAACAACTCAGCGGCATCCTGCGACTTGTTTACATCAGGATGATACTTTTTGGACTTATTACGATAGGCTTTCCTGATATCTTCTTTGGTAGCATCGTTGCCTAAGTCAAGGATCTGAAGGTAATACTCTCTCAAAACGTGGGGATGCTTTTAGTCTTTAAACCTACCAAAACCGTAGTTTTTGTAAAAGTGCCTGCCCGTATTTCTCTAATCGGGCTATTGCTCTTATGTTGCTGCCGGTAATTTTCTATTTTGCATCAGCGAAAAACGATAAACCGGAATTCATACATGCAACTGAAGACTATACTACCTGTCTTGTCGGCCTTGTTACTGCTGAGCCTAACGGCCCTGGGCCAACGGACGATCATACATGCGGGCACCATGATAGACGGTGTTTCGAAAAAGGCAAAAGAGGAAATGTCGATCATAGTGGAAGGTGACCGAATTACTTCCATAGAAAAAGGCTACGTCACGGCAGGGGCAGGTGATGAGGTGATCGATATGAAAGGCATGACGGTAATGCCTGGCCTGATCGATATGCACGTGCACCTTGAAAACCAGACCAGCCCGGATAATTATACGAAACGCTTCCTGTACAATGAGGCGGATATTGCTTTTGCTTCCCTGGCATACGCGAAAGCGACCCTGGATGCCGGCTTTACGACGGTGCGGGACGTAGGGGGCACGGGGGTGAATATTGCGCTGCGCAATGCGATAAATAAGGGGCTGGTAACGGGCCCGAGGATTTATACCTCCGGCAAGAGCATCGCCACCACGGGTGGCCATGCTGACCCTACGAATGGTATGAAGCGTGACCTGATGGGTACGCCCGGTCCGAACGAAGGGGTGATAAACGGGCCGGCGGAAGCGCGTGAGGCGGTACGCCAGCGCTATAAGAACGGAGCGGACATGATCAAAATTACGGCTACGGGCGGGGTGCTGAGCGTGGCTAAGGACGGCAGTGGCCCGCAGTTCAGAATGGATGAACTGGAGGCAATTGTGGAGACGGCCCATGACTACGGCATGCATGTAGCGGCGCACGCGCACGGAGCGGAAGGCATGAAGCGCGCAGTGATGGCCGGGGTGACAACGATAGAGCACGGCAGCTACATGAATGATGAGGTAATGGACCTGATGATAGAGAAGGGGGCTTACCTGGTGCCGACCCTGACGGCGGGGCGTACGGTGGCTGACTCGGCCAAAGTCCCGGGCTACTACTATCCGGACATCGTAGTGCCTAAGGCCCTGGCGGTGGGTCCGCAGATACAGGGTACTTTTGCCAAAGCCTATAAAAAAGGGGTAAACATTGTGTTTGGCACGGATGCGGGGGTATTTGTGCACGGACTAAACGGCCGCGAGTTTGAGCTGATGGTAGAAGGTGGCATGCCGGAGATGGAGGCGATACAGTCGGCTACTTCGGTAGCGGCTAAGGTACTGGGGGCTGATGAAATGATCGGCAGCCTGGAGGAAGGCAAGATGGCTGACCTGGTGGCAACTCCTGAAAACCCGCTGGAAGATATAAGCACGATGACGCGTGTGGCCTTTGTGATGAAGGGGGGTAAAGTGATCAAAGAGGCTGGCGAATAAAGAAGCTGCCAGCGCTGATAAGAGGCCTCTGTCCATACACCGGGCAGGGGCCTTTGTTTTTAGAATAGTACTAAACCGGACTCCCGTACGGCTATCAGCAGGCCGGCCAAAGCTTAAAGCAGGATACCTATTACCAGTGAAACTCACGGTCTTCCACAGGGGTGCCTTCGGGTACATACACGTCGGTGATGACCCGGGGCTTATCGGTGTACTGGCTATGGCTGAATTTGAGGACCATCTGATCTTCCTGCAGCCTCATGATCTTAAAAGCCTTATCGGTGGCTTCAGTATTCATCAGTGCGGGTAGCTGGTGGCTATACCACTTAAGGTAAGGCATTGCCGGACTTGTCTCTGGCGAACTTCCAGGTGCCGGCGAGGGTGGGGCCGCAACCGGAATGCTCGCCATTATTATCCTGCATGGTGTTATCTGCCCGATAGGTAATACGGTAGGAGAGAAAGCAATCGCCCATATTCATGCGCGTATCGCCATTAAAACGGCGGGCAAGCTTCCAGGTCATGGCTGAATCTCCTGCTACGAGATGGCCGGCATTTTCCGGCAGGGTGAAGGGGTTGGTGGCTGGCTTTTCGGTGCACTGCATCAGTGAGGCTAAAAAGACTACTGAAACTATATGCCGGAGGATGTATTTCACAGAATTGTGTGACGGTTTGTGCTAATATAGGCATGTAAGGGGGAAATGAAGGATCGAGTCTCTGGTATGGCTTATGATAATAGAAAAAGCACCCGCTGGCAGGCGGATGCTTCTTACTTCACATGGACGATTGTGAGGCGCTGTGACCTGCTCTCAGGCAGGCTGTGTTTCCAGGGCGGGAGCCGCGGGGAAGTCTACGGGCACACGAGTTGTTTTATGCAGGTAGTTGCTTATGATCTTATCGCCGATGACGATGATCACATCCACGAGGTTTGCCTTGGTATAGCCTTCGGCAAAGAAGGCGTCGAGCTTATCCTCTGAGACAGTGCCGCGGTTACGGGCAATTTCTTTTACCAGTCCTGCCAGGGCGTTCAGCTTTTGGTTGCCGGGAAGTTCGCCGGTACGTATGCTCAGTATTTCCTCATCAGAGAATTTCAGGTTTTTGGCCAGGGCGGTATGGGCGGCAAGGCAGTAGTTACATTCGTTTACCTGGGAAACTACCAGGTTTATCACTTCTCTTTCTTTGGCCGTCAGGGTCGATTTACGATTTTGAAGGGTAAGGTAGTCACCAAGGGCGGTGTCATTATAGGCGAAGGTGGCGTAGAGATTAGGAACAAAGCCGAGGCCTTTTTCCAGGTTGCTGAAGATCGCTTTGTTGCCTTCGCTTACTTCTTCTGTAGTAGGTACATTAAAATGCGTTGCCATAATAATCAGTAGTTAATGTTTGGTTTATTAATGCTTTCCTACTGATTAACGGGTCTTTTACGAGGGGGTAAGAGGCAATATTTCCCGGAAAGGGCTGAATTTTTCCCTTTAGGCAGACTGTTTATCCGGGGCGGCCCGAAATGCGGCAGGGGAGTGGCCTGTACACTTCTTAAAAACGTGCTGAAAGGCGCCGGGGCTCGTAAAGCCTAGCTGGTAGGCGATTTCCTTCACGTTGAGAGAAGAATGTAAAAGCAGTCGTTTGGCCTCGAGGGTGATACGGCCGTGGATGATCGAAATCGGTGACTCAAGGCTATATTTTGCAAAGAGGTTAGAGAGGGTTTTTGGTGAGCGATGCAGCAGTTCGGCATAGTCCTGTACCTGGTGTTTTACACGAAAGTGCTGGTCTACCAGGATATTGAATTTCCGAATGATATCCACTGTCTGCATATCTTTTACATGGGGCATTTGCTGATGGCGCACCAGCCGGGTGAGCTTGATGATGAGCCGCTTGAGCAGCATACGCAGCATCTCTTCCTGGATATTATCACGGGTACCGAACTCATCTTCAAAAACAGCGAGAAGGAGGCCTAGCTTTCTGGTTTCTTCTGCACCGGGGGTGATAAGGGGAGGGGTGCGGGCTCCCATAAACAGGATGCCGTTGCAACTGGTCTCCTGGTCGTGATCGCGTATACAGTAAAACTCTCTGTTGAAGGCAAAGGTGGTGAGAAGGGCTGAACTTTTGGCAATAGTAAACTCCTGCAAAAATGTATTGGAGATAAGCTGACCGGGCATCAGGGTGAGGGGCACGCTACCTATATTGACGGGAATGGGTTCGGGGCTTCTGTTCCAGTGAATGTACAGCAGATAGGGTTTATGGCTAACCCATTGAAAATCGCTAGTGTAATCCCTGGTCAGGCTAAAAAATGCTCCGCTTCTGCTGTCTTCATAGGTTTGCATGCCCTGGCGTGCTAGTTATCCCCGGTATTAGCAAACACGGTCTCCACGGCTCGTACCAGCTCCCGGAAGGGAAGGAAGCCACGGCTGATGACCGCACCTTTGTCGCCGGTACGCAAAATGAGGGTGGGGTAGCCTCTGACGCCTAGCGAACGGGTAAAATCAAACTCTTCGCGGGTTTTGCGCTTGATATTTTCCTCCTCAAAAAAATCACGAAACAGGGAGGGATCTACTCCGAACTTTTCGGCATCTTGCAGGTAGACTTCCACCTGGTTAAGGTCTTTGCCTTCTTTATAGAGCATTTCCTGTATACGGCTACCGAATTGCAGGGACTTGGTGCGGTCACCGAGTCGCTTAAAGACCTTGAGTGCGCGGGAGGGGGGCTCTGAATCAAGGTGGTAGGTACCTTCTTCCATCAGGTCCAGGAAGGGCTTACCAAAGGTGACACCGGTGGCTTCCTCCACGGCGGGGATATGGCTTTTTATAAATTCGGCGGACTCGGCTATGGGCTTTGCGTTTTCGTCAATGATCATTCCCCCGCTGAATACGGTAAAGGGCATATCACTGCCAAACTTCTTCTGGAGTCTGAGTAAATGCTCATCAAACCCGTAGCACCAGCCACAGAGAGGGTCGAATACGTAGATAAATTCATTTTCCGGCATAGTTTAATAGACGGAAAGGAGGGGAGAATTGTTTTGGAGCGGGGCTCAGCCGGATACTATACGGGCAGAACCCCGCCGGGACTATCTAGCGGCCATCTAACCTCTCGACAATCAATGAGGAAAAATATTGCACACCAATTTTAATACTGCTTTCATCTACCTGGAAACCGGGGGTATGTGGCATGGAAATAACGCCTTTGCTGTAATCAGAGCCCCCGAGAAAAAAGTACACCCCAGGCACCTGCTCCTGAAAAAGGGCAAAATCATCGCTGTTGCCTGCGAGAACTCCGTATAGCGGGACGACGCTTTCTGATCCATATATAGTTGAAATGCTTTCCAGGGACTTATTAACTAATGCCGGATCGTTTTTAACAGTATAGGTAATAGGATGGAAGTCAATACTTTGTACCAGGTCTTTGTATTCAAAAGACCTGAGCTTTTGGGTTAAGAGCTCTTTTGCACGCTTAAGCTGCTCATCGTCGCTGCTATTCATGTAGGCATTGATGGTCACGTTGCTATCTCCTTCCTTTACTCTTATGGTAGCATCCAGTGAAAGGTAGTCTTTGTAGATGGTATTGGGGTTCATAACGCCCATTTCAGGGTGTCCTAAATTGGCCCGATTGTCAAAAGCATCGGGAGATCTTTTGTTCTCTATGCTTCTGATAATCTCTTTCACCGCGGATATGGCTTCAGCGCTGTTGTCATTCTTATCTAAGAGGATGTCAATTTTTTTATAATCAGCATACATATTCCCGGCTTTGGCAGCTATAGTACCAGCGGGAAACGGGCTTATGTGCAAGGCATAGGTTTCATCGGGTTTGATAAGATCAAAGAGCCCGTCGTCTATCATGGCTTTGGCTCCTTTTATATTTTCTTCGGATGGCTGAAAAACAAAATATACGGTGCCCCTAATATGGTCTTTCTGACTTGCCAGTACATTGGCGATCCCCATGGCTACTGTGGTATGGACGTCGTGCCCGCAGATGTGCCGCACGCCTTCATTTTCAGACGCAAAATCGACCACATCGGGAAAGTCAGAGGCCATTGCATCGATATCAGCCCTCCAGGCAATGGACTTGCCGCCTTCACTACCATGTAAAATGCCTACTACGCCGTATCCTCCTACATCTGTTAGTACTTCCAGTCCGAGTTCTTTCAGGTACCGGATGATCTTTTGGGAAGTCTCTGCTTCATTCTCGGCAACTTCAGGATGTCTGTGAAAATCTCTTCGGATGGCCACGAGGCTATCATATATCTGATCGGTTCTCTGCCGGATGGCCTGGTGCATGGTGTTGTTCTCCTGGTTAACGGCCGTTTGAGCCACGGCAGACTGAAAAGAGAACAGGCTGAAGCCTATTAGCAGGTACAATACGAATTTTCTCATGTTCATGTGATTGGTTGGGTGTTAGGATGTGGTAATTGGAGCCTTTACGGGCCATTACACTTTCCCTAAACTATTAAATAGCTTTTATTTATGCTAATCCGGTTGAAAACGACACGCTATTGACCGGGGCTAAGGGGTTATGTACTGTTTGCTGACAATAGACAAATGGCTAATGTGACAGGGCGGAATAGTCAAAAATGATTTTTAGGAGGGATTGGTTGAATATGGCAGTATGCATATCCTATTGACGCATTTCTCGAACCACCGAATGCCGGACCACCGAAAGTCGGACCACCGAAAGTCGGACCACCGAAAGTCGGACCACCGGATGCGGGCCCAGCGAAAGTCGGATCTTCCTGAGTCCAGGAGGGGGATTTTGGTGCTTAGCTTGTGAGCTGTGCGCCTGTTATGCGAGTGGGGGGTAGCAGCTACCGCCGGGTAAAGAGCCAGACGGGGTCTCGCGGAGTGCGACTCGCGGAGTGCAGCTCCCGGAGTGCGACTCGCGGAGTGCAACACCGCGGTAGTTAAGGAGGAGTTTTACCGCCTAGCTTGTGGGCCGGGCTTGCAGATGGGGGCTGATGAGCATTTTTTGGGTTTTGTGACCCTTCCCTGATTTCTTGCCAGACGGAACAAGGCGCGATGAATCGCGCCTCTACAGGCAGGGGTGATTTAGCTTGCGGCTATGGACAGCTGTGCGGGTAATGCAAAATGTCTGGACCACCGGAGGGCGGATGGGACAACCCCGCGGGTTTAGTGTGGGGATGATGGGTTAGGTTTTAGCGATCCCAACAGCATCTCTCACCGATGGGGGCCCCGTCATACGACGGGGACTGGTGCTATTTGGGTATGGATAATGGACACTAATTATCCACTAGCCATTATCTTTTCAAAGAACCTCTATTCTCGCTTTTAGCTGCCTCACTTCTGCCTCCATAAGCAGTAGTTTGTAGCCTGGGGGTATGCGGATGGCTTTTTTGCGGAGCAGGGCCAGGTGGCTGGCGGCCTCGTGTTGTGTTTTACGGGCTGTAGCCAGCAGGGCGGGGGGAGCATTATTCTGTTGGAGGTGACTGGTAATCTCCTGTGCTTCACTGAGTATTTGCAGGGCATTTGTCTCTGCCAGATCATGCATATAGCGCTGGGCCTGTTGCCTTTGCAGGGCTTTTTCTTTCAGGTAGAGGCTGGTTTTAAGCTTATTGCGTAGCTCGCTTTGGCGAAACTTCGCCACCTGCAGGTCGGCAGGTTTATACCTGATGGCCGGGCGGTTGACGTGGGTGGTTTTGGGTAATTTTTGCTGCCGGGTATGGTGTGCTGCCCTTTGGGTGAGCAGGTGCATGGAGAGGCCGGTCAGGCGCGCAAGGCCCATCATGGTGCCGCGGTGTGGACAATGTTTGCCGCTTTCTATCTTACTTACAGTGCTTTGGTGTACGCGCAGGCGCTCAGCCATCTCCCTCTGGTTCAGACCCATGCTCTGGCGGGCGTATTTGAAAAGGCTGGGGTAGTGTATCGCTTTCATGTTCTGTCTTTAAGGTTCGGTTAAAGAGTGTAAAGGCAATGTCGCATGAGTAAAGGAAATTTTAAAATTATATGCATGCTTTGTGATTGGGGGGAGGTGCCTTTTAGTCTTGGCCGATAAGAGTGACATATACCACTGAAGTAAATTCCTCCAGCCAGGTAAGTAATCCGCTCATATTGTCGTGCATTAGTGTACTAGTGTCGCCTATTTGCATACTGGTTTTATTGTGCAAAAATATCCGGTGACAGTACCATGGAAGCTATGATGAAAGGGAGGCCGTTACGACGGCTGTGGGTGAAAGTATGGGTGTGTATGTTCTGCCTGTTGGGCGTATTCGGGCAGGCTTCTGCCCAGTCTGCCGTGCAGGCCAGCCTGCAGCTATTCCCTCCCCACAGCGTCTACCTGAGCCACTACAGCCAGCCCGGCAGCCTGCAGGTACAGCTCCTGCTTCGCGACCTCAGCGAGGCCAGCTACCCCGTACAACTCCGCTGGAGCATCGAAGGCCCCGGCATACGGCTCACCACGCGACAGGGCTACCAGGGCAATGTCATCACCCTGCAGGGCGGCATGCCCCGCCTGCTCTCCGCCCCCGAGCTGGCTAGTGGCCTCTCTGCCGACGCATTAGACTTCAGCGGCTACGACCGCAGTCGCTTCCTCCAAAGTGGCGGCCAGCTCCCGGAAGGCTTCTACCGCTTCACGGTACAGGCCTACGACTTCAGAAGGCCCGAGGTACCCCTTTCTGTTCCCGCTACTGCCACCGCCTGGCTCGTCCTGGCCGATCCGCCTCTGCTCAACCTGCCCACCTGCAACAGCCAGGTCACCTGCCCGCCCGGCCAGCCTTTGCTCTTCCAGTGGACCCCCATGCACCGGGGCTCAGGCCTTAGCGGGATCGCCTATGAGTTCACCCTGGTAGAAGTGCGCGGCGGCCTGCCGCCCGAAGAGGCGATGCGCAGCCTGCCTCCTCTCTACCAGACCGTCACCCGCCAGACCAGCCTCCCCTACGGCCTCGAGCTACCGCCCCTGCAGGAAGGCCTTACCTACGCCTGGCGGGTTAGGGCGCAACTGGACGACCCGGCTCTATCTCGACTTGACGCTCGATCGGAAGAGGTTTTCAAAAACCAGGGCTACAGCCGGGTCTGCGCCTTCGTACCTGGCACCCCCGTGGCCGACCTGCCTCCCCTAAGCGACCTTACTGCCGAGGCCCTCAGCCACGTCCACGCCAGGTTCTCCTTTGCCGGATACAGCAGAGACAACCGCCGCCGCCAGGCCAGCACCTACCGGCTGCAGTATCGCCCCACCCACCAGCCCGACTGGCCCTGGCGCAGCGTTGATATCACCGACACTGTCTACATCGCCCGGGAGCTCGCCCCCGACACCCCCTACGAAGTAAAGGCCGGCGTGGTGCGCAACGGTATCGCTTCCCAGTGGAGCCAGGTCACCGCCTTTACCACCCAGGCCCCGCCTGAGCAAGCCTGCTATGATGATGAAGGCCCCCTGCCTGAGATCACCAACCGGGAACCCCTGCCCAATGCCCTGGTCGGTGACCAGATCGCCGTGGGCAAGTTCACCATGCGCCTGCAGGAGGTCCGCGGTGGCGACGGGGTCTTCAGTGGAAGAGGTACCATTTACGTCCCCTGGATGGGCCTTACCCTTCCCGTACAGTTCGACCGCATTGCCATCAACACCGACTACCGGATGACCGACGGGCTCGTCCATGCCCTCAGCAAGCCCCTTGATGAGTGGCGGGAAGGCATAGAAGATTTCTGGGAAGACCGGCAGCAACTGGCCGATACCACCATCACCGTCTCCGGCTACCTTGAAACCGTTACCCTGAAAGAACCGGCCGAAGGCAATAACGAAGCGACCACCGACTCACGCACCTACGTTGTCACCCTGGCCAGCGGTGAGACCATTGAGATCCAGCAGCCCCCCGGCCAGAGTGTAGCCGTAACTGACAGCCAGGGCCGCACCATCGTCATCGATGAAGAAGGCCGCATAGGCCCCATCCTCGAGCCGGAGGCAGACACGCCTGTACTCGCCACTGGCGACCGCATCAGCCAACCCGTCTACTTCACTGCCTACGAGCACCAGCACTACGGCTTTGATACCCAACTGCATGACGCCTACACGGAGCACTATGAAAGCCTTCCCCTGAGCGAGGATGAAAACAGCGAATACCCTATCGCCTGGAAAGCCTTAGCCACCGGGCAGACCGACAGAGTCACCCTTAAAGGCGATACCACCGGCCTGAAGCTGATTACCCAATCTGGCCAGCCCGTACCGGTGCTTGAAAAGACCGGTGACGACCTGTACACCATCCTGCTCACCGGCCAGGGAGACAAGGAAGAAAGCTACCTGCAGGCCATACGCACCAATGCTGAAGACAGCACTGAGAGCCTCAGCGGCCAGCTCAACACCGTCAGCTACGCTCCCCAGCAACTCACCCTGAAGGTAGTGCCCGTCAACGGCGCAGGCTACATGAAGCCCGGTGGTGGGAAAGACATCCTCAAGGCCCTGAAAGCCACCTACGGCCCCGCCGTAGTCAACTCGACCGTCATCTATGATGATGCCTTTACCGCCGACTACGACACTGACGGCGATGGCGCTTTGGACGATGGGAGTACCGGCATGCTCTCCAACTACACCCCTGAGATGAGAAAGCTCATCAGGAGCTATGAGCAGGCGCATAAGACAGAAGACGGCACCTACTACCTCTTCCTGGTCCACACCCCCAAAAGCGCCATAGACGAAGACGGAACGGACAACGCCAGGGCCGGCTTTATGCCCTACAAGCGCCAGTTCGGCTTTATCTTCACCTCCCGTATCGGTAACCCCGACCACTTCGACAAGACCATCGCCCACGAGCTCGGCCACGGCGCTTTCCGCCTCCCGCACACCTTCGTGGAGACTCCCGCCCTGGAGGAGTGGGCCACAGACAATCTGATGGACTACACCTTTTTCGGCACCCAGCTGCACAAGCACCAGTGGGACCTCATCCACAACCCCCGGCCCGTATGGGGCCTGCTCACAGGGGATGAGGAGGTTTCTGCCTTTGGTGAAGGACCAGGAGGCATCTGCCTGGGAGACGAAGAAGCCATCCGGACACTCAACAGCCGGTATACCCATTTCTACCTGCCCGACGGCCGCATCCTCGATACCCGGGGCAGCCTGCAGGTATCAGGCTTCTTCCCTTATAGCGCTGATGAACCCCAAGCTACCAGAGGCACCGTGTTTTCCCTAAGGCCGGAAGCATACGACTACACCCACGTCTACACCTCAACCGAAGAAAAGAACACCACCTATGGTTTTGGCCTGAAAATCACCTCCACAGGCCTGAGTACTATAAAAGCCGAAAACCTCACCCTGCCGGAAAGCTCCGATAAAGCCGTCAGAGTAAGGATCAATAAAGAAGGCCGTGCCATAGACGTGCTGGACCAGGCCGGCAGCCTTGTAGAAACCATTCCCTTTACCCGGGACTGCGCCTGCAACGAAGTCACCCCCTCTGAAGAGCAAACCTTTGCCTTCGATGACCATACCAGCCACTACGTAGACAAAGCCCGCGATTTAGGGAAACCCGTAACCGGCGCTATCCACCACACCAGCGAAATCATCCATGCCCTTTTAGCCAGTGTCAATGCGCAAAAGCCCACCCATGCAAAAGATGAGGCCTTCCTGGGACACATCCTCGCCGATAAGCTCCTCACCTACGAAGCATTTAATGAAGGCCGTAAGTTCTATGTCGCCCCGGTTGAGGTAAATACCCTGTCTTTGAGCCAGGCCTCGTGGGACCAGGTAGCCCGGACCGTCTTTGAGGAAGCCTCCCTCACCGCCGATGACATACTGATCACCGTCCCCTATGTCCGGTGTAGTGGTATCGGCAACGACCTGGGCGAGTACTTCTTCATGCCCGGCCTCGCCTACGGCGACAATATCCGGATTGACCACAGCCAGCTGAAGAAAGGGCAATACAAAAACACCCAACGGGTGGCCAGCTTCCAGGCCGGCATCATCAGCCCGGTGGAAGACTTTGTCGTCGATGTATTCCGCCACACCGCCAAGAAGATGCTCCTGTACAAGGCCATCTACAATGCCTCCAATACAGTAGAATGCATTGAGATACGGAAAGACGATGTCTCCGGGCAGGCCTTCAACAAAACCATCCGCCTCTACTACCAGAGCTCCGTAGACCACCTGGCGCAGTTATTAGAAGAGCAGAAAGCCGAACTTAAGAAAGCTGAAGATGACCTGAACCGCTTTCTAACCAACCCGCAGCTACCAGCCAGCCGTAAGCGGGAAGCGGCCCTTGCCACAGAAAGACGATTGCGGGTACTGAAGGTCACCCATGCAGAAGCCAGGCTTGCCTTTATCCGGGCCCAGTCCCAACGTAATACCCTTACTCCCTACCAGTCAGCCTATTTTGACCTGAAAATAAGGGAACAGCACCTCGATCAGCCCTTTGAGCACCCTAATATAGAGGGGCTTGAGCTAGCTCACACCTTCGGTCTGGCCTATATCTACAGCGATGCGTTCAATGACCTGCGGGAGAGGCTGGCCTATAGCGATGAAGACCTCAGTACTATAGACTGGGAAGATGCCTGGGCCTTCACCGACAAGACTGACTATATACTGAAGCAGTACGACCAAACCGTCTATAACTCCATAGACGGAGCTTCAGTAGCGCTGGGATGTTTCGGACTTGACTTTATCGCTGATGGAGTAGGGCTCGGCTATTCCCTGTTCAGAGGTGATGTAGTCCAGGCAGGCGGCTACTCCGTCGGTGTACTGGTCATTGGTCCCGAGGGCGTGGTCATTGCCAAGGCCTCGGTATCCGCCCTGGTGGTTCTCATCACCAAAAACGGACTCGAAGAAGGCGGGGAACAACTGGGCAGGAGAGCCCTGCTCAAGCTGGGCCAGAAGTATGCAGACGAAGGCGTGATCAGCCGTGAAGCCTTCGCAGAGCTGCAGAGTCTTGAAGAAAGAGAGCTGGCCGCCGCCCTCAAGGCAGCGCTCAGTGGCAGAAGGTTACCCGGTGAGTTACCCTTCCTGAGCCAGCTCCATGAGGAGGCACTAAGCACCGTAAGCCGATGGGACGAAGCTGTCTATCTTAAGCTTGAAGACGACCTGGCCAGTAACCCGGCATTTGCTGAGAAATTTTTCGACCTTGCGAATACTGATCCGGGGGTGGTAGAGGCGTGGAAGGTTATTGAAAATAACCCGCTCTTAAGGAAGAAACCGGAAAATTTAGAAAACATTAGCAAGTGGATCGATGAAGGTATAGAATTTCAAAAATTATCCGATGGAATTGCAAAGTCCAGAAGTAAACAAAATCTTATTGATGGTTTAGGAACTGCCAAAAGTAAGCTTCACGCTCAAGTATTAATTAAAGATTATGATAATATTCCTGGTGTAACAAAAGGCAGGTACATTAGTAATAGCTCTACTATGGAGGATAAAGTTGATTTACCATCTAATTGGTCAACAGAATTAGATATAGATCAAGGAATAGTTGAGACATTTACTGGTAAAATCGAGCCATTAGAATTACAGCCGGGACAAAAAATTTATCGAGTCAGTCCCGCAGGTAGACAAGGGGGAGCATATTGGACAAGAACGAAACCAGAAAAGCTGGAAGAAATAGTAGGCGGTACTGCTGTTCAACCCCAATGGAATAATTTCGAGTATATTCATGAATATGTAGTGCCAGAAGGAATTACTATTAGGTCGTGGATTGGAAATACTGCTCGCCAACCAGTAAGCAAATTTACTCCAAGCAATCATCATCTGCCAGGTGGAGATGAACAACTTTATATTTACTATATAAGTAAACAAGATCCTGGTTTTAATTCTTCCGTTACAACTACAAAAGCAAAATGGTAAACATTCAGAAGATAGAAAGTGCCCTCCTAGAGTTGGAATTATTTTTTAGTTATATAAAAAATAATTCCAAAATAGATATGGACGTAGAAAATGCTTTATTCGGTTTATCCACTACTAAGTCTATTAAAACTTTAATAGAAAAATATAAAAAGAAACCAGAGAACAGGGTTTTAAAAAAAATAGATGCAGGGTTAGTGTCTGCAACTCGTGGGGTAGAGTATTTTGAAAATTACAATGATAATAAAAGGTTTCGGGAGATATGTGCTGGTATTCCTAGCCTTAAGGAGCATATTAAGTGGTAATTCAGATTTGTTTAATGAATTTTTAGAAGAAATAACAAAATCATATAAACCCTTGATTTCAAAAAAGTAGAGCAGGAAGAAATGTTCAAGTAGAGTAATACAATAACTACCAATTGTAAATGTTATGCCCGATTGATTTTAAGTTCTAGGAGATGATGCAAATTTTGATAAAATATTTCAGATCCAATGAAGTACATAAAGATTAATGAGCTGGAAAATATAAAACTGCAACCAGTACTTGCTTCCGATAAAATGTTGGCGTTAGATCTCGAAGATCAAGTGCACATTTACGATATAGAATCATTAAAGCAACTCGAATCGAAACACTTTGGCGGGAAAAGTAACATTGAAGTCATTGATAACGAGGTTTATCTTTATCTAAATGATTCATTAGAGAGAATCAATTTAAAAACGCTCGACCTTGAAAAGAAATGGAAAAAGGAGTTCGGACAAATAGCCTATGTGGATAAGGAGTATGTTGCGGAGCAGCTATGTGATAGGAAAAGTAAAAAATTACGACTAGCCATGTTTGAGTGCAGCCCTAGTCGATTAATATGGGAAAGAGAATTTACGGGTCATCGCTTCGCCAGAAATTTTGTGAAAGGGCTATTTCTAACAGATATCAATTTTACTTACTTAATTAAATTAAATCTTGAAACTGGCGAAGAACTTTGGTCTTATTCTTTACCTGAAGAAGAAAAGGTTGAAGGCAATGTGTATGTCTATGAAAATATTTTGGTGATTCCGTCAAAAGCTGGACAAACACCTTTTGATAAAACTTATCTTCAAGGAATAAACATGAATACGGGAGAGTTACTTTGGAGAAGGGAATCCAATATTTACCTATATCAAAATAACCGTACAGGACTTTTATATGCTTTTGGAGGTGAAGTATACATAGTCATTAATCCAAAAAATGGAGAAACCTTGGTTAAAGAAGAATTTAAAGGGATTAAAGAGGCAAACAAGCTGCTGATAGTTAGCAACATGTGTAGAATGTGTGGAAATGGTTTGTACTTCATTAGTGACTATGTAGAGAATTACTACGACTGCCAGTTCGGGAAAATCAATACAGATAGCCACGAAATAGAGTTTATCCAAAAATTGGATGTAGCAGAAGGTGTAAAAGCTGATCCTCCCATTTATTATAACGGAAGAATCTATATTAAGGATAGTTTAAATA
The DNA here is from genome assembly GCF_041449215.1 of Roseivirga sp. BDSF3-8. Classification (NCBI taxonomy): domain Bacteria; kingdom Pseudomonadati; phylum Bacteroidota; class Cytophagia; order Cytophagales; family Roseivirgaceae; genus Roseivirga; species Roseivirga sp. BDSF3-8. The sequence continues at coordinate 4,725,981 of NZ_JBGNFV010000001.1, read as the reverse complement.
CCCTCCACATTTACGAACAAGTTGGTTAAGTCATTCTCTAAAAGGTCCCATTGCTTCTTACCCAGAGAGGTCAGATGTGCGGTGTACATTCGGTACATATTACTACTGAATACGGATATGTGTAGGCTCCTCAGCCGCTGACGTTCAGTTTTGACAATGTGGTGCTCGTTCCATATGAAGGTGTCCTTTTTCCGGGTAGTAGTAAGTTTATAACTGACATCCCCACCTTGGAACGGGTTTCCAAACTTGCGACAGAAGGCTCCGCATTTAGAACCAAACTTGGAAGTAATTGGTCGGAGGCATTAGATGACATATTAAAAAATGCCCACGATCTGAAATGCAGCAGTTGTGGAAATACCGGAAGGGTTGGTCGTTCCTCGATGGATCAATACCTGGATGATGTAGATTACTTTATCTCAAACTTTACAGTAAGTACAGGGGGAAAAGGAGAAGTGTTTTACAAGTGGATGCGTAGCACCAGTAACCCAACTCCTGGTCAATTAGATGAACTTCACCAAACGATTAGGGATTTTGCAAAAAGAGGGATCAAAGAATCTGAAGTTGAAGGGTTAGGCAAACAGTTTCCAATTGGTACAAAAAGATATGACCTAAGAAGAGTTGGCGATAAATATACCGAATACAAGAATAAGGACTTCGTGAGTAGTCCGCTTACTGCTGGCTCTGATGACGTAGACCAGTTCATTAATGGTTATCTGAAAAATATTAAGAGTCTGGATGATTTGGAATGGAAAGCAGGATTGGATAAACTTAAAAATAAAGGGTGGACTGATGGCAATGCTTTATTTCATATGAAGGAGCAGTGGAAATCTGTATTCGAGAATAAAGCAGATGTTATTTTTGATGTTATTTGGGAAAACCAAAGTCTCAGGAGTAGTCTATTTGGGAATTTGGCAAGTAGCCAAACCAATTCAAGAGTATTTTTCAATGCACTTGTTCAAAATACTGATGAGAAAATTTTCAAGTTTGTAATAGTTGAATAAATGAATTATCAGCAAGTGAAGGTTTATAGAGGTGTTAAGTCTTATAAAGTCCAAGGAAATAATAAGTTTGTCTTAACAACTGATGGGCTATTTTTTAATGAGGAGAAAATAGATGAGCGAGTTGAGACATTTTCTTTATCCAATGATAGGCTGATTTCTGTGAAGGGAAATACTACGTTTTTATTTGTAAAAAGGGGGGACGGATTTAAGGAGGAAAACCAAATCCATAAGACCATTATATACCAATGTACTTCGTTAAATGATGCTCTTTTCACATCAGATCTAAATTTAGATGACTTTACCCTCAACTATGAAATAGTTGAATTTGACACAAAAAACACAGTTTTTGAATTTGGGAGACTACCCATATCTCAAGGTATTTATAGAGATGATAGTACTATCCTTCTTTATCTGGAAAATCAATTAACTTATTTTAAGCTTTACAATCAACAAAGTGTTTGGGAGCTTACTTTAGAAACTAAAGTCAAAATTGAAAGGATTCTAGGTGTTTACCAAAACCAATTACTGTTAGCCTGTAGTGATCATTTGTTATTGTCAGTAGATGTAAAGACAGGGAAAATCCTTCATAAATGGCGCGAGCTTCCAGGTTTTGAAGAAGGACAATTTTATAAGGGTGCATTGCCAGAACCAGCAGATTTCGTCCTAGATAAGAAATCAGGAAAGCTCATAGGTGTTTTTAGTAAATATTATTTTGAAATAGATCTGGTATCCGGTGAAATTAACTATGAAGATATCCGTAAGGAATTAAATACTCATCACATCAATTCCTTTCGTAGAATGGGGAATAACCCGTTTACTGAAGAGCATCTTTTTGTGACCGCACATGCCGAATTAGACGAACGACCAAATGTTGATTTGGATTGCATATTAGCACTCAACAGGCACACCCAAAAAATTGATTGGGTACATATTTTTAAAGATACGGGTTTGGGTACTAACATACCACAAATCACAAGTAAGCATTTATATCAATTGGATACAGAAAAGAATCTTTACGTTTTCGAGCGAACAGATTAAGCCATTATTTGAATCTTCCTCTTCTGTTACCATAGCCCTGAGAAAGGTTTGGATCATGTTTTCATCTATACTAAAGAACTGCTTAATGATTTAAAGTAAAAGCACAAAGAGTTACCAGCTTCCAGGCCGGCATCATCAGCCCGGTGGAAGACTTTGTCGTCGATGTATTGTGCCACACCGCCAAGAGATACAAGGCCATCTACAATGCCTCCAATACAGTGGAATGTATTGAGATACGGAAAGACGATGTCTCCGGGCAGGCCTTTAACAAAACCATCCGCCTCTACTACCAGAGCTCCGTAGACGACCTGGCGCAGTTATTAGAAGAGCAGAAAGCCGAACTTAAGAAAGCCGAAGATGACCTGAACCGCTTTCTATCCAACCCCCAGTTACCCGCCAGCCGTAAGCGGGAAGCGGCCCTGGCCACAGAAAGACGGCTGCGGGTACTGAAGGTCACCCACGCCGAAGCCCGGCTTGCCTTTATCCGGGCCCAGTCCCAACGTAATGCCCTCACTCCCTACCAGTCAGCCTATTTTGACCTGAAAATAAGGGAACAGCACCTCGATCAGCCCTTTGAGCACCCCAATATAGAGCGGCTTGAGCTAGCCCACACCTTCGGCCTGGCCTACAGCGATGCGTTCAAGGACCTGCGGGAGAGGCTGGCCTATAGCGATGAAGACCTCAGTACCATAGACTGGGAAGATGCCTGGGCTTTCACCGACAAGACCGACTATATACTGAAGCAGTACGACCAAACCGTCTATAACTCCATTGACGGGGCTTCAGTAGCGCTGGGGTGCTTCGGACTTGACTTTATCGCTGATGGAGTAGGGCTGGGCTATTCACTGTTCAGAGGTGATGTAATGCAGGCAGGGGGCTACTCCGTCGGTGTACGGGTCATTGGTCCCGAGGGCGTGGTCATTGCCAAAGCCTCGGTATCTGCCCTGGCGGTTCTCATCACCAAAAACGGACTCGAAGAAGCGGGGGAACAACTGGGCAGGAGAGCCCTGCTCAAGCTGGGCCAGAAGTAGTATGCGGACGAAGGCGTGATCAGTCGGGAAGCCTTCGCAGAGCTGCAGAGTCTTGAAGAAAGAGAGCTGGCCGCCGCCCTCAAGGCAGCGCTCAATGGCAGAAACGGTGAATTGCCCTTCCTGAGCCAGCTCCATGAGCAGGCACTAAGCACCGTAAGCCGATGGGACGAAGCTGTCTACCTGAAGCTTGAAGACGACCTGGCCAGTAACCCGGCATTTGCTGAGAAATTTTTCGATCTTGCGAATACTGATCCGGCGGTGGTTGAGGCGTGGAAGGCTGTTGGAAATGCGGCAAAAAGAGCCAATCCAGATATAGCCGATGCTGGTAAAATTATAAGAAAAGATATCAAATCCCTTGAAGCTTTTGCAAAGTTTGATATAGACTTAATAGATAAGATAGGACAGGAAAGGTTTAATGATTTTATTACAAGCCTAATAAAAGCAAATCCGAAATGTAAGACATGTGGAAATTCAGGAAGTTCTTTGGTGGGTGATTTGGATGATGTTCTGAATGATCTCTATGAAGTAACTACCAAAAGGGTTGATTTTGGTGATGCTGATCTGGCTAAAAGCTTCGATGATTTTCTCAAAGAAGCGGGAGAGCAAGCATCTAAAGCGAAAGGTGCTAGTCTTACGCTCAAAAAAATGTCCAGAAATTGGGATGAGTTAACAGAAGGTGGATGGAGCTTGAAGGGGTTTGAAGGAAGTATTCCAGATGTTGAAACTGGTCATAGGCTTGATTTAAAATTTGGAAGAACCATTGATGGTGCACCTGAAGTTAAGTCTATAGAAATGAAAAACTGGAAGGAAGCAAGAAGTATATCTGGAGATACCTACAAACAGTTCAAAGCTTATATCTCAAGTGGTAAACAGTTTGATTACTACTTCACTGATGGCTTAAGTGATGCTATGAAGGGAAATTTCGAGAATATATTTAAAGATGCTTCAAAAGCTAATGAACTGTGGAAAGCAAACCCTGAATTCTTCCGCTCACTTGATAGAGTAAATATAAATACAGTTGATGATATAATTGATCTAGCTGATGCTGGCGAATTAGTAGACTTAATAAACTGGATTAAATAATGTTCAAGTTAATAGATAAGTACGATAATGTTCTGAGGTATTTCCTTAATGAAAACAATTTGTTCTTTACCTCAGAAAAAATGGACAATGGGGGTGAGATCAAAAAAATGGATCTGTCAAATGGTAATTTGATCGCTAGTAAATCCACTGGTTCAGCTCTTTTTACCTTCACTAAAAATGCAAATGGATTTTTAGCCAAAGACATCAGCGGAAATGGGTTGTTATTTAGTTATTTATTGGACAAACCGATCGAAATCCCTTCTCCGACAAAAGTCGGAGAGAATCATGTATTAACTGATTTTATTTCAGTTTATCAAGGAAGGATTAAAAACAGAGAGTTTGGTATTTATTCTATCTCTTCTAACGATGTTCTATGGATGAGCAGTCAACTAAAGGCTTTAGAAGTTTTTGGAGATAAGATATTTGGTCAATCTGAATTTGTAATCTATAGAACTGCTCCTGATACAGGCAGGTTATTATGGAAGTCGGATTTAAAAACGAAATATCGTGAACTAATTGGAATTAGAGGTGGCGTAAGGATACTAGGGCTCTGTGAAAATTTAGTTATTGCTGCAATTGAAAATATAGACAAGCTCATTGCTTTAGACCTTGCAACGGGAGTATTAAAGTGGGATCGTACTACATTGGCGGGATTTTACAAGTTGGACATTATAAAAAGCAAGCTGCATATCATCACAGGAGCGTATAAATGTTTAGATCCAATAAGCGGAAATGCATTGGACAGTTTTGATGATCAACAATATTTTAAAGAAGTAGGCATCTTTAGCCAACGAAACAACTATGCTATTGACGGGGATCACCTGATTACTACCGACTACCAAAAAGGAATCATTGGGGCACTTAACACGGCCACCCACAAATTTGATTGGTTACATGAAGAAGAAGGCGTAAGTTTTCCAACTCCGAGTCCGGTTGTTTATCAAGCTCCTTATTTATTAGTTCATGATAATAGAGGGACCCTTCACATCTTTCAAAAAGAATAAATGAAATTATAGAAAATACTACATTATTTACTTTTCTTTCTTGGCATTGGGTTTGTAAGCTCCCCTAAATACCTGAGAGAGCAGAACAAAGTCCTCACCAGCTATCAGTCAAAGTTTTTCGACCTGAAAATCCGTGAGCAGTACCTTGATGTACCCTTTGAGCATAAAAACATCAAGGACGTCGATCTGCCCCATACTTTTGGCCTGGCCTATATTTATACAGATGCTTTTAATGACCTGAGGAAAAGCATTTACTCGTCTCAGGAAGATCTGAGTATTAACTGGGAGAGTGAGTGAGCTTTTACAGGTAAATATGACTACATCCTGAAGCAATATGATGAGACCGTTTACAATTCAATAGACGGTGCTTCCTTAGTGTTAGGGTACTTTAGTCTGGACATATTTGCGGATGGGGCCGGCCTGGTTTATTCCCTGGCGCGTGGCGACCTCCCGCAGGCGGGTGGTTATGCGGTAGGGTTATATGCCATTGGTCCTGAAAGTGTAGCCGCTTCCAAAGCCACCGCCACCGCCCTTGTATTACTGATTGTAAAGAAAGAAGGGGTTGAGGTTGTAGAGCAACAGGCCGGCAAGCGATTGCTGCTTCAGCTTGCAGAAAAGCACGTAGAGAGCGGTGCCATCAGCCGTGAGGCCTTCGCAGAGCTGCAGAGTCTTGAAGAAAGAGAACTGGCCGCCGCCCTCAAGGCAGCGCTCAATGGCAGAAGGTTACCCGGTGAGTTACCCTTCCTGAGCCAGCTCCATGAGGAGGCACTAAGCACCGTAAGCCGATGGGACGAAGCTGTCTATCTGAAGCTTGAAGACGACCTGGCCAGTAACCCGGCATTTGCTGAGAAATTTTTCGATCTTGCGAATACCGATCCGGGGGTGGTTGAGGCGTGGAAGTATTTAGGTGATATTGGTCATAATGCAAGATATAATACTGATTTACTAAAAAAAATAAGTGATTTGAATTCTGACCAACGATTAAAGGTAAAGAGTTATTATGAAAACATGGCTCATCCGCAAACCTTTAAAGGTATGATAGAATACACAGCCACTAAAACGGTCGGTGGTAAAAGTATAAGTCTACAGTATGATACATATGGCTTTCCAAAATTCGATGAGTTTACACCTGGATCAAATACGTATGTGAAATCAGATAACCTTACTGGTAATTACGAGTATGACAATGCTATTGCAAACAAAGATTTAATTACAAAATTAGGAGCTGAAAACGTTTGGGTAAACCCGGCTGGCAATGGCAGTCCAGTATCAATTAAGGTGAATGATAAGTGGGTGGAATTTACTTGGCATCATCATCAAGATGGGAAGACTATGATCCCAGTAAGAAAAGAGGTTCATAGTGCATTTAGTCATTCTGGAGGAAAGCAGGCTATTGAGAGCGATTTAAAAGGTTTTTTTGAATATTAGGTTATGAAAAGAGGATTTGATTTTATTTCAAAGGACGAAATAGTTTATGATTATCTAATTCAAGTTGAACAGAGTTTACATTTAAATTTCCCTAAAAGATTTAAATACTTTGTATCAAAATACCCGTTTTCTAGCAATAATATTGAGTTGCAAATGAAGAAGGATGAACTGAGAGGTTTTGAGTTTCCTATAGAAGCGATTCTTTTTGAACCTACCACAAAAACCTCAAATCCATTATACTTCGATTCGTTTCGTGACTTAAGTGATATTGCGGATGAACTAAAAACTATTACTGAGGATGAACTATGGCAAAAAATGGGATGGATAACTATTGGGTATTCTACGGTTGGTGAAAAAATTTGTTTGGGAGTAAAAGGTGAACATCTGGATGAAATATGGAGGGTTAATGATGATAGTATTGCAGAAAAAAAATATGAATTTTTAGCTTCAGATATTTTCGAGTTCGTGGAAGGGTTGATATCAAAAAGAGTAACAACTTAAATTTGTGTTTCTTTCTGCCGTAAGCGAGGTGTGAGCTTACCCAAAATCAAAATTAGCGACATCAGTTAAGAGAAAAACTTTTAATTAAACCGCTAGGTGATTAGCAGTTTAGAACCCAAGACATAAGTTATTGATACAGAACCTGTTTCGCCTTAGTTCGATAGAGGGTGCGACAAGGTCAATGGAAGGTAACACTCCCCATTTATTAGACCACCAGTTGGTTAGTCTTAGTTGAATTAGGCTTTGTAACATGTAAGTTTCCTTAAATACCTGAGAGAGCAGAATAAAGCCCTCACAAGCTATCAGTCAGCCTATTTTGACCTAAAATAAGGTAACAGCACCCAGATCAGCTCTTTGAGCATAAAAACATCAAGGACGGCGATCTGCCCCATACTTTTGGCCTGGCCTATATTACAGATGCTTTTAATGACCTGAGGAAAAGCATTTACTCGTCTCAGGAAGATCTGAGTATTAACTGGTAGAGTGAGTGGGCTTTTACAGGTAAATATGACTACATCCTGAAGCAATATGATGAGACCGTTTACAATTCAATAGACGGTGCTTCCTTAGTGTTAGGGTACTTTAGCCTGGACATATTTGCGGATGGGGCCGGCCTGGTTTATTCCCTGGCGCGTGACGACCTCCCGCAAGCAGGTGGGTAGGCGGTAGGGTTATATGCCATTGGTCCTGAAAGTGTAGCCGTTTCCAAAGCCACAGCCACAGCCCTTGTATTACTGATCGTAAAGAAAGAAGGGGTTGAGGTTGTAGAGCAACAGGCCGGCAAGCGATTGCTGCTTCAGCTTGCTGAAAAGCACGTAGAGAGCGGTGCCATCAGCCGTGAAGCCTTCGCAGAGCTGCAGAGTCTTGAAGAAAGGGAACTGGCCGCCGCCCTCAAGGCCGCGCTCAGTGGCAGAAGGTTACCCGGTGAGTTACCCTTCCTGAGCCAGCTCCATGAGGAGGCACTAAACACCGTAAGCCGATGGGACGAAGCTGTCTACCTGAAGCTTGAAGACGACCTGGCCAGTAACCCGGCATTTGCTGAGAAATTTTTCGATCTTGCGAATACCGATCCGGGGGTGGTTGAGGCGTGGAGTATTGTCAAAGATGGGCCGGAATTACTGCGTAGAAATCCAGAAAATCTAGAGAAGCTTTCCAAGTTTACGAAAGAAACGGGGATGGAGGAATCTAAGCTTATCAGCAGTTTTTCCAACACCAAAAACCCTCAGAAATGGGTAGATATGAAGATACCCGAAGCTGACCTGGACAATATCTACAGTGGTTTTAAAAATGATCCACCCTTTGATCTCGATCCATGGACTCCGCAACATAAAACTGAAAGGTGGGCTCAATATAAGCTAGAAAAGGGATCGGATGGTTTAGATTACAAGTCTTGGAGCAATGTTTATGATGGTAATATTGATAAAGCTATTTCAGCAACTAGAGGAGCAGATGACTATTTTTCCTCATTGGGATGGGGTAAAAGGGAAGTTACAATTGGTGATTTTGCTGACGGTAGCAAGCGAAGATTAGATATTGCTGATGAAGCCCGGTCTAAGGGAGTTGAATTTAAAGAATATTCTGGTGGTAAGGTTTATGCCTCTGAAATGATCAGAAAGGAAGTTGAATTAGATGGAATATTGGTTAACGATAGGTTTTGGGAAATGGAATGGGTTTTCAAAAACTGCGAACCTAGCGAACCATTGCGTAAACTTCTTGATGATGCTGGAATATCTGTCAAATTTGTAACTGAATAATTAGCATGCAACAAGTGGAGAAAGAAAGAAGAAAAGAGGATTTTGAGTTTTGGATTACATTTTTACCGGATAAGATCAGTGAACTCAAGAATGTTTTGCCGAAAGACATTTCTGATAAGCTAGATTTTTCAGATGACTCTTTAGTGGTATTGGAAGGTTACTTATTATCAACCTTTAACTACGAGGATATTACCAAGAATGAGAATAAAAATTTAGTTGATTGTTTGGCTGCCTACGTAGGCAGTACTCTTAAAAAGAGTTGGGAACAGTCTTATTGGGATATTGAATTAGACGATGAAAAACAACTTTATTTTGGAGTGCCTGTATTGAAGTTTAAGGAAAAAGTATTACCCCCGGTATCGCCATACCATACAATAACTACTGCGATGGATAGAAAAAAGGGCGATATGATGAGCTTAATTTTGAAACGGATTCAAGATAGATTACAACAGGCTTAGGGTTAAAATCCGTAAGCTTGTTTTTCTTTATAGTCTCTGATGACTAAGTCCATGTAGTGGAAAATACGCTGGCTCTGATGACGTAGACCAGTTCATTAATGGTTATCTGAAAAATATTAAGAGCCTGGATGATTTGGAATGGAAAGCAGGATTGGATAAACTTAAAAATAAAGGGTGGACTGATGGCAATGCTTTATTTCATATGAAGCAACAGTGGAAATCTGTATTCGAGAATAAAGCAGATGTTATTTGGGAAAATGAAAGTCTCAGGAATAATTTATTTGTTTACGAGAGAAAGTAAGAATGACTGTGAGGAGACAGAAGAGAAACAGGATAAGATGTGCAAACTGTTTAGCGAAAATGTTCTTCATCCTAATGGGGGGAGTATTACACAAAGTGTGTCCAAGGCTTTCACAGTTGTAGATCTTCCAGTTGTTAACGGAGTTGCTAAAGTCAGGTTGGGTTCAGTCAAGACTGGCCGGAGCATAGCGCAGGCATAAAAAACCCGCCGGAAATAATCCGGCGGGTTTTTGGGTTTGGTTTGAATATATAAAGCCTTACTTTTTATCGCGCTTCAGGAAGATTACACCAAGCGGAGGCAGCGTAAGTACTATGCTGTGGGCCTGGTGATGAGTAGGTACGGGGTAGGTATCTACTTTATCCTGGTTATGGACGTTACTGCCGCCAAAGGAGGCGTCATCACTATTATATACTTCTTTGTATTTGCCACGCTCAGGCACGCCTATCCGGTAGTTGTGCTTAGGTGTGGGGGTAAGGTTAGCCACGCAAATAAGGTCATCATCCGGATCGTTTCCGGAGCGGATGAAACTAATGACGCTGTTTTCGCTATCACCGATGTCGATCCACCGGAAGCCTTCCTGGTTAAACTGTTTTTGGTACAGCGCAGGCTCGGTCTTGTACAGGTCGTTTAGCTTTTTGAGTGCCGACTGCACACCTCTGTGCGGCTCATATTCGGTAAGGTGCCAGTCCAGGCTACCTTCATGGCGCCACTCTTGCCGCTGACCGAACTCACCGCCCATAAAGAGCAGCTTGGTACCGGGGTGAGCATACATAAGTGAGTAGAGGGCACGCAGGTTGGCAAATTTTTGCCAGTCGTCGCCGGGCATTTTATCGAAAAGGGGGCCTTTGCCATGTACCACCTCATCGTGGGAGAGGGGCAGCATGAAGTTTTCGGTAAAGGCGTAAACGATACTGAAGGTTATTTCACCTTGATGGTAGCGGCGGTAGACGGGGTCTTTACTGAAATAATCGAGCGTATCGTGCATCCAGCCCATCATCCATTTCATACCGAAACCAAGCCCGCCCATATCCACGGGCCGCGATACGTTTGGCCAGGCAGTAGACTCCTCAGCTACGGTAAAGGTATCGGGGAACTTGCCGTAGGTAGCGGTGTTGAACTCCTGAAGGAATTGGATTGACTCCAGGTTTTCGCGTCCGCCATGCTCATTAGGGATCCACTCACCCTCATTACGGGAGTAGTCAAGGTACAGCATAGAGGCTACGGCATCTACCCGCAGGCCATCGATATGGTATTTATCCAGCCAGTACAGGGCGTTACTGATAAGGAAGGAACGAACTTCATTTCGTCCATAGTTAAAGATGTAGCTCTTCCAGTCGGGGTGGTAGCCTTTGCGCGGGTCTGAATGCTCAAACAGGTGCGTGCCGTCAAAGTAGGCAAGTCCGTGCTCATCTCCGGGAAAGTGGCTGGGCACCCAGTCCAGTATTACGCCGATACCTTCCTTATGCAGGGCATCCACCAGGGCCATAAACTCCTGTGGCGTGCCAAAACGTGAGGAAGGTGCAAAGTATCCAGTAATCTGGTAGCCCCATGAGCCATAAAAGGGGTGTTCCATTACGGGAAGGAACTCTACATGGGTAAAGCCCATCTCTTTAACGTAAGCGGGTAGCTCCTCGGCCAGTTCGGTATAGGATAGGTGGCGGTTATCCTCTTCCGGTTTGCGCCTCCATGAGCCCAGGTGCACCTCGTAGACGGAGACGGGGTTTTGCTGCCCGTGCTCTTTCATGCGGCGATCCATCCACTTTTTATCCTTCCACTTATACTCCATATCCCACACAATGCTGGCGGTTTGGGGTGGGTTTTCCCAGTGAATGGCGAAGGGGTCACCCTTTTCCACTTCATAATCATTAAAGCGGGAGCGGATCACATATTTATAAACATCGCCACGCCCCAGGCCAGGAATGAAGCCTTCCCAGATGCCGCTGCCGTCCCATCGTGCAAACAGGGGATGGCTATAGCGGTCCCAGTGGTTGAAGTTGCCATTGACCCATACATTTTCTGCATTAGGTGCCCATACGGCAAAATAAACGCCCTTTTGGCCATTATGCTCTACTATGTGGCTTCCAAGTTTATTGTATAGATCATAGTGCTTACCCTCCCTAAAGAGGTGGATGTCAAAATCAGTGAAGCGACTGGGGAAAAGCTGATCGTTCTGACTATTTTCCTGTCCCTTGCTTTTAGTGGTACGCTTACTGCTACCTCCTTTACGTGCTGTGGTTTTGGTAGCCACAGCCTCATTTTTCCCGCCCTTATCTTCAGTGGCCTTGGTAGCTTTCCGGGTGGCTCCTGTTTTACGGGAAGCGGTTGCTTTGGTAGCTGTGGTTTTCTTCTCAGCAGACCCGGTACCGGATTTAGAAGCGGCGCCTGTGCCCTTTCGGGCACGGGAGGTAGTTGCCTTTTTAGGCTTTGCCTCCTCCGCTTTTTTGTCCTTGTCCTGGTCGTTCGTGATGTTGGTGGTTTTTTTAGCTGTCATGCAGATATCTCCTCATGATATATTTTATGCCGCGTATGGGGGTTATAGCCCATTCGGGGCGGTTATTCAACTCGTATTTTAATTCGTATATGGCTTTCTCCAGCAGGAATGTCTGGAGCAAAATATCCAGGTGTTCCTCATTTTCAGGGATGAACTCGCTTCCCTTGGTCTTTTTCAGGTAGGCTTCCATAAAGTACCCGCTCATGTAGTGGTACCAGTTTTCGGCCCATATGTCCATGCTCTCATTGTCTTCCTCGCGATAGCGATCGCGCAGGCCGTTATAAGCTGCATAGTGGAATGAGCGGATCATGCCTGCCACGTCTCTCAGGGGGCTGCGCTTAATGCGTCGCTCGCTGTAGCTCCGTGCCGGCTCGCCTTCGAAGTCGATTATTATAAAGTCCTTACCGGTATGCAGTACCTGACCCAGGTGGTAGTCGCCATGGGTGCGGATCTTCAGACTTTCAAACTTGTCCCGGTATATCATCTTAAACGTATTAAGAATATCCTTCTTCATACCCATGATATTCTCAGCCTCTGCCTTGGTGGTATCATCCAGACGGCTCATCTGCTTTTTCAGGGTGTCGTATGTTTCTCTAGTCAGCGTCTGCAAACTTGAGAATAGAGACCGCTGATAGTGCAGGGAGAAGTCTTCGGGCTTAAAGTCAGGATCGTTTTGCTCGGAAGCCAGAGCCAGGTGCATTTCTGCCGTGCGTTCACCCAGGAGGGCAGCCCGCTCGACAGTAAAGCTGGAGAAGGCATCTTTGAGCTTATCAGGCGTAGCACTGAATGAGGCAGGCTTAATCAGTGTCCCTTTCAGGGAAGGAGGTGTGGCATCGGGATCAGTAGAGAGAATCTTCTCAAAATAGCTGTTTACTGAATCGGTGAATACCCTCCAGGCATCACCTTCATTAGGTACCAGTTCCAGCATCATGGCCAGTACCATGGGCTTGTCCCCTTCCTTGTCGTGGGTAATAGCCCCGGCATAGTGAGGCACATGCTTCATACCTTTGTTAGTCAGGAAGCGTGTGATCTCAAGGTCGGGGTTCATGGTACGGTCAAGCTTACGGTAGAGCTTCAGGAAGAAGTCTCCTTCGTAAATTATGCTGGTATTGCTCTGATCTACTTTTAGTACACGGCTGAATAGGTCGTCTTTCTTTTCTTTGTCCAGAGCAGTAACGCCTTTTTCGGACTGGAAAGACAGCTCGCCGCCTTTGGCTTTTACCTTTTTCTTTTTGGCGAAAAGGCTGAAGAGGGACTTACGGAAAGCATCTGAATACGCGGCATCATATATGACGCCCTCGCGGTCGCCCACTTTGGCCTGACCTATTACGCCGCGGCCAAAGGTATCCCGCAGCTCTTTCTCAATATGTCCGCCAATAAATGCCAGGCTAAGCTGGTAAATTTCGGAAAGGCCTTCCGTATAGTTTACCTCAAAAATGTATAACCAGGCCTTGTCTCCATCAAATGGCATAGGGATGGTCTCCAATACGTTGATGGACTGAATGACACGGGCTTTGCCCCCGTACCAGCGTGTGCGGGGGAGGTAATAGGGGAGTACCTCCTGTTCGATCTGCTGCACGCCTTTTTCAGTACCGATAAAGTCCCATGACTTAAAGGCAAATTCCTGCTCCTTGGCATCAACCTCACTGCCTGCCTTACGCGGCTTGAGGTGGAACCAGTAGTGATCATGCGGCCCGAGGGTGAAGAGGTAGGGCCTTTCTCTGATGACGGGGAATTTGTTTTGACTGAATAACTCTACAGGGACAGAATCGCTGTAGGGATGAAGGTCAATTTCAGCCGCCTGGCTGTAGCGTGACAGGTTAGCCACTACCAGTATAATCTCGTCTTCATACTCACGGGTAAAGGCGAGTATTTTGGAGTTTTCGGAAGGCAGGAAGTTTATACTCCCCCGGCTAAAGGCTTTATAGCGTTTTCGCATGGCAATTACGCGCTTCATCCACCAAAGGATGGAGCTGGTATTCTGCAACTGGGTTTCCACATTTATGGCCTCATAGGAGTACTCAGGGTCGGAAATAACGGGCAGGTAAAGCTGCTGGGGGTTAGTAGCAGAAAAACCGGCATTACGGTCAGGACTCCATTGCATGGGTGTACGCACGCCATCACGGTCACCAAGGTAAAAGTTGTCACCCATGCCTATCTCATCTCCGTAGTAGATAACGGGGGTACCGGGAAGGCTGAAGAGCAGGTAGTTCATCAGCTCGATCTTGCGCCGGTTGTTGTCCAGCAAGGGTGCCAGGCGCTGGCGAATACCCAGGTTAATACGTGCCTTGGGGTCTTTGGTGTACATCTTATACATGTAGTCCCGCTCCTCGTCAGTTACCATCTCCAGTGTGAGCTCATCGTGGTTTCTGAGGAATATAGCCCACTGGCAGTTATCGGGAATCTCCGGCGTCTGCTCAATAATGTCGATGATAGGATAACGGTCTTCCATCTTCAGGGCCATAAACATGCGCGGCATGATAGGGAAGTGATAATTCATGTGGCACTCATCGCCATCGCCGAAGTACTTGGCAGACTCTTCAGGCCACATGTTAGCTTCCGCCAGCAGCATGGCTCCTTCGTGCTTAGAATCTACATGCTTGCGCAGTTTTTTCAGGAACTCATGCGTTTCAGGGAGGTTCTCGCAGTTAGTCCCTTCACGCTCGAAGAGGTAAGGGACGGCATCCAGCCGGAACCCGTCAACGCCCATATCCAGCCAGAAGTCCAGTATTTTAAACACCTCTTCCTGCACGGCGGGGTTATCGTAGTTGAGGTCGGGCTGGTGATGGAAGAAACGGTGCCAGTAGTACTGCTGAGCGACTGAGTCCCATGTCCAGTTACTACCTTCAAAATCCTGGAAGATAATGCGGACGTCTTTGTACTGCTTGGGATTGTCAGACCACACGTAAAAATCTCTTTCCACGGAACCCTTAGGGGCTTTTCGGGCTCTTTGGAACCAGGGATGCTGATCGGACGTATGGTTGATGACCAGCTCAGTGATCACCCGGATGTTTCGCTTCCTGGCTTCCTTCAGAAATTTCTTAAGGTGCTGAAGCTTACCATAGTTAGGGTTTATGCTGTAGTAATCGGCAATGTCATATCCATCATCTCTAAGCGGACTGGGATAGAATGGCAATAGCCAGATAGCCGTCACGCCCAGGTCTTCCAGGTAATCAAGCTTATTTAGCAGCCCTTTAAAATCACCTATTCCGTCGTTATTACTATCAAAAAATGCCTTTATGTGCAATTCATAAATGATTGCATCTTTGTACCAGAGCAACTGGTCATTTATTTCCTTATTCGCCATATAGGTTTGGTGTTGTGGTTGTTACCTTCCTTCCTGCCTTACCCGGAAAACATGGGCTGGCATGGAGTGGGGGTTAAGATCGACAAAATTCCATTCGCCCTGCCAGTCATATGTGGCACCGCTCAGGATATCAAATACTTCGTAGGGATAGTCTGCACTAAGGTTCAGTTCTTTTAGCGGGATTTTCACCATACCTCCCTGGGTGTGATGGTAGTCCATGTTCACCGCTACAATCACCCGGCTGTTAGTCGCCTCGTCATATTTGCCATAGCATATGATACTGGGATTATGGGTAGGGGCGAAGTGTATATTGGCCGTTTGCTGCAGGGCACCCTCTTCTTTTCTGAAGGCGTTTATCCGCGTAATAACATCACCGATGCGGGTGTACTGGTCCCAGTCCCAGTGCCTGATCTCGTATTTTTCAGAGTCAATATACTCCTCACGGTCGGGGTGTGGTTCACGCAGACCAAACTCATATACGGGCCCGTACAGCCCGTAGTTAGAAGATAGGGTGGCAGCCAGTACCACACGGGCTATTTGTGAGGCCTCGCCACCATAGGTAATTTCGGGAGGCAAAATATCAGGCGTATTAGGCCAGAAGTTAGGCCGGAAGTAGTCTCTTAGCTCACTTTCGGTAAGCTCTTCCATGTACTCTTGCAGCTCGGCCGGATTGTTTCTCCAGGTAAAGTAAGTGTAGGACTGATTAAAGCCGGCCTTGGCCAGGCGTTCCATCACCCGGGGGCGTGTAAAGGCTTCCGCCAGGAAGATGATCCCGGGGTGCTCCCTGCGTATGGCTGCTATAACCCATTGCCAGAATGGGAAGGCCTTGGTATGGGGATTATCTACTCTGAAAATCGTGACGCCTTGGTCTATCCAGAAATCAATTACGCTTTTCAGCTCCTTCCACAGATTGATCCAATCTTCTGTTTCGAAGTTAATAGGTAAAATATCCTGGTATTTTTTGGGCGGGTTCTCCGCATACTGGACTGTACCGTCAGGCCTCCATTTAAACCACTGGGGGTGCTCCTTAACCCAGGGGTGGTCCGGCGCACACTGATAGGCAATGTCCAGGGCAATCTCAATATCAAGATCTTTTGCTTTTTTTACCAGCCGCTTAAAGTCGGCCATGTTACCCAGCTCGGGGTGAATACTTTTATGCCCCCCTTTTTCATTACCGATAGCCCATGGGGATCCGGGATCGTTAGGGCCAGGATCCAGTGAGTTATTGCGGCCCTTGCGGTGCTTGTTACCAATAGGGTGGATGGGAGGGAAATATAGCACGTCAAAGCCCATCTCTGCTACGCGCGGCAGCAGGCGCTCACAATCCTTAAAGGTGCCGTGCTTACCCGGCTCAGCAGCTGCTGACCGAGGGAAGAACTCGTACCAGGTACTGAAGAGGGCCTTTTTCCGCTCTACCTCCAGGGTAAGGATACTGCCGTATTCTGATACATGCTCCGCAGGGATATCATCCATAAGGTAGCGTGCCTCATCGCTAAGTGCCGTATCGATAGCATTAGGATTACCAGTATCTTTAAGCTTATCACTGAACTGCTTCAGCTTTTTTAGCTGGTCTTTATTAGCTCTGTTTATGGCGCCTTCAAGCAGTTCGGCGCCGATGAGCAACTCTACTTTCATATCCTGGCCGGCCTGATACTTTTTCCTGAAGCCATTTTGCCAGGTGGTAAAATGATCCACCCAGGCCTGGACGGTATACTCATAAAAGCCGGTATCTTCAGGGATAAAACTGGCCTGCCATCGGTCATTTTCCAGATGCTCCATGCGGTAGGAGGTCCAGTTCCGTTTTCCTTTAGCTCTTACCTTCATGGCACCGGCCACGAGATCATGGCCGTCACTGAAAATATCGGCAGAAACGGTAAACTTTTCGCCACTTACGCGCTTAGCTGGGAATAAACCATTATGTATATCGGGATGTACGTTTTCGATAATTACCCGGCGGGTGCCTTGCAACTCTTGCATGTATGGTAGTGATTTTTGGTCGACAGTCGAAAAAAATCTGAATAAGTCTGTAATGTGTCAACACTATTCAGGTGGGTTTGTTAGCCAAAATATAAAAAGCATGAGGTCAAATCTATGGTACAGCATTTTTTTATAAAATTTTGAAAATCACTAACCTATGGCAGGCCAAAACTGCCAATTTCATAATGGATAGTCCCTTAACCTTTAATTTTTGAACCATCATCCTCAGAAAAGAGCCGGTGAGGCCGCGTACAAACTCTATATTACCGTATGAACCATTCTAAAATTATTCCAGGCGCTGTTAATAACGGAAAGAAAGAAACCACTTTTACAGTATGGGCACCTGATGCCAAGGCCATGCAACTGGTCCTGGAGAGCAGTAGCACAGAACAGGCTATGGAAAAAAGGGAACGTGGCTACTGGCAGTTGAAAACTGAAGCCCCTGCCGGCACGCTGTACCGGTTTCGTCAGGAAGGAAAAGGACCCTTACCTGACCCGGCTTCCCTGTATCAGCCCGATGGAGTACACGGCCCCAGTGAGGTGATAGACAGGAACGCTTTTGAGTGGACAGACGGGCAGTGGCATGGTATGGCTCTGGAGCAAATGGTGATCTATGAGCTACACGTGGGTACCTTTACTGATGAGGGCACCTTCAGGGCTATGACCGGAAAGCTGGACTACCTGAAGCGCCTCGGGGTGAATACTATCGAAATCATGCCGGTGGCGCAATTTCCGGGCAACCGCAACTGGGGCTATGATGGGGTATTCCCCTATGCCACTCAGAATAGCTATGGCGGCCCGGGCAGTCTTAAGATGCTGATAGATGCCTGCCATGCACAAGGTATGGCTGTCGTGCTGGATGTGGTGTATAACCACCTGGGGCCGGAAGGAAATTACCTGCATGCTTACGGACCATATTTTACTGATAAGTACCAAACGCCATGGGGCATGGCCGTAAATTATGATGATGCATGGTGTGACCAGGTGCGGCACTACTTTCTGAAAAATGCACTGATGTGGCTGGATGAATTCCATATAGATGGTCTGCGGCTGGATGCGGTACATGCTATTAAAGACCTAAGCCCCAAGCATTTTCTCAAAGAACTTGCTGAAGAGGTACGTACACTTGAAACCAAAACTGGCTGTCGTAAAGTACTGATCGCTGAATGTGACCTGAACGACCGCAGGTTTATTACCGAAGGGGAGCATGCTCTTGGCCTGGATTCACAATGGATAGATGAATTTCACCATGCCGTGCGGGCCTACGTCACCGGGGAAAAGAGGGGCTACTACAGCGAGTTCGGTACGCTAAACCAGGTAGCTAAAGCATTTAATGACACGTATGTCTATGACGGCATCTGGTCACCCGGCCGAAAAAAGACTTTCGGCACAAGTGCTAAAAACATTGACTATCAGAAGTTTATAACCTTCATCCAAAACCATGACCAGGTAGGCAACCGCATGCTGGGCGACAGGCTCAGCACAACCGTAAGCTATGAGATGCAAAAGGTAATGGCAGCCACCCTGTTGCTATCTCCCTATGTTCCCATGTTATTTATGGGTGAGGAATATGGGGAGAAAAACCCTTTCCAGTACTTCACAAGTCATGGGGATGAGCAACTGATAAAGGCGGTAAGAGAAGGACGAAAACGGGAGTTTGCCGACTTTCAGGACGAAGGGGAGGCCCCGGACCCTCATTCTGAGGAGACCTATAACCGCAGCAAGCTATCCTGGCGCCATGACCAGGCAACGGCGGCCAAAGCCCTTTGGGAGTATTACCGTTTTCTGATACAACTACGGCAAACGCATGCGGCCCTGATGAACCGCATGCGTGGACACCTGGAGGCGAAAGCTGACAATGAGAAAGACATTCTTTTTGTCAGAAGATTTTCATCAGAAGAAGGAAAATTTGCGATAATTGTATGCCACTTTGGCAAGACAGACAAAGAAACCTCATGGCCTGAGGCCTACGGCCAGTGCAGAAAGGTACTGGATTCGGCCGCAGCACAATGGCAGGGGCCTGGTGAAATGGCACCAGCCAATATAGCGCCCGGAGATACGCTCTCCCTGCCGGCTGAGTCGGTCTGTCTGTATGAAAGCATCTGAGTAATATGAAGAATAAATTCGTCTGTATACACGGACATTTCTACCAACCCCCACGGGAGAATCCCTGGCTGAATGAGGTGGAAGAACAATACTCTGCCTATCCTTACCATGACTGGAATGAGCGCATAAATGCAGAATGCTACGCACGCAACAGCGCCTCAAGGATACTGAACCAGGAAGGGCACATTACAGACATAGTAAACAACTACGCTTATATCAGCTATAACTTTGGCCCGACCCTGCTGGACTGGCTGGAGAAGAAATCTCCGGACATCTACCGCTCTATTCTTGAAGCAGATGAGATAAGCCGCAAGCAATTTAACGGTCATGGTAGTGCCATGGCACAGACCTATAATCACCTGATCATGCCCCTTGCAAATGAGCAGGATAAACACACCCAGGTGATATGGGGCATATATGATTTTGAGTCGCGCTTTGGCCGCAAGCCGCGCGGTATGTGGTGCTCTGAAACCGCCATAGACGTTCCTACACTGGAGGTGTTGACAGAGCATGGCATTGAGTTTACTATACTGTCTCCTTATCAGGCTAAGGCAGTGCGTAAACTAAAAAAGGACAAGGCCAAACCGGAGCGCCCAGATGATAAACCTTCTTCAGAAACAGTAAAGGCACGAGAGTGGGAAGAGGTATCGGGTGGCCGGGTAGATCCGCGCCGACCTTATATTTGTAAGCTCCCCAGTGGTAGATCCATCACACTCTTTTTTTACGATGGCCCAATAAGCCAGGGCATTGCCTTTGAAGGCCTGCTGAATAATGGTCAGCTATTTGCCGAAAGGCTGGTGGGACACTTTGACAACGACGATAGCCCCCAGCTTATGCATATCGCCACGGATGGCGAAAGCTACGGCCACCACCATCGCTATGGCGAGATGGCGCTGTCCTACTGCCTGCATACGGTTAACAATAATGAAGACGTATCCCTGACAGTATACAGTCAGTTTATGGATTTGGTACCGGCAGAATATGAGGTACAGGTGGAGGAGCCCAGTGCCTGGAGCTGTCCCTTTGGCGTAGAACGATGGAACAGCGACTGCGGCGTGAATACAGGAGGCAATCCCGGCTGGCATCAAAAGTGGCGCGCACCACTGAGAATGGCATTTGACTGGATCAGAGACACCGTGGCACCGGTATACGAGAAACAGGTCAGCGAACTGGCCGGCACGGACCCCTGGACGCTGCGTAACGATTATATATCCATCATCCGTGACCGCAGTGAAGAAAATGTGCATGCCTTTATCAGGAAACACCAAGGGCATGAGCTGTCCGATGAGGAAAGAGTCCGCCTGCTTAAGCTACTGGAAATGCAGTACCATTGCATGCTTATGTATACCAGTTGCGGGTGGTTCTTCGATGAAGTAACGGGTATTGAAACCCTACAGGACATTGCCTATGGAGCCCGGGCTGTACAATTGCTGGAAGAACTTACAGGACATACATACGAAGACACTTATGTGGGTATGCTGGCCAAAGCCCCTAGTAACCTGCCGGAATATGGTAATGCAGCGAAAGCATATGATGAGATCGTCCGCCCCAGTAAACTTGACCTGAAGCGTGTGGCGGCACACTATGCTATGGCCAGCCTCTTTGCCGAAGGGCCTAATGAAGTAGACTTGTACAGCTACGAAGCCCGGTCCAGGAACTTTCGCCTGTTTAAGCTCGGCAAGTACCGTTTGTGCATAGGTCGGGTACAGCTTCGTTCTACCATAACCACCGAAAGTAGCGAGCTAAGCTATGCTATGTTGCACCTCGGTGACCACCAGCTATTGGGGGGCGTACGCCGCTTTGAGGGAGACGAAGCCTACGACGCCATGTTTGAAGACATCAGCCAATGCTTTGAACGGGTGAACATCTACGAGATATCCAACCTGATGGATAAGCACTTCGGCTCACATAGCTATAGCATTTGGCACCTCTTCCGCGATGAGCAACGACGGGTGATGAACAACCTGGCAGCCCTTACCACTGAGGATGTGCAAAGTAACTTCCGCAAGATCTATAACAATCACTATCCGATGATGGTAGCCATGCGCGAGTTACGTATAGAACTTCCTGAACACCTTCGGGTACCTCTGCAGGTATACTTTAACCAGCAGTTGACCAGCCTGCTACATGAGAAGCGTCCGGACATGAATGAACTGGATCAGATTATGAAAGAGGCTGAGCGCTTTAAGCTGAACATAGACCTGGTTAAGCTAGCCTTTCTCATGACTAAGCGGGTGGATGAAGTGGCTGTACAACTGGAGTCTGACCCCATGCAGCAGGCACATATTCAGAAACTTGTCCACCTGCTTAAGCTGACTCACCGGGTAGGGCTGGATCTCGAACTGTGGAAGATACAGAACATTTGTTATATGATATACCGCCGGTACTACAGCCATTGTTTGAATGCCAGGATTTCCGGAAATGAGCCCGGGCTGGCAAGCTGGTGCGACGCTTTTGACGAACTTTTTGACCTGGTGGGGATGAGCAATATTGTGGACGAACTGCCAGTGCAGGAGTCAGAAGCTTCCACAAACCTGTAAAATAAGGTAGGAGACAGGAACCTGTTCATAACAATGCCGGTCGTCTCAGGTTTCACTATCTGAGAAATAGATCGTATGAAGCCTAAGAAGTTACTGCCCATCTTTAAGGACACGTATAATGAGTTTATGGCGGAAGACCCCTTCCGTCATAGTGCCATTATTTCATTTTACTCCATATTTTCTATGCCTGCTCTACTGATTATTATTATTCAGGTGGCCGGGTATTTTCTGGGGGCTAAGGCCGTACGCGGAGAGATAAGCGGCCAGATAGATAACATGATCGGCCCGGATGCCGCCCAGCAGGTGGAAACCATGATCAGTCATGCCGGAACAAGCGGCAGTGGTATCTGGATGCAGATAGTGGGTATAGGCATCCTGTTATACGGTGCCACTACGGTATTTTTTCAACTACAGAAAAGCCTCAATGACTTTTGGGATGTAAGGGCTAACCCTAAAAATGATATTTTGAAGCTGGTGGTGGACCGGGCCACCTCTCTTGGCATAATCATCGCCATTGGCTTTATATTATTGATAAGTCTTGTCGTCTCTACCGCCCTTTCTATAATAAGCGACTGGATAGAAGCACAGTTTCCAAGCTATTTGATCTACCTGGCCATGGGGCTAAGCATCATTATCAACTTCGGTATTATCACCCTGGTATTTGCTATTATTTACAAGGTGCTGCCTGATGTTGAGATAAAGTGGCGCACAGTTTGGATAGGAGCAGGGGTCACATCCGTTTTATTTCTCCTGGGTAAGTTTGCTCTGAGCTTTTATTTTAGCAAAGCTAACCCAGGTTCAGCTTATGGTGCGGCCGGATCTATTATACTGTTGCTCTCATGGGTGTCCTACTCCAGTCTCATTATGTTTTTCGGAGCCAAATTCACCAAAGTTTATGCCCGGTACTCCAATGAGAAAATCGTACCCAGTTCACACGCGGAATATTCATATGGGTATCAGTTACGCATGAAAGCCCAGGAAAATGCGGAGGCCCGGCAGAACAGCCCCGATAACATACCTAAAGACTCCGGTTATCGCCCTTCCGGAAGCTACTGAAAAACGCGTGATTTAATTACTAAACTGCATATAACCCTCAACCATGCTACAGGGCAAAAATATGCTCTGACGACAACTGAGTGAGATAAACGTCAGTAACTGGCAGTGATAATTTATCATGCCATTTATTTTAAATTTAAATTGCAGAGACGTAGATTTACTTCCTGCTGCACTGAAAGATTCATATGAATAATAGCACTGTCCTATCCAAAGCATACCGATTTCTCCTATTGGAAGATGTAAAGACAGATGCTGAGATTGTAAAGGAAGTACTTTCTTCCAGCGGTATCGAGGCCGAGTATAAGGTAGTCGCCACCGAGCTTGCTTTTAAGGAGCAATTTGAAAAATGGGCTCCCGACGTTATTCTGGCTGATTACACGCTGATTGACTTTGATGGATTAAGTGCTTTAAAGCACGTCAGAGACCGCAATAAACTTATTCCTTTCATCTTTGTAACCGGTACCCTCAGTATTGAAAAGGCAGTGGACACACTGCATAACGGAGCTACAGACTTTATCCTTAAAGACAATATTTCCACACTTTCCAAAGCTGTAGTGAGAGCCATTCGGGAATTTAAGCACCTGAAAGGTCTGGAAGAAAGCGAAAACCGCTTCAGTGTGATGGCCGACTCGGCACCTGCTATGATATGGGTTACCGATCAGCATAATACCCCTGTCTTCTTTAACAAGACCATGTATGAATACACCGGCATAGATAGTAAAGCGGCGCTTAAAGATCGCTGGCGTGAACTATTGCACGAAGAGGACCGCCAGGGAGTCGAGGATGTCATTGATCAGGGCTTCCAGGAAAGGAAAGAGTTTACGATAGAGTATCGTTACCTTCACAAAAGCGGTGAATACAGATGGTTTTATACGCGCGCTATCCCCCGTACAGACTCCCTGGATGAATTTGTGGGGTATATTTATTCTGGCATCGATTATACGGACCAGAAGCGACTGGACGACGAAAGAGACTCATTCCTTGGGATAGCCAGCCATGAACTGAAAACGCCACTTACTACCCTAAAGGCATATAACCAGCTCATGATCAGGATGGTAAATGAGGATTTTACCGATCAGGAAACATTTAAGAAACAGTCAAAATACTTTCTTGAAGAGTCTGAGAAAAGTATTAAACGCATGAAACGGCTCATCACGGCCTTACTGGATGTATCGCGGATACAGCTTAACCAAGCCGTGTACTTTCACGAACCTCTCAATCTTTGTAACCTGCTGGAGCATACAGTGGATGACTTTAAACTGGACATCAATCATCATAAAATGGTCTTTAGCTGTGACGAAGACCTAATGGTAAAAGGGGATGATGACAAGCTCGTCCAGGTATTTTCAAACCTCATTGAGAATGCGATAAAGTACTCTCCGGATGGTGGTGAAGTACGTATTAAGGCTTACCGGGATGGTGATAATGTAGTTACTTCTATAAGAGATTTCGGAATCGGTATGAGCGATAAGGATATTAATAAGATATTCACGCGATTTTTTCGCTCTCAAAAAGATTCCAGTAAATACCCTGGTTTGGGAATAGGTTTGTATCTTGTTTCCCAAATTGTGAAAGCCCACCATGGCCTGGTCTGGGTCAATAGCCAGCCGGGAGAGGGGGCAGAATTTTTTGTGAGTTTACCCTTATTTTTAGAAAATGGGAAAAATACTAATGGTTGAAGATGATCCTGGAATCATGGAGGTATCCAAGATTATTCTTGAAAAAGCAGGTCATACTTTTATCGGCCTGAGAGAAGGTGAAACAATTTTGCAGACAGTGGCTATCGAAAAGCCCGATCTGATTTTACTGGATCTGATGTTGCCGGGTGTAAATGGTAGTGAGATTGCCACCAAGCTTAAGAAAAACCCTGAATCAAAGGAGATACCCGTAGTAGTGGTTTCTGCACGGTACAATATCAAGCAAATTGCCGAGGAGATTGGTAGTGACGGATATTTGTCAAAACCCTTCGAAATAGAGGATCTTACTGACCTGGCAGAAAAGTATCTGCAAAAGGCCTGAGCTTTTTTAAAAATATCAATGTAGGTACAACAAATAGCCTTTGGCGCGGTATGTATAGAAGATATATTTCACTTAAATTTTCTATACACCATGAGCATAAAAGTTGCTGTTATATACTATAGCGCCACTGGTACTACCTACGATATAGCCCGCGCTATAGAAGAAGGAGCCAAGAGCACCGGTGCCGAGGTACGTTTTCGTCGCATTGCAGAAAATGCCCCTCAACAGGCCATTGAATCTAATGAAAAGTGGAAGGAGCATCTGGAAGCCACTAAAGATATCCCTGAAGCATCTAATGATGACCTGCTATGGGCAGACGCGATACTTTTCGGTACGCCTACCCGGTACGGACTGCCTACCGCACAGATTAAAGCCTTTCTTGACTCCACAGGTCCCCTGTGGTTTGAGGGTAAACTGGTAGACAAGATTGTAAGTAGCTTTACCAGCGCCTCTACAGCCCATGGCGGACACGAATCCACTCTACTGGCGTTGAACAACACCTTTTACCACTGGAGTTCTATTATCGTAAGCCCTGGCTATGCAGATGAAATCCAGTTTGAAACAGGTAATCCCTATGGGGTTTCATTCAGGAGCAACAATGGCCAGCTCGACCCCGATGATAAGACACTTCGCGCGGCAAAATTTCAGGGTAAGCGCGTAGCAGAAGTAGCCGCAAAATTTGCCGGTTAAGGGCTAGAGCACCTTTGAAAGCCACTCGTTAGTATCAGTTACTATCTCATCCATAAGGACTTCATCGGTAGTACCTGAGCGTTTCAGCACATGAAATGAGTGGTCTCCGTGTTCATACATCTTTATGGTGGCACCGCATAGCCCCTTAGCCACTTCGTCAATCAATACAGGGTCGGCCAGTTTATCGCGTCCACCCTGAAGAAATAGCATAGGACAGGATACGCTTTGCAAATGAGCGGCCCTGTCCTTTCCTTTTTTACCGGGAGCATGTAGCGGAAAGCCAAAAAAAATAAGCCCTTTAACCTCAGTCAGTTCCGCTACAGATTCTTCAGCCATCAAATGCGAAGCCATTCGCCCGCCATAACTTTTCCCTCCGAGTAGTAAGGGTAAGCCATTGGCAAATGTGGCTGCCTTCTTCAAAGCCTCGGTCATGGCAGCAATAGCCTGTCTTTGCGAACCTGGAGCCTTTCGTCCTTTTTCCATGTAAGGAAAGTTAAAGCGGAAAACAGAAACGCCGGACGCCTGGAGTTTATGGCTCAGCGTCTCCATGAAAGGGTGAGTCATTCCTGCACCGGCTCCATGGCTTAGCACAAGCAGGCATTTGGCGTTTTCGGCATGAGTCAGCATGCCCCTTACTTTGTCATCACCCACTAAAAATGTGTATTCACTTACATTACTCATACCCCAAATGTAGTGGTTTTAAAGATTTTTTACTCTTCAGCCCCGGAAGCCTACAGCCTATGACTATCAGGCAGCTATTGGTCAGGCTCGTGACAAACCCACAGGTCATGTTATACGTTAAGGGGCTAACGAAGACATATTAATTATGAAGCAAATACATCCCTCTTATTCTGTTTTTACTCTTTTCCTGCTGTTTACCCTCCTTCCCTTCTACGGATGCTCTGCTGACAGCACTACTAATAAGGAAGCTTCCGGCAGCACAGATAGCCAACCTGTAGAGGCCACCTATAAAGCACCACAGGACCTGAACTATGAGGCACTGGACACAGCTACTTTTGCCGGCGGATGCTTCTGGTGCACAGAGACAGTCTTTGAGCGGGTGCAGGGAGTAAAAGAGGTAGTGTCAGGCTATGCGGGAGGTAGCGAGGCCAATCCTACATACAAACAGGTAAGTGCCGGCATGACGTCTCATGCTGAAGCTGTACAGGTATATTATGATCCGGAAGTTGTCAGTTTTAACACCCTCGCCGAGGTCTTCTTTAAAGGAGCTCATGACCCTACCCAGCTTAACAGGCAGGGTCCCGATGTGGGCGAACAGTATCGTAGCGTAGCTTTTTACAGCACACCTCAGGAGAAGCAGATCATCGAAGAAATGATTGCTAAACTGGAGAAAGAAGGCTACTATGATGCCCGCATAGTAACACAGGTAGAGCCGCTCGGCCGCTTTTGGATAGCGGAAGATTACCACCAGGACTACTATGTAAATAACCCGGATAACTCATATATCCAGAGTGTATCGCGCCCTAAAGTAGAGAAGTTTAAAGAGAAGTTTAAAGACATACTTAAGGAAGATTATCCGCAGTAAATACGTGAATGATCCGGGCATAAATGTCCGGATTTTTTATTTTTGGCACTGCTGGCAGGATGTTTGCCAGTGACACAGCGGAAACAAACACCAATATGAAACACGTACTTTCCCTATTCTTCATTTTTGCTTCAGTCCAGGCATTTGGCTGGGGCATGACCGGCCATCGCGTGGTAGGGTATATAGCGCAGCAATACCTGGACGAAGAAACCACAGAGAAGATAAAAGAAGTGTTGGGACCTGAGAGCCTTGCTATGGGTGCCAACTGGATGGACGCCATCCGGTCTGATGATGCATACGATCATACGCACGACTGGCACTGGGTAACCGTACCTGAGGGAGAAACTTATGAGTCTGCTGAAAAGAACCCTCATGGAGATGTGATCAGCACCATAGAGAGACTTACCAAAGAACTGAAGGCCGGTGGGCTGGAGGCGAAGACCGAAAGAGAGTACCTGCGCATGCTGGTACACCTGGTTGGTGACCTGCACCAGCCGCTACATGTAGGCACCGGACTGGACAAGGGCGGTAATGATGTAAAAGTGGAGTGGTTCTGGGAAGAAAGCAACCTTCACAGAGTATGGGATTCCGGCATGATCGACAGCCAGCAACTAAGCTATACCGAACTGGGTGATCACCTTATGCGCTATGCCTCTCCTGTTATGGTAAGTGACTACCAGGCTACCGGAGTCCGGGAGTGGGCCATGGAAAGTGTGGCTTTGAGAAACGTCGTGTATGATTTGCCGGAAAATATGAGCATAGCCTATGAATATCGGTACCATAACTGGGATACCGTGGAGCAGCGCCTGCTACAGGCGGGTATAAGACTTGCCGGCCTATTAAATGAAATATACGGCTAGTTTACCTAACCAGATTTTTCTTTACAAAATAGTTAAAGCCACCTGCCGTAAAGCAGGTGGCTTTTTCATGAGGGTATACTGCAAGGATTAGGGTCAGCAGAAGAACTTACCAGTACCACATGAGTCCCTACAAACAAAGAAAGCCGGGAATCCACCGGCTTTCCTTCCTCTTACAAGTAAAAACACTTGTCTGACAGCCGTTTATATCGTCGTATCACATGCGTACTTGTCGCTGCAGTTAGAGTTTGGCAGGGTACATATAGGTCTGCCACCACCACGGAGTGAGCTTACCGAAACGGTGGTGAAGCTTTCCACATTCAATGTCTCAAGTTTAATTCTCTTTTTCATAATAGGATAAAATTTATGGTTTATTCAATTAAAAATTACTCATATAATTAGCTGTTAAGCCTATTTTAAAGATATAAAATCCTTTGTATTTCAAGAATCATAGATCATCTCCTCGCAGCCACACTAAGGAGTACCCGAAATTCCTTTTAACTTACCTGAATCATACTCAACTACGCGAATCTCGCCGCTCTAAAAAAAATCAACCGTGCACCTGGAACCCTACCTCACCTGCTCACCAGAAGTGAGAGATGCTGCAGCCTCAGCAAATGCCCTCGTGGCCCTGGAGTCTACAATTATTACCCATGGTATGCCTTATCCCCAAAACGTGGAGACTGCCCGCGCAGTGGAGGCTATCATACGCAGCGCCGGTGCAGTACCTGCCACTATTGCCTTACTCAATGGCCGGATACACGTGGGCCTGACGGCTGATGAGCTGGAACAGCTAGGAGGGGAGGGGAAAGCCATTAAAGTAAGTAGGAGGGACCTGCCTTACGTGATTTCCAAAAAGATGACTGGCGCCACTACGGTATCAGCCACCATGATCGCTGCCGAAAAGGCCGGCATCAGGGTATTTGTTACCGGCGGGATTGGTGGGGTTCACCGTGGTGCTGAGAAAACCATGGACATTTCTGCCGATCTTCGCGAGCTTTCACGTACATCAGTAGCCGTGGTAAGTGCCGGGGCAAAAAGCATCCTCGATATAGGCCTTACGCTGGAATACCTTGAGACAGAGGGGGTACCTGTACTTGGGTGGGGCACAGAGGAGTTTCCAGGTTTCTATTCTCGCACCAGCGGGTACAAGGTAAACTACAGGCTGGACACGCCGGAAGAAATTGCCGCCCTGCTCAGGAGTAAGTGGGACATGGGACTGGCTGGTGGGGTACTGATAGCTAACCCCGTACCCGAGGCTGATGCCCTGCCTCCGGACTTGGTGAATGCTATGGTGGAAGAGGCCCTGCAGGAAGCAGCAAAGGCTGGTATTATGGGCAAAGAACTAACTCCCTATTTGCTTAAGGCTATTACAGATAAAACGGGAGGAAAAAGCTTGCAGACAAATATTGCCCTGGTAAAGCACAATGCTGAAAAAGGCGCAGCACTGGCCCTCGCTTTAAAGACCATAAAAAGTCACGGCTAAGCTGTATATTATGGCCGAAACCATAAAACGTTTATGAAATTACGTATACACATTTTACTCATCCTGACCAGCTTTGTACTACTTACCCCGGCCGTGGCCCAGACCACTATGCCGAAGATACTGAACATGCGTGAACGTGCCGAAGTTATAGATCGCCTGCTGGAGGAGCGCATACAGACTGTGCTGCCTGACCTGATGCGTCGTGAAGGCATCGATATGTGGATAGTTATGGCAAGGGAGTATAATGAAGATCCGGTGATACGTACACTTCTTCCGGCCAAGTGGCTTGCTGCAAGACGGCGTACCGTATTGGTGATGTATGACCCGGGCGAAGGAAAAGATATTGAGACGCTCGCTATTGCCCGCTATGATGTGGGCGAGTCCTTTAAAAAAGCCTGGGACAAAGAAAAGCAACCCGACCAGTGGGCGAGACTCATAGAGGTCATCGAGGAACGTGATCCTGAAAAGATCGGCCTCAATATGTCAGAATACTATGCTCAGGCTGATGGCCTTAGTGCCAGCGAGCATAAACAGTTTCTGGATAAGCTGCCAGGCAAGTACGAAAAGCGTATTGTCTCCGCCGAACCACTCGCCGTGGGGTGGTTAGAGACCCGCACACAGTCGGAAATGAACATCTACCGCCAGATTGTACGCATAGCCCACCGCATTATTGCTGAGGGACTAAGCGAGGAAGTCATACAACCGGGAGTGACTACCACAGACGATGTGGAGTGGTGGTACCGTGACCGCATCCGTGAGCTGGGATTGGTGACTTGGTTTCACCCATCTGTTTCCATACAGAGAGCAGACCCTGAAAATTTTGATCACCTACGTACTTTTGACAGCCATCCGGGTGACAAGGTCATTCAGCCTGGCGACCTGTTGCATGTCGATTTTGGTATCACCTACCTGCGTCTCAATACAGATACGCAACAGCATGCCTATGTCCTGAAAAATAACGAAAGCGACGCACCTCAATTCCTCAAAGAAGCCTTCCGGAGAGGTAATCGCCTGCAGGATATTTTCACCAGTAACTTCAAAGCCGGGCGTACAGGCAACGACGTACTGAAGATGTCGCGCGAACAAGCTATTGCAGAGGGTATTAAACCCAGCATTTACACTCACCCTATCGGCTACTACGGCCATGCGGCAGGGACCACCCTGGGAATGTGGGACAGCCAGGGAGGAGTGCCTTACACAGGTGACTACCCGCTGCACCCCAATACAGCCTACAGTATAGAACTTAATGCCGCAACCTTTATCGAGGAGTGGGATAAGGAGATCCGGATTATGCTCGAAGAAGATGCCTACTTCGACGGAGAAACAGTAAAATACATTCACGGCAGGCAGAAAAACCTGCTATTGGTACCCAGAACTGCCGAGCAACAGGAGATTCTTGAGTTCTAAGAAAGGAAAATTAGCTTAATCTCCATGTTTTACTTTACCGTAGCTTTTACTACCTTATAGAGGTACTAAACTTACTTAACAAAGATGAAGAAGAAATCCCTTTCCCTTGATGCGCTAAAAGTAGATAGCTTTGTAACAAACACACGGGCTATAAAAGGAGGTATAGAAGATAAACCAACTGCACCCCCATCTAACTCGTGCTACTTTAGCTGCTTTCTGGCTTGTCCGCAAGAGGAAGAATTAGCCTGAGCAATAAGCTAAATTATAGTATATAAGGCTGTTCGCTGCGTGCGAATGGCCTTTTTTTATTCCTTTGATATAATAAGGAGCTGACACAATCATCGATAGATGATAGCCAGCCTTAGAAGTTTGGAAACGGAGAAGAAGATAAATCGTGGGGGACTATCCGGAAGCACTTCTCAAGGAACATAAGGACCTGACCGATGACGAGGAAGATGTCAGGGAAAGTAGAACTACTGCTGAGCTGATACAACATTCATTCCCACATCATGTAGGCTTGGAAGACAACCTGAAGACCTTGAAGAGCGAAGAGACCAATCAGTCTAATCTAAGTAAGCTATCAAACCGTCCTCAAAAGGGACGGTTTTTCATTTTCCATCACACAAACTCAACTAACTGTATACCAGAATCATACTAAGCGAGCTTTACCCTACCATCCAAAATACCGGCTAAAGTCGCACAATTTAATTTTCAATTATTTTTGAAAGTTCCGAAATTAATATACCTTTGAGTATGCAATTAACGGAAAGTAAGCAGCGATTTATACAGGCCTGGGGCACCCTCGGGTCAAACTGGGGTATCAATCGTACCATGGCACAAATACACGCCTTGTTGCTTGCCTCCCCTGAAGCACTGTCAACAGACGATCTTATGGAAGCCCTCAGCATAAGCCGGGGTAATGCCTCCATGAACATCCGCACATTAGTAGAGTGGGGGATCGTGTTCAAAGAAATACGGGCTGGTGACCGCAAAGAATATTACTATGCCGACAAGGACATCGACCGCATGGCCAGGCAGATAGCAAGGGAGCGAAAGAGGCGGGAGATAGAACCCGTAGTGAATCTATTGGAAGAGCTTCGAAAAGATAAGGAAGTAGCACAAGACCCTGATTTTCAGAAGACTGTATCAGATTTGCACGGCTTTACCTCAAGGCTTACCAACATTGCTGATGTATTTCTCGGCTCAGGTAAAAATTGGCTTACTAATATCATTAAGAAACTGACCTGATATATTTTTTATCATAAACTTTCAATTATTTCTGAAACTATAATAAAAATAATATGGAGACGACTGAAACATATAAACTCATTCTTTACGCCAGTTATCTTGTAATCACCATTCCTATCATATGGGCGGTTGGTAACCGGCTGTTTACTAATGGTTTCATTTTCCTGGAAGACGTA
The DNA here is from genome assembly GCF_041449215.1 of Roseivirga sp. BDSF3-8. Taxonomy (NCBI): domain Bacteria; kingdom Pseudomonadati; phylum Bacteroidota; class Cytophagia; order Cytophagales; family Roseivirgaceae; genus Roseivirga; species Roseivirga sp. BDSF3-8. The sequence goes on along the minus strand of NZ_JBGNFV010000001.1, from coordinate 4,693,476 downwards.
TTTGAGCGCCGCGAAATGGCTGAAAGTATAAATAAGCTACTCATTACCGGCTTTTATCTCATAATGGTAGGCTACTCCGTGAAAGGGCTCAGCAATTACAGCGTAATTAGCGATATACCTCGCCTGCTTGAGGTATTAAGTGGGAAAGTAGGCGGGTTACTACTGATACTAGGGGTAATTCATTTACTGAATATGTTCTTTTTCTTCTTCATCCGAAAGCGGTACACCGCAAGCAGAGGAGTGACTAAAGCTGAACGCGATGTTACCGCCTAAGGTCATCATTGCAGGAGGTACCGGCTTTATGGGGACAGCCCTGAGCCGGCACCTTACTAACTGCCGATACCGTATCATTGTGCTTACCCGCAGGCACCAGACCGATAAAGAGGGTATCCGCTATGTAAAGTGGGATGGTAAATCGACGGGCGTATGGGCCGAACACCTGGAAGGAGCCAGTGCAGTCATAAATCTATGTGGCCGTTCTGTGGATTGCCGGTATACGGAGCAGAACAAACAGGCCATTTATAACTCACGCATAGAACCCACCCAAACCCTGGGCCAGGCAATAAAAGCCTGCGAAAACCCGCCGGAGGTGTGGATAAATGGCAGTACCGCCACTTACTACCGTCACGCCATGGATCGCCCCATGACAGAGGAGGCGGGTGAAAGAGGAGAGGGTTTTTCGGTAGATGTGGCCACCAAATGGGAAGAGGCATTTTACATGCCTGACCTGCCCTATACACGCCGTGTTGCTTTGCGAACCGCTATAGTAATGGGTATGGAGGGAGGTGCCCTCCCTGTAATGATTCGGCTGGCCAGGGCCGGGCTGGGAGGCCGGCAGGGTAGTGGCAGGCAGATAGTAAGCTGGGTACATATTGAAGATTTTTGCAGAAGTGTGGCCTTTCTTATCAACTGCAAGCATGCAGAGGGCGGCTATAATGTAGCTTCTCCGGCACCTATTCCTAATGCAATACTCATGAAGAAGCTGGCTAATAAATTTGGACCGGGCTTTGGCCTGCCTGCACCAAAAACGTTACTGGAATTTGGCGCCTATTTCATTCGTACCGAAACCGAGCTCGTACTCAAAAGTCGATGGGTATTACCGAAACGCCTGCAAGAAGAAGGGTTTACCTTTCACCATGCCGACATGGATGCTGCATTGAGTACCATGACACCCTGAACCAAAAAAGGCAAGCCCCCGACATTATGCGGAGGCTTGCCAAACCAAGTTAAAAAGAAAGATCTTATTCCTGCACCTGTAGTACCCAGGTAAGGTCAACGTCTGTCTCACCATCACTTGACGTACTGGTGGCAGATTTAATATCTGGCTGATGCTTAAGTATGACCCGGAAAGTCCCGGCACCCTGCGTAGCTGAGGTAGACCATTCAGTCAAAAGACCTACCGGCAATCCATTGCCGTCTACATCCAGGTAATCAACATCATCATCTGCATTATCAATGTTTCCATTTCCTGCAGGTGAAGAAAACAACCCGTCTGTCCAGCTAAAGAAGAGCTGATGTTCCTCATCTTCCTCCGCTACTTCTGCACCGATATCCTCACCGTCCAGTCCTTCCATACCAATAGAAAGCTCATAAGTGGTATTCAGGCTAAGCTGTATAGGGCCGGAAACAGCAAGGTCTTCAGGACCTTCACCATCCGGGTCAGTAGCGGTAAATACCAGGTCAGATCCTCCTCCGGTAGGAGTAAAGGTCAGGGTAACGCCGGTAATAATCTCTTCAGGATTCTCCGCGTCGGGAGCATCATCATCTCCGCAAGAGGTAAAAGCCATTGCGCCTATAAGCGCCCACACTAATTGGTACTTTTTCATCACGTTAATGTTCATAATTTAAGCCGGTTTTGTTTTTGCAACTTTGTCGCAAAAAGATACGGGCAAAAAATTTTACTGCCAAACTAAAACTGATAAAAAACCGAAATAAGGAAGTTTCTACCCGGCTCATCGGCAAAGTACCGGAGACGATTCGTATAATCCCTGTATTCCGTATTAAGTACATTTTCCACTCGAAAGCGAAATTCGAAACTCCTTAATGCTGCGGAGATGTAAATATCGGTGAGCAGGTAACCATCAGGAGCCTCTAGAAAATCAAATACAGACCCCACGGTGCCTATGGCATCATCTCCCATAAAGCGCTCGACAGGGATTACCTCGGGAGCCATAAACTGTCTGAAAGAATACTCATTTTCCATGCCGGCCTTCAGGTCCTGCAGCGGCCCCAAAGAGGGGAGGGTATATTGTATACGATAGCCGATGCGCTGCGGTGGCAGGCCCACGAAATAGGCATCATCAGCCACGTCTCGGCCATATAACAAGGAAAGAAGCACCCTGTGGTTCCACCTCTTTTTCACCCCTGTGTAAAAAGCAGAAAAATCAGCCCCGGCCATCACAGCATTAGTCTGTTCGTATACAAAGTAGGGAAATGCCCCCCGTACAGTATTGGTAATACCCTCAGGTCTGCTGTAAATAAAGTCCTGTATGTAGTTAGCAAAAACGGTAGTACCCAGCCTCCAACCTTGATTTTCATAATCCAGGGAATGCACCCACTTGTAGCCTTTTTCGGCAGGCACCTCACGGGTATCCTCATCAAATACGGTGGTAATACCGTCCCTATACCGCCACAGTCCGTACTCTATGACAAACTGGTGCTTTCCAAAGCTATACAGCTCGGCAATAGAAGGAGGCCTCCATGCCAGGCCAAGGTGAGACCTGTAGGTGATACGACTGCTCAGTTCTTTTACCATACCTAAAGAAGCAGATATGTTAGTATATTGATAATCATTGGTATACAGGTCGTTACGATTATCTCGCCCTCTTACACTGGAAAGAATACCATCCAGCCGAACCCCTGCTTCAACTGTGAACCCTGCAAAGTCCTTTGCTTCAGACACATAAAAGCCCCAACGGGTATGATTATAGTTTGGTACAAATGGGATTGTGTTCGTACCGGGAATGTTGTTATTATCCTGGTACTCACCCTGAAAACCTACGCTACCGCTTAGGCCTTGCCAGGCGGGATGTTGCCATTCCAGATCCAGGGAATGAGTGGTAAGCGCCAGGTCTATAGACGGTCGTTCGTTATTGGTCCCGCGGCGTACGTCAAACTCCCTGCGCTCATTGTACTGAAAGCCGTAGGTCAGATCCAAAAGCCCCTTTGGCAGGTCGTATGAGGCACTCAGGCGTACCAGATGGTGGGCCGTCTCCTGTCTGGGGTTCCGTATCTCGTAGCTAAAGTCCCGGGTACCTTCCGGTGGCTCGGACTCCAAAGCCACCCCCAGGTCGGCCAGGTTTCCCGTCACAGAACCACGCAGTATCCCAAGCTCCTGGCCGGTATAGCTATAGGATAAAGAGGCATCGAAATGTCGCTTGTGATAGACAGTAGTCGCGCCTACGCTCTGCTCACGCATTCCTGTGTTAGTGAGCATATAATCAGGGGTCTCCAGGTCTCCCTGATATACCCCTGAAGCTTGTACCTGCCAGGCAAAGTCGGTATACCCTTTAGAAAGAAGCATGCGTCCTTTTAAACCACGGCCATTAGAATAGCCTGTAAGCTCCGTTTCACCATGCAGGTGCCCCAGAAGGTCTGGTGAAGGTGGCTCTACAATGATGACCCCACCCAGAGCCTCCGGCCCATACTTAACAGCTCCGGCACCCTTGACCACAGTAAAGGTTTCAGCCATATCTGGGTCTATTTCCGGCGCGTGTTCGGTGCCCCAGTTTTGGTTTCCGTGGCGTAATCCATTATTTATGATTACCAGGCGATTACTATGTAACCCGTGAACCACTGGCTTCACTACATTCTGCCCTGTCTTCAGCGTGCCCACCCCAGGCAGCTCCTTTAGTGCCTGGCCGAGTGACACCGTACCCACCAGCGAAGGATCGGCTCTTTCAAGTGTCGTCTCAGATTGGGTCATCTCACCGGAAATAGCAAGCTTTTCCTCCACCAGTACACTTTCGAGCATCTGATCATCAGGGGACAAAAAGATAGTAGGGGGATCATGATGCACATGATGGTGATGCACAAGCTTTTTGTAGCCAAGGTAACTTACCTCAAGATCAAACTCCTCCTGGCAGAGCCCTGAGAGATCAAAATAGCCGTTTTCATCAGTAGTCGCTCCTTTATCATTATTCACCCGCACAGTAGCCAGCACCAGAGGGTCACCTGTTTGCTTGTCTATCACGCGACCGGTAAATGAGCAGGAGCAATCCTTTTGGCAGTCGTTAGACTGAGCCCATACCTCACCCGAAAGTAACAGGAAAAGTGGTTGTAACGCCAGGAAACAAAGGGTAGCCGGTTTAAAAAAATCTGATGCCATGGCGAAAATTAGGTAAGGCTTTTTAAAAATGCAACATTGTTGCAAATAGCTCCTCTCATTTTTCTGAACCTCAGACCAATCAATACTGAATATAGTTCGTCTCCCTCCTGGGTATTTGAAGCAGATTTTAATATAAAAGAGTGCCCTTAGAGGTTTTATTGTCTCAAAGCCTTCCCATTAACTGCACAGCATTTTTAATAGGTATTCAAAATTTCAGGAATTTGCTCTCCGGATACCCTTGGGCCTCAAAGGCCGCTTTATTAGTTTTGCCACGTGATTATTAGACCACAAGAGGTAATGAAATACAGGCGCCTGAGTAAAGAAGAGCTGGAACCATTAGAAAAAGATTTTATCGACTTTCTCGTAGTAAATGGCATCACAGCCGATGAGTGGGAGAAAATGCAAAAAGAAACTCCCGATAAATGTGAGCAGGTGGTGGACCAGTTTAGTGATGTTGTCTTCGAGAGCATCATGCGAAAGGTCCGGTACCTGGAGCTGCGAACCCCCACCTCAGTGAAAGCATTCCAGTGCCTGCCTGATCAAATCGTCCTGGTAGGCATGGACGCTCCCGAAGATAGCGGGGTTAACTTTATGGATGAGACCTATATAGCCAGTGCTATCCGGAACCCTCCCGGCAACTTGCGGGTATATACCACCACCAAACCTTATGCAAAAGACCGGGAAGTGGAGTTGTTCGAGATGACTCAAAAGGGGTGTACCATTGCTGACGGTCGTCTGTTTAAAGCATTATGCCTGAGTTTACCTGCTAAATAACCTTAGGGCATTCGTATAGTTAATAAGGCTGAATTGTCAGCCTTTATTATCCACTATGCGAATTATACATTTCATCCTATTAATTCCTTTACTGTTTTTCACCACTCCTAAGGTCGTTGCTATACCACTACAGCAGGACAGTACGGCTGAAACTTCAGAGCGCAGGATTATCCCACTGGATTCACTAACAGGCGATGCCACCTGGCATGTCGGGGTATATCACAAACCGCCCTTTATGATTCGTGAGGGAGAAGGGCAGTGGGATGGAATAGCCATCAGGCTATGGGAAGACCTGGCCGAAGCAATAAACCTTACCTATGACTATCGCGAAATCAGCGAAGACAAGGCAAACGAGGTACTGGCCTCAGGCCAGGCAGATATTATCCCGGCGCTGCCGGTAACTGCTGACGCGTCGGGAAAAACTGTGTATACCCAAAACTATTACCTCAGCATGCTGGGGGTGGCCGATAGCCGCGGTAAGAAGCTGAGCCGTATTGCCAAAAGCCTTTTTACCTGGCGCTTTTTCCAGATAGTAATCAGTCTGAGTATTTTACTGGCAGTGGTCGGCCTTCTTATCTGGGTGGTGGAAAAAAAGATCAATGACAAGCAGTTTGGTGGCGAACGTAGCTTCTGGCACGGCCTGGGAGCGGGCTTTTGGTGGGCAGGGGTTACGATGACCACCATCGGATACGGAGACAAGGCCCCTGTTACCCCTCTGGGTCGTGTAATTGCCCTGCTGTGGATGCTCATTGCCATGGGGATTACGGCAAGCCTTACAGCAGCTATCGTAGGTGCTGTCAACGATAGCGTACAGGGGGCGAGCTCAATCCCTGAAGACCTTAGGGGACACAAAACCGCCGTGATAGAAGGTAGTCCCTTTGCTACCTACCTGGATGATAAAAATGTGAAACTGACCCATTATACAGATATACAGGAAGCCCTTAATGAATTGAATGTAACTAATGAAACCAGTTTCTTCGTGCATGACATAGCAGAGATGCGCTACTACGTAAGCCAGATGGATAATGTAAATGTGCGAACTACAGCAACCGAACTATTACCAAGACACTACGCGCTGGCACTTCCAGTCCGGCATGAGGCATACGTTCCTCACCTTAATAAAGCATTGCTGGAAATTATTACCCGCCCCGAGTGGCTCAAAGAGGCAAATAGTTTTGCTCCGAATATTAAGAATAAATAGGAGGTGAGGGTGATAGCTGAGATCAGCCACGGCTCATTTCCCCCAGGAATACCATTACTAGTTTTTTGTTATAAAGAATGAAAATCAGAGGGGTCTCAATCATAAAAGAGCGGGCATTAATTGGATAATAATCATATTTATAAATAAAAACTGTTCAAGCCTGTGAAATATCAGTCTGGCTCCCTACATCACCTCTGCCAGGTATAATATTACTGAAAATAAAAGACCGCCAAAACCACCACAGTCCCGCCAACTTGCGTGGCCTGCATATCCGCTGTAAACCTTACAATACCTCTTAACTATACCTTTTTTTTCACATATTTACAGTGAAAACCCATGAGCATGGCATCCAGCTTACACCAGCAACAGAATAGCCAGAGTACAGCCCGGCAGGCTTCCCGAATACCCGTACAGCCCAAAGCCAACCAAACGGGACGTCTCAGTACCCAACAAACCGCACCCGCTGCTTCCGGCACCTCTGCACCTGTACAAATGCAGGCCCCTGCCACTACCGGCCCCACTGCCAGCGGAGCCTTTACCCTAGGCCCCCCGCAGCGTCCTAATATCACCCATGACGAGGGCTTTCTTGCTGCATACGACGAGGCTACCGGTACAGGCGACCCGAAGTTTGAGGAGCGCGACCCCGAATGGAGCGATCACCTGAAACTGTTAAAGTGGCGCACTAAACTGGAAGGTGCTGAAGCCCTACGGCCTGACCTCGCGGATGGCACAGCCGCCTATCGTCATTTTCTGGACGGGGGCGGGGCAGACCGCTACATTAATTATGAGCGCTACCTGCTAAACGATGCCAGCGGGCAGACTACCCTCACCAATGTAATCGCCTACACCAAAAGACATGCGCAGCGCCTATGCCCTGATAATGGCTCTGTACAAATCACAAGCGGAGCCTTTACCGTAGGGCAGTCCAGTCATTTCAGTATGCCATATCCGGAAACGGAAAACTGGCAGAAAGCAATAGGAGGACATAACATCTGGATCAGCGCGCAGGTATCCTGTACTACATCAGGGAGTAATAAATCATATAACATGAACCTCACCATCCACATGGAGGACCGCTATAACTTTAATCCCGGCCAAAGCGATATAGCCACCGGCATACCCGACTCAGATAACGGTATATTTGAAGTAACGGGCCTGGCAAATCAATACATGAACTACGGCACTGTGCACCGTACAGTAAGCTGGTCAGGCAGTGCGCCGGCGCCTACAGTGACAGATGATGATGACAGCCGCAACCGCCGCCCTTCCGATAACCGAAGACTACGAAACCGGATATGAGTAAGCGTGGGTTTATAACTTTTCTTCTTCTGGTTAGCCTCACAAGTTGCTCCGAAGAAACTAAACAGCATAGTGATAAGATGAACGAAGCATATAGCAGAGACCTGGAAGCATTTACCCCACTACTCGAGGATATAGTGCCGGCACCGGCTGCCGTGATGTTTCAGAGCACCACCCAAAACGAATTTTTTAATGAGGGTAAGCTCGTGGCCCTCATTACCCTGAACGAAAACGAGGCTGCTTCCCTGGCTGGAAAGCTAAGCATGGTAAATAATGGGGAAGGGGAGTACCTGCCAGAAATCGTAAAAGAATGGTTTCCACAGGAGGTAAAGGCTAACTTTTACCAAATGGAAGAGGGGGAGGACCTGCTGGCCTCTAAGGTACCACAATATAATGCCGGAGAATTACTGAAATCTCCTTATCAAAGCGGCCCCGCTTTTATCATCGGAAACTATGTGCTGATTATTGGCCAAAGTATCTAGCAATGAGCGTACCCCCAGAGTTCAATAAAGAAAACACTGAGGCGATAGAATCAGCGCTCTCCTGGTTAAGACAAGTAGCCATGTCACGTAATCGTAATGATTCAGCTTCCCTAGCTGCTATACCCGCCCCTGCTTTAAATAATGAGCAGGCCGGGCCCTTTGCTTCTCTGAGTGAAACCCTGGATGAGCCCGACCGCCTTTTACTTATTCTGAGCTTAAGCCCTCATATCACTCATACATTACTGGAAGAAATATTACTGGTATCGGGCGCAGGTATGCCAGGCCGTGCATCTAATAGAATAGCCACCACCGGATTAGTACAGGGAGCGCAGTTTCAGGGATACCTGCCTACTGCCCTTACCTTTCTATACCTGGCCGCAGGCGAGAATGTAGGCCACCGGGTGCAACTTATGCAGTGGCTCAGTGAAGGCAGGTCTCAACTGATAAAAAAGGAAAAAGTGATATTGGCTCCCCATAAGCCATTGGAACCGGTATTCAGTGGGGTACTTTACCTGCCTCCACCCGTTATTTATGACCTCCTTATGATTCGGCCGGATAGCGCACCTGATAACCACGGCTCACTATAAAAACAAAAAGCCCGGACTTCCGGGCTTCAGTGCAATACGTTTGCTGATTCTTTATTTTCGGGTTCATTTAACTGATTCCTCATCAGTCATTCCAAAGGCTCTCCACAGTGTACGAGTTTCCTTCCTTTTCCCAGAAAGTACCATCAATAAACCGGTAGCCTTTATCCAGTTTAGCGATCTTTTCCATATCATCATTATCCAGGTCTATATTACCTGCCTCAAGGTTTTGCTGAATCCGCTCAGCATTAGTACTCTTAGGGATCACCGCCGTCCCCCTGTTTACCTGCCATGCGATCATTACCTGTGCTACAGTACAGTCATGCTTCTTCGCTACCTCTTTCAACTCAGGCAGTTCGAAAAGATCCGGCTCATCATCTTTACGGTTAGAGCGGTCTTTGGAGCCGAGGGGCGAATACCCCGTCATGAATAGCCCCGTATTACGGCAAAAGTCCAGCAGCCCCCTTTGCTGCAGGTAGGGGTGTAGTTCCACCTGATTCATTTCCGGACGCATGCGGCAGCAGCCGGTAAGTTTGCGCAGCTTGTTTTCGCTGAAATTTGAGACCCCGATATGCCGGGCCTGCCCCTTATCCACCAGTGCCTCCATGGCATTCCAGGTTTCTTCCACAGGCACTTCATCCAGTGATAAAAAATCGTCGGCAGACTTGGGTTGCAGTACGCCATTTTTTAAGGCTACCGGCCAGTGCATCAGGTACAGGTCCAGGTAGTCCAGTTTCAGGTCTTTGAGGGTTTTCTCCATAGCCGCAGGCACCTGGTCCTTACGGTGGCTATCATTCCATAGCTTTGAGGTGATCCACAGATCGGAACGGCTTACCAGTCCGCTGTCAAAGGCCTCCTTCAGAGCTTCACCTATTTCTGCCTCATTTTGATAGATAGCGGCACAATCAATGTGCCGGTACCCCGCTTTTATAGCATCTAGTACAGCCTTGCCTACTTCTCCGGGTGCTGACTTCCATGTACCCAGACCTATGGCCGGCATTTTATCTCCATTACTGAATTCAAGTGTCTTCATAGACTTAAAAAGTACTGCGGGTTGAAAAATGTTTGGTTTGATTGGTTTCCTAAGTTCCTAACATAAGGATTTTTATCAGACTTATCAGGTAATGAGGATCTAAGTAAAACCCAGCTACAACCTATGCTTCTGTGAACCAGACAGAAATAATAAAGCGGATGCACCAGGCAGGCACATCCGCTTTTTTTATAAATCCGCAATTAATCAGCGGGAAGGAAACATAGGCAGTCCCTCTACATAGGGAGCCCCTGCCGCTATCAGATCTGCAGACAGTTGTCTGAGTTCTTCACGGTCCTGCTCCAGTTCATTGCTTATTTGCGCCATTTCCTTCTGAACGATGTCCAGGCTTTGGCGGTGAGTCCTGGTAGGGCCGTAGGTGGAGCGACTGATGCCACGGTATACCGCAAACATCCTTTCGCCTATCGTCGGCCGGGTTTTCTCACCAACCTCGCGTTTAGCCTCATTACCATTTAGCTGCTCATCCAGTTCACGCAGATCACTGCGAAGCTTATACAGGCGATCATCCAGTTCGCCAGGTGCCATTGCAGCCCGTTCCATCGCCGTCAACATTGCCCGGCTCTGCTTCATAGACTCCTCAAGATTGGCCTGAAGAGCCTCTACCTGGCGCGCCGTGTTCTCAAACTCCCTCCAGAATGAGGCAACTTCCTCCTGAGAAGATCCTTCAAGAGCACCTTCTCTAAGGGGAACCACCTCAAACTCCATAGGCTCGCTTAACTGAGTAACCGCACCATCCACCTGCTTGCTTACAGTCACGGTATAGGTACCCGGTGCCGCCAGCATGCCTCCTTCCTCTTCCTCATCCTCATCATCTGAGCCGCGTGCGTCAAGACTTACCATATCAGGAGAGGGGTAGCGCAGGTCCCACGCCACACGGTGGAAGCCTGAGCCAACAGGGCCATTGATCTTACGTACTACGTTGCCTTGCTGGTCCTTGATAGTGAGCCAGATATAAGGCCCCTGCTCGTTAGCCTCATCGCTAAGAGCATCGTAGCCCGGAAAGCTTACATTCTGTGAAGCAGATAGCCTTTCCTCACTTTTCTGGCGCATCTCCTCTTTTGACAGAAGACCCTCTTTGAGGTAATAGGTAAATACGGCACCAAAATCAGGATTAGGAGCGACAAAGTGCGAAGCTCCCTGGCTTCCTTTTTCATCATCAAAGCTCAGGTGAGAGCGAGGCACATACCACCACGCCTTACGGCTGGGGAACAGCGCAAACTCCTTATCCAGGGTAGCCGGCGTCACCTCACGCAGCATGCTGTAATCATCCAGTATAAAGAAGCCACGCCCGAAAGAAGCCGCTACCAGGTCATTCTCTCTTTTCTGGATCGCCAGGTCACGGAATGAAATCGTAGGCAGCCCCCCCTGGAGCTCCGTCCAGTTCGTACCGCCATTATTAGTAAAGAAAATACCCGTCTCAGTACCTGCAAACATCAGACTGGGCTGCTCATGGTCCTGAACCAGGCGCCAAACCAGCGTTCTGCCTGGCAAGTCACCAGCGATAGAGGTCCAGCTACGGCCCTTATCCGTACTCTTTACCAGGTAAGGCTTATAGTCACCATACTTATGATTATCCAGCGCCACATATACCGTGTTGGCATCATACATATCAGCCTTTATGTCATTGACAAAGGCAGTAGAAGGCACCCCAGGCATAGAGCCCACTTCTATTTTGCGCCAGTTCTGGCCACCATCTTCGGTTACCTGTACCAGTCCGTCATCCGTACCGGCATAGATAAGTCCCTTCTGCTGAGGAGACTCCGCCAGAGAGGTAATAGTGTTGTAGTTAGACATGGCGAAGAAATCCCAGGGAGCATCCCAGCTTTGCTTTCTTCCCATAATAGGCAGTTCAATACGCTCCTGGTCACGCGTAAGGTCGCCCGAGATAGCAGTCCACTCATCGCCACGGTTCTCAGACTTCCACACACGCTGTGAGGCAAAGAAAATAGTAGTAGGAGAGTGAGGGCTTACCAGGATAGGCGCATCCCAGTTAAAGCGCTCGTAATCTTCATCTTCTGCAGGCTGAGGCTGTATGTCCACCACTTCGCCGGTGGTGATATCCACCCGTGACAGCGTACCTTCCTGTCTTTCAGCATAAATGATATCAGGGTTACCCGGCTCCGTCGCAGGCTGGTGTCCGTCCCAGTTCAGGACTACGCGCCAGTCACTGTTCTGTATACCATGCACATTATCCGTACGGCTCGGGCCACCCTGCGTACTGTTATCCTGCGTACCACCGTATATATTGTAAAATGGCTCCGCATCATCCACAGCTACTTTGTAAAACTGAGTGATAGGCAGGTTGCTGATAAAGCGCCAGTTCTTACCCAGATCAAAGCTTTCATACACACCACCGTCAGTTCCTACCATGATGTAGTCCGGGTCGCTATCCTTAAAGGCAAGCGCGTGGTTATCGCCATGGCGGTGCTCACGGTTAGCGCGGTAAAACGTCTTACCTCCGTCATCCGATATCTGCATAGACGCATCCATCAGGTAGAGCGTACCTTCATGATGAGGAGAGGCATAAAGTTCCTGATAGTAGTGAGGCCCGGTACCTCCCGATACAGCGTCAGAGCGCTTCTCCCAGGTAGACCCACCGTCTGTAGAGCGATAGACGCCACCCGTGCGGCGGTCAAGCTCAATAGCAGCATAGATAGTATTGTGATCCTGCGGGGAAATTGCCAGACCCGTCTTACCCATGTTGCCTTCAGGTAGCCCCTTTGTCATTTCCTCCCACGTCTCACCACCATCATCACTACGGTATATACCCGACTTAGGGCCGCCACCCATATAAGCGGCAACTGTACGGTGATGCTGCCAGGTAGCCGCATACATTCTGTCAGGATTTTCAGGGTCCATTACCAGGTCAGTAACACCCGTCCACTCTTCGTCTCCAAGCGTCTTGTTCCAGGTTTTACCCCCGTCAGTCGTTTTGTACACGCCCCGCTGACCGCCTTTGCTCCATAGCGGTCCCTGCGAAGCTACCCATACCACATCGGAGTTTTCAGGATGCACAATGATCTGGGCTATGTGCTCAGAGTCTTGCAGCCCCATGTTCTTCCAGGTATTACCCCCGTCACGGCTCAGGTATACACCATCACCGAAGCCCATATGGCGACCACCCACATCTTCGCCGGTACCTACCCATATTGTTTTCGAATCATTAGGGTCAATAGTTATCGTACCTATAGAATAGCTTGGCTGGTCAGCAAATACATCGTCCCAGGTTACACCGGCGTTATCAGTTTTCCAGACGCCGCCGGACCCCACAGCCACATACCAGGTACTTTCATCGTTAGGATCAATCGCCAGGTCAGCGATACGGCCTGACATAAAAGCCGGTCCGATGCTCCTGAACTTAATCCCGTTAAACACAGAGTCCGGCATGTCGCCTCCGGAGGATGACGACTGGGACCGTCGTCTGCGTTGGGCATCAGTCTCAGTTATCGCTGAGACCATCACCACAAGCATCAATAGAAAATATGGTAAAATCCTCTTCATGCAATGTTTGGTTAGTAGAGTTAATTGCTATACAATAAGGCTAAAAAATAAGTTGGTGTAACATCAAATCAAAATTTGCTTTGACACCAGTCACATAATCACCTGATTATCAATCAATAAAGATTATTCAAATCCAGTTATACCTTAACCCACACCTCTTACCTAAACCCGATCGGATTTGAGCTGAAAATAAAGGTAAGAGCGCACCCCCATTTAAACTTATTTCAGCCGTCAGGCTAAGAATCTATTTTGCTGATTTTGAATGATTTGCTTATAAAAATGTGGTACCCTGCAGCGGTAGGCACGAATAATTCCTCTCACTCTGGGAGAGGTCCGACTTTCGGTGAGCCGTGGTCCGGCAATTCGGCTTTCGGTGGTACTGGCAGAATCCTTTTTAAAGCAGCCGGTTACGGTCAATTCTAAGGCCAGTCCCGCCCCTGATTTCGCTGGTTAGCGAATCGTTCCCCTCAGTCAGATGACTGATCGGGATTGGCTAATGTACTATTTTTAAGCTACTTACACCCTTAGCTTGACAGCTATGCCTCCTCAGGCAAGGTCATTACCCTTAAACCTGTGATAGAAAAGCAGGCCACTGAGCGTAAGTACGATACCCATCATAGAAGGCCAGAAAGCAGTGATCAGCGTTATGATCATGAAGGCCACGTATATAGCCACCACAATGATAAGAGTATAAGGATAACCCCAGGCACGATAAGGACGCGGCATAGCCGGCATTTTCTTCCTTAACACATACAACGCCAGCAGGGTAAGAACATTGAATATAGAGGAGGTAAAGGAAAAAAAGTCAATAACCATTTCATAAGCACTCTCCGCAAAGCCGGCAAACAAGATCAGCACCGAAGCCCAGAAGGCCTGAGCATAGAGAGCTTTATTAGGAGTATGAAAACGGGGATGAACCTCCGCCAGTCTGCGGAAGAACAGGCCGTCACGCGCCATCGCAAACCACGTCCGGCTTTTGACGAATAGCTGACTGTTAAGGTTTGTAAAAGTACTCGCCATAATAACCATGCCCACTGCCGCCCCGCCAGCCACGCCCAGGGCAGCCACCAGCGCATCCACGGCCACCACATCAGCACCCTCTACGCCCGCAGCTCCCAGTATATTCAGGTACCCTGTGTTCACCAGCAAGTAAAGCAGCAACACCACGCCTATCCCGATAAAAAGTGAGGCAGGTAAGTTCTTTCCGGGGTTTTTTACCTCCTCAGCCACATACGTAGCCCCTTCCCAGCCGCTGTAGGCAAAAAAGGTATAACGCATCGCAGCCCCTATAGCCAATATTGTCCCCCACACGCCCTTATCTTCAGCCTCATACTGGAAGCTCCCCGGCATAAAGCCATCAGAAAAGCAGGCAATAAGTACCAGTAAGAGCACAGCCACCTTCACCAGGCTGAATATATTTTGCAGGGCGCCGCTGAGCTTTACCCCACGGCTATTCACGTAACTAAGCAGCCACACCACGGCCACGGATAGCATAATAACAGAAAAGGGATTGACCGTTTGAAACAGCACACTACTTAGTGTTTCAGAAAAGAAGATAGCTACCGCGGCTATAGCCCCGGTCTCAGACACAAAAAACATAGCCCAGCCACGTAGGTAAGCCACCTTAGGCCCGTAGGCCTCCTTCAGGTACTCGTACGGGCCGCCCGACCGGGGCAGCATCGCTACCAGCTCAGCATAGCAAAAAGCAGCAAAAAGCGTAGCTACCGCCCCAATGATCCAAACCTCATAAAAAAGCGCCACAGATCCCACCATGGCAAAAATAGGAGCCGGAGTACGGAATATACCAGAACCGATAATGCGATTGATGACAATCGCGGTCGCTTCTTTAAGACCGAGCAGTCGCTCGAGAGAAGACTGGGGCATGACTTACTATTAAATAAAGGAATGAGTGAATAAGAGAATAATTGAATAACAGAATGACACATTAACCGAGGCAATGTTTCATGAACCCCAAGGTTTGAAGTAAGTGGTAACGTGGCACAATCATATGAGTATGGTGAAATAGAATAATAGAAGTATTAAGTAGGCAAAGAATCGTAGAGGCGCGATTCATCGCGGCTTGTCCCGGTGGGCACAGAGTTAAGAACCAACCTTTAATGTAGAGAATTTTTGAATAATAGTATGATCGATCACCATTAATCGAGGCAGTCATTAGTAGCCCAATCACAATGAGGTAATACAGCCATCCGGTGAGGTATAGCCGTCAAGTCAAGAATGTAAACAACTCAAAAATAGCCTGTTATCCATTCCCATTAATCAGCTAACTGACAGGGACAGCAGGAAAAAGGTGACACATTTTTTCTCTTCAGGGAGCGGCGTCGACATTATGGCAGGCCACGTTGGCTAAACTAACTTTTCCCATACCACCGCAGGGTTGTTCCGGGTCGCGTCCGACCGGGTCAAGCCTGACCGGGCCGTGTTTAACTGGGTCGCGTCCGGTCCCGTATTTACTATTTATGTGAGCTTATACCCCCCGTACAGCATGTTAGTTGGTTATCCTGTTTTGTAATAAGTGCCCAACCTTATGATAAGCTATAATATAAGCCCTTAACTTGACAAATAGAGCCCCCGTAGGGGAGTGGCTGCATGACCTCAGAGCCATTGCCGGTGAGGAAAGCAAAAAATGCAACCATGATGGTCGCGGATGATTACGGAAAGGTTAAGCGCGTAAAGGCAAGTTAGCCATTACATCACAAAGCCTTAAAAGCAATGAAACAGCATTGAGAAGGCAAATCCCTACCTTTGGGTCAGGTCAATAATTCATCCCTTGTCAACCATGTCAAAGAAAAAACTAAGCTTGAAAGAGATCGGGCTAAAAAGCTTCCCAACAATCAAGGGCGGAAACCTCCCCGACCCCTGTTCGGATACATATGGCGGCTATACCTGCGGGCGTTTCTGGGGAAGCCCCTGCGCACGAACCTACACAGGCTGCGACGGCGATAACTATTGTCCCTGATCAGACAAACCCTATCTTTTCTACTTCATATAGCAGTAAGCAAAAACCTCCCGTTTGGGAGGTTTTTCTTTTTAGAGCAGTGTAGTAATAAGCAAGCCTTACGCCTCCTCATTTACAACGATCTTATTGATCTTATCACCTTGCTGGATGTCGTCAATCACGTCCAGACCTTCCACTACCTTACCAAATACCGTGTGGTTACGGTCCAGATGCTGTGTATTGTCACGGTTGTGGCAGATAAAGAACTGCGAGCCACCTGTATTCCGCCCCGCATGAGCCATGCTCAGTACGCCGCGATCATGATACTGGTTATCACCATCTAACTCACAATCGATCGAGTAGCCAGGTCCCCCGGCACCCGTCCCGTCAGGACAGCCACCCTGTATCACGAAGTTAGGGATAACCCGGTGAAAGTTTAGTCCGTCGTAGAAGCCTTCTTTGCTAAGCTTCACAAAGTTATCGACGGTGTTAGGCGCGTCTTTATCAAAGAATTCGACTTTCATAACGCCTCTATCAGTATGGATCTCTGCTGTTTTCATTTACTAAATACTATGTGGAAAGCCACGAAGTTAAGCCTATCCTTTCAAAAATGGAACAATCGGGCTGTTAAGCCGAAAATTAAACAAAGGTATAGGGTACAGAAGCAGGAGCCTGTCTGCTTACTATCCCGGAAATAGCCTTTCGGTTCTGCTATAGTGGGTCATCAAAGATTACCGTAAACACTGAACCTTTCCCTTTCTCACTGGCTACCTCTAGGCTACCTCCCAGAGACTCCGTCTGGGATTTGGTCATGAACAAGCCGATCCCCTTGCCTGGCTTATTTGGATGAAACCGTTTATGCAATTTAAAAACATCATGCCCATGTATTTCCAGGTCAATGCCAGATCCATTGTCCGCCACAGAAAGAGCCTTATAGCCATTCTTGTAAAACGATGTGATATGTATAATGGGGGGCCGGCCCGGGCTGCGGTATTTAATAGCATTGGTTATCAGGTTAAGCAACAGACTTTCCAGATAAAGCGCAGGGTAATGAATAAGGTCCCAGGCAGAAAAATCAGAATGGATAACCCCTCTTGTTCGTTCAACCTCTACATTAACAAGATTTTTAATTTTTTCCAGCGTTTTGGTCAGGCTACAATCCTCTGATCTCAGATCATCCCCATCAAGCACATTTAGTGTCTCGCCCAGGTCCACCACCAGCCTCTGCAAAGAGCCGGAAACAGCCACCAGGTTTTTCATCGTAAGCTCTTTTTCATTCTCCTCGTCACTCTGTTGGAATAGATCCAATAGTAAATTAAGGTTGTTTACCGGGCTCCGCAGGTTATGTGAAACGATCCGGTTAAACTCCTTTAGCTGTAAATTGCGCGAAGAAAGCTGATTCACCAGCTTCTGAAGTTTTATTTTTTTCTCTTTGAGGCGCTGCTTTGCTAGGACATCTTTATGTACTGCTCTTGCCCTTACCCATGCCAGTAATGCCGTAATTAAAATAATCCCCAGCAACACCGTGTAAAGGATCGACCGGTCCTGCTGTATGACACCCCTCAGTATTTCCGGGTCGGTGTAGGTGGCCAGAATGAAGTTGTTTTCGTCCCGCACCAAATACTCGTTAGGGGCCAGGGCGGGGATATCCTCAAGCAGGTCAATAAAATTAACCTTCTCAAATACAAACAGGCCCTTTTCGTCATAAAATGCGCCTTTTTCATTGGCCTGAATATACCCCCATGCCTCAGGAAAGTACCTTCCCATATTTTCCTCCTGTTTATCCTCAAACATAAAGGCGAAAGAAGGGTATGTTTCCGGGCTTTTCAGCCAATAGCCATTACCATTAAGCAGCATAAAGGAAGTGGCTGAGATAGAATCCACCACGGCCAGATCCTTAAAAAACTTTTTCAGTAGAATATTGCCCACCAGATAGCCCTTGCTTTGTCCATCCTCTATCTCCATGATAAGCCTGATAACCGGCTTATGGGGGTATTCAACCTGCTTATATTCCACATTCAGGTCAATAGGAGAAATATACATCTCACCTGAATCCAGCTCTGGTGCATCCTGCATATAAAACCGGTGAGCTTTATCCTGTAACTCCTCTTTAGGAATGATGATAGCCCGTTCGTTTTCATAATTGATCCTTATAAATTCCAGCCCCGTCGTATCCAATATTCTCAATTGGTCATACCGGCGGGCAGCTTCAGAAAAAAGAGTCAGATCACGATAGGCAGCAGAGTTACTATCAGGGCGTTTTATTAATCGGGTAGGGATATCTGAATTACCAATATAGAATATATCAGATACAGCAGAAGATAGAAAGACCTGTAAAAATATCTTTTTCGCCTCCAGGGAACAAGTATTACGGTTTACTAACCTTTGATAAAGTGTATCAACATGATATTGATAGCCAAGAAGGATGAGAATGACCAGAAACCCGCAAAACGGTACAAAAAGCCATAAAAAACGGGGATTTACTCTCATAAAGTGGAGATAATCTGCCTCAGATGTGTGACCCTCACCACCTTTAATGCAATTTGCCCTAATTCCCGGTAAAACCTATTACTTTTTCATAAACAAAAATAACACCCTCATCATAAAGAATAAATTGACCTGATAAAATAGTATATATATTCAATTTACACTCGTTTAATTACATGCTTCTCCTCAGGTACCCTGCTATTTAACTTAGTAATACCATGCAGGTTCTGCTTAATAAACCCCTGCGGAAACCTCTCCACCCCCGGAAATCCCAGCTTGATGTCCCGCCCCTCATGTGGCATATAAGTAGTCCCGAAGAGATAGTCCCACAGGCTTAGCGTAATGCCAAAGTTCACCCCGTGCTTTCTCCCTTCCGGCAAGTCATACGCGTGGTGCCAGATGTGCATCTGAGGGTTATTGAATAGATATTTTAAAGGGCCCAGAGGCAGGCGGATATTAGCATGATTAAAGTGGCCAATCGCAAGCGTAATAATATGAATGATAAAAAAGTCCCGAAGGCCTATACCGATCAGTGCCAGCGGAATATACTCGATCGTTCGATACACCACCGTCTCCATCCAGTGATACCGCAGGTGAGCAGCAAAACCCATTTGCTCCACAGAGTGATGCACCTTATGAAACTCCCACAAGGCAGGTACCCCATGCAGCAGACGGTGTACCCACCACTGCACAAAATCACGCACCACAAAGCCTACCAGCAGGTGGGCCCATACAGGCCACGACATCACCTCAAAGGCCACCAGGTTAGTAATACCCACACTGGCAAGCCCTTCTATAAAAAGATACACCACTGCTTCTGATGCCGCATTATAGATGACCAGTGAAAACAAAAAGAAATTGAAGAACATGTAGAAAGCATCCAGCCAGAAGTCCTTCCGGAAGCGTGGCTGATCTTTGCGCCATGGCCGCAGCCACTCTACTGCCAGGAAAAACAGCGAGATACCCACCAGCCAGTAAAAATAGCTGTGCCATTGTGGATGAGCTATTTCCTCCCACAGGTAATTAGCATACCCCTGGTAGCCGTCTTTTATGACCTTTACTATATCCAATGCTATCAGTTTACTCCGTCGTGGTTTCTCTGCCCTCGCTCTTCCACGCAGTAATACCCCCATTCATATCCACCACCTCATAGCCCATGTTAGCCATCATCTCAGCCGCGCGTGCACTCCGGCCGCCAATGGCGCAGTACACGTATATCTTACGCTCTGTATCCAGCTTGCTTACTTCCCCATGGAAGTCCGGGGAGGCAATGTTTATGTTCATGCTGCCAGCCAGGTGGCCTGAGGAGTACTCGCCTTCAGTTCTCACATCCACTATCTGAGCATCGGTTTCATCTGCCAGCAGACCGGCAAACTCCTCCGGTTTCGCCACCTTTACAGGTAAAGCCTCGTGGGGAATAATAGTGGTGGAAATGCCTTCGGTGCCCTCGGCTTTAGACGCCTGCTGCTGACAGCCCGCAGTAAGTAAACAGCCCACAAGTACCGCTGGCAGAATCAAACTTCTCATTATCATCTGGTTATATTTCAGGAGCAATAATAATCAATTAGTCCCTGCAAATAAACATTAAATGTAGTCAGATAATCCGATACCGAATGTGACCTAAGTTACATTCAGTCTGATAGGTATTGCTGATATTTGAATAGTCTCAGAATTGGGCCATTTCAGATGGTAAGCAGGCCGCCACCCCAGGTCATCAGGGGTGGCCGCCTTATTTTTCCCCGTACTTCACTACTTTTAGCAGAGACCTGGGGCTACCTTCAGGATATTTCAGGTCCCTCACCTTTAGCATTTATCCATTTTTTTACCCCCCTGCACGCCACCCCCCGTAAGCAACTGAGCATAAAACACTTATCTGCAATATTCTCTCACAATACTTCCGGTAGCCGGGGCCATAGAGCACCTCACCTTGGCCGGTATTTATAACAATCCACCCCCTTCTGCTTGTTATTATACCCAAAACCCTTTATAAGCCTTGAAAACAGAGGAACACATAGGTAAAATACAATTTTTTAATTTGTTTCTCATGAAATACAAACATATCTGGCTTCTGGCCCTGTCTGTATTAGCCTTTTCCTGTAGTGATGATGACGGTCACATGGCCGCACCAGACAATAACGATGATAACCCCGCAGAGATAACCGGACGCGATGTAACCCTGAGACCCGGTGATATAGATGATATCCACTTATTTAATGTGCCTGCGCGCTTTGAAGTAGCAGATAACATAAGTGCCGGCGAGGTAAGAATAACCTCCGATGAGGATATGGATGATAAGATAAGCTACTACATAGAAAATGGCCAACTGCACCTGGAGGGCGATGGCAGCGGTGGCGTCATTATCTATACACATCCTGATAACCTCCGCAAGCTGGTAGTAAGAGGGAATGAAGAAGTCTACTTTGAACAGTCACCAGAGCTGGACTACCTGGAGATAGAAACCCAGGGAAACAGCGTACTCCGTATTGATGATATGAAAATACGCAACCTCGTAACCCGCCGCGAGGGAGGTAGCCGCATGTATTTCAGCAGCCTGCTATCCGCCTTTAACGAAGATACACTTTACCTCGACCAACCCGATGTCGTCCTATTGGAAGATCATTATTTAGTGTATGCAGAGGCTGGTAACGAATACCTCCTTTTCGCCCCCTTCATTGAAGTCCGTAATGACTCAGTGATAGCATACAGGGATGATACTGATAACCTCGTGAGTTACTTTCTGACCCAGACCCATGAAACGCGCAGCCTCGGTAATTCAGAGTTACACACCTTTGAACTTCCCACCTTACGCGTGAATGCTCGCGTAAACGGCAATACCGAAACTAACATATGGGCAGCCGATTACCTGGAAGTAGAAGGCGTAGGCAACTCTACGGTGAACTACATAGGTGATCCCGCCACAGAACTGGACCTCAACGGCCAGGCGGAAGTAATAAAAGTAGACTAAGCACCTATAAAATCATTAGCATAGAGGCTGTCTCACAAGGCAGCCTCTTTCTTTTTGTTTAAAATATAATTTTGCATTCCTCGTAACTACCGCGGGGTTGTACCGGGTCGCGCCTGACCGGGTCGCGTTCGACCGGGCCGCGTTCGGCCCCGTGGTTGCCATTTCCGCGAAGTTGGTACCGGGTCGCGCCTGACCGGGTCGCGCCTGACCGGGTCGCGTCCGACTTCGCATGTGCACGAAGGTCGGTTTATACTCCAAGTCGTCAAAAAGCCTGTATTAGCTGTTCAGCTATTTGCCTGGGGCCGCTTTATGCCAACAGCCTACGGTATTTCCAGTGGATCCCGGCTCGAGGGTCATAGCCGTCAATTTGAGAATTGCTGAGAGGTAATTACCCTCCTTGGAGGGTCGGCCTGAGGTGTATGAATAGGCCTCAGATGATCATTACGGAGCTGGGGTCGCAACCGACTGGATTAAACTGCTGGTATTATCTGAATTTGAAGGCTTTCACCTAATAACTACCGCGGGGTTGTACCCCGTGGTTGCCACCTACGCGAAGTTGAACTTCGCATGTGCACGAAGGTCGGTTTATGCTCCAAGTCACCAAAAAGCCTGTATTAGCTGTTCAGCTACTAACCAGGGGCCGCTTTAAGCCAAAAGCCTACGGTATTGCCAGCGGATCCCGGCTCGAGGGCCGGGAATAGCGCTTTAAGTTTGGGTTTTTGCCGCGATGCGGCATTGTAAATACTCCGTGCTGTGGAGGGAAACCAGCAAACAAGAATTGCGTATATTGTACGCAATTATGCCCGACCAATCCATTAAACTCACTGTAGACGCCGTGGTCTTTGGCTATGAGCCCGAGCCACGCATTTCCGTTTTACTCATCAAAAGAAAGTACCAGCCTTTCAAAGACCAGTGGGCGCTGCCCGGCGGCTTTGTGCAAACCACTGAATCACTCGAAGAAGCCGTGCTTCGTGAGTTGCAGGAAGAAACAGGCATAGAGGCAGGCTACCTCGAGCAGCTATACACCTTCGGGGCGCCGCAGCGCGACCCCCGGCAGCGAATTGTGTCCGTGGCCTACTTCGGGCTCGTGCGCCCGGATACACACCAGCTATCTGCCTCTACCGATGCGCGGGAAGCCAATTGGTTTGATATACAAGAGCTACCTGAGCTCGCCTTTGACCATAAGGAAATACTCGATACCGCTTTTAAAAGGCTCAGGGCCAAGATCACCTATGAGCCCATCGGATTTGAACTCCTGGATGAGCGCTTTCCCTTCTCTGACCTCGAAAACCTCTACAGCACACTCCTGGGCAGAGATATTGACCGCCGTAACTTCCGCAAAAAGATCCTTAGCTATGGCCTGCTCGATGAGCTGGACGAGAAAGTATCGCGTGGCGCCGGGCGGCCCGCAAACCTCTTCCGGTTTAATAAAGACAGGTACTTTCAACTGAAGAAAGAAGGCATCCTCTTCGAGATATAAGCCCGCTTCATTCCCCATCCATTTCCCCTTGAAATTTTTCTCACTGACAGAGAGAGGGTTAAACCTATTTGCGTAAAATTCACACAAATATATCCCCATAAGCGAATCCCTGTTTTAGTATTTGCGTAAACAATACACAAATAGCATATTCATTTAAAATCAATAGCGCCATGTTTGGATTAAATTACGTCAGGTTCGATTCCATGAACTATGTCATGCTCTATCAGAATGGTAACATCACCAAAGAGGGCAGGGGACTCGCCTTCTTCTACTGGGCGCCAAACGCTTCTATAGTCGCCATACCCCTCGAAAGTAACGACTACCAGTTTGCCTTTAAAGAAACCACACGCGACTACCAGGAAGTCACCATACAGGGGCAGATCACCTACAAAGTGACAGACCCTAAGCAACTCGCAGAAATACTCGACTTTACCGTAGACAGCAAGGGCCGGTACCTCAAAGACGACCCCGAAAAGATCCAGCAAAGAATCATCAACCAAGCCCAGACCGCCAGCGCCGATATTATTCAAAAAATGAGTATAAAAGAGGCGCTGAGGCAACTGAAGGAGATAGAGGAGAACATTATGGTGCAGGTGCAGAACTCCAAAACCATAAAGATGCTGGGGCTCGAGATCATGAGCGTAAACGTACTGGCAGTTACCCCTAATCCCGAAATGGCCCGCGCACTCGAAGCACAAACCCGTGAGAGCCTGCAAAAAGAAGCTGACCAGGCCATCTACGAGCGTCGCAACTTTGCCGTAGAGCAGGAGCGCACCATCAGGGAAAGTGAGCTCAACACCGAAATAGCCGTAGAAGAAAAGCAACGCCAGATTGCAGAAAAGCAGATGCAAACCGAAGTAGTGAAGCAGGATAACGAGCAGAAACTTCGCGCCATGAAGATGACAGGCAGCATTGCACTGGAAGAGAAAAAGCAGAAGCTCATAGACCTGCGGGTAAAGAATGAGAAAAAAGAAGCCGATGTAAAAGAGTATGTGCTTACCGCCTCTTTACGACCCTACCGCGAGCTGGACTGGAAGACCCTCATGGCCATAAATAGCAAAGGCATACAGGCAAAAGACAACATCGCCCTCGCCTTTCGCGAGCTCGCAGAAAATGCAGACAAGATCGGCACGCTGAACATCACACCCGACCTGCTCGACAGCATCATGAAAACCGCGAGGTGACAGCCGTTTTAGCACCCAGGTAAATTCCCCACCCTCTGGGAGGGGATGGTTCAAAAAAGCAACAGCATTTTTTGGACTAGGGTTGGACCGGCATCCCGGCGGGAAATTGCAGCATGCATCCCTATGCAGCCAGTTCGGCAACTTCTAATTCCGGCCCCGCCCCTGGTTGGCAAATTTCTTCGAAATTTCCCCAACCGGTCCCCGCCCCCAGGGCGGGGAATAGCTGTACTACAAAGCTCTCAGGGTCACTTCAAGCAGGCTTAACACAATACTTTATACTGCAAAACCCATTAACTAAACACACCATGGAAATAGATAAAGCCATCATCATACGTGATAAAACCAGGCTCGAGCAGCTCATTGAGCGCTTTAACTCTAAGGCCCAGGCCCGTTTTTACATAGAGCGCAGCGGGCAGGACTTTCCCCTGTATGAGCAGGAGCATGAGGTGTTTTACCAGAGCCTGAAGCAGGTGCAGGATACAGTAGCCAGGTGGCTCAAGTACAAGGTGCTGGATAGAGCACTACTGCCTACCTACATCTTTACGCCGGCGGACCTGCTCATCGTGATTGGGCAGGATGGCCTGGTGGCAAATACCGCCAAGTACGTAAACAACCTGCCAATAATAGGCGTAAACCCCAACCCCCAGCAGTACGATGGCATATTACTCCCCCACACACCCGAAAAGCTGCCCTCAACCCTGCAAAATGTGCTGGCAGACAATTACAAGGTAAAAAGAGTAACCATGGCAGAGGCAAAGCTGAACGACGGGCAGCGTCTACTCGCATTCAATGACTTCTACATCGGTGCGGCAAGCCACGTGTCCAGCCGCTACACCATCAGCTATGACGGGCTCGTAGAAAACCAGTCCAGCAGCGGCATTATCATATCCACCGGTGCGGGCAGCACCGGGTGGCTCAGTTCCGTATTCAATATGGCCTGTAACCTCAGCGAGCAGGCACTGCCGGACAGGAGCATGGCAAGCCTCACCCTTGACTGGGAAGCAGAGAAGCTCGTGTTCGTAGTCCGCGAACCCTTCCGCAGTAAAGTCACCCAGGCCACCCTCGGCTATGGCCTCATCACCAAAGACAAAAGCCTGCAGATAGAATCAAAGATGCCCACCCGAGGCGTCATCTTCAGCGACGGCATAGAAGCCGACTTCCTCCACTTCAATGCAGGCAGCAAAGTAGCCATAAGCCTCGCCAGGGAAAAAGCCTGTTTGGTGGTGTAGGGGTTGGAAACTTCCGGCGGAAGGCCTGGCCCGCCCCTGGTTCAAAAAGTACTGTGTTACTTTTTGAACCGTCCCCTCCCAAAGGGTGGGGAATTGCTAACTTGCTATTTTTTAGCTGTTTAAATTATTAGCTTGACGGCTATGGGCCCCATAGGGGAATTTGAGGCAGTGCATTATTTGATGTATACCGCTTATAAATAGCACAATGTCTTATTCCCCACCCGTCAACTGACGGGAGGGGAATGGCTAACGTGCTATTTTAATAGCCCTATAGACCCTTAACTTAGCGGCTGGTAGCCCGAGGGATGGAAACTATAAGAGACTCCGTAACCTCAAATTCCCCACCTTCCGGGAGGGGACAGGTTTGTTAAAAACAGAATGTTTTCAACAAACCAGGGGCGGGCCCTGCACAAATTGCCATTTACACTTCCATATCTCATCAAAACCGCATAAAATTACCAACAAAAACCAGCTATGAAATACCTGCCACATTTGCGGGAGCGCAGGAGAGAACTGCGTAATAATGCCACTTCCGCCGAAGCAACTCTCTGGACCTTACTAAGAAAAAATCAGGCCTACGGGCTTAAGTTTCGCCGGCAGGTTAGCATCCTTAACTACATTGTGGATTTCTATTGTGAGTCTGCCAAACTGATCATCGAACTGGATGGAGAAGTCCATAATGATGTGCTCGTCAATACAGCAGATTACGAGAGAGATAAAAAGCTTGAATCACTAGGCTTCACCGTACTCCGCTTTGAGAATGATACCGTCTTTCTCCATCCGGAGGGGATATTAGAGTCTATTAGAGTAGCGGCTTTTAAGTAGAAAAATTCAGCAAAAGGTTCCCTTTTCCTAAATAGCGTTGTGCTTAGTTCAGCTTCACTGTGAGAAAGGAATTTTGTGGGTGGTAGCACGGATTCTATAAGCCCCCGCCGGAATGCCGGTCCAAACCTGATTGGCAAAATTTCTTCGAAATTTCTCCAACCGGTCCCCGCCCCCAGGGCGGGGAATTTATAACGTGCTATTTTTAAGCCCTATACATCCTTAACTTGGCGACTAGTAGACTGAAAGGTGGAACTATAGGTGACTGCGTAACCTCGAATTCCCCACCCGTCAACTGACGGGAGGGGACGGTTCAAAAAAGCCACAGTATTTTTTGAACCAGGGGCGGGCCTTTCCGGCGGGAAATTGCAGAATACATCCCTAACCCTGAAAATGAAGGGAATAGCTAAACTACAAAGCTATACATCAAAACTGCTTTAAAGCATAAATTCCCCATCAGTCAGCTGACTGATGGGGACCGGCATCCCGGCGGGCCTGGCACCCAGCTCCGCGCCAGCACCAAACCCCAAATCCTACCCCTTCACCAGCGCCTTCGCCTCTTCCACCAGCAGGTCATTGCCATCCTCCAGACCGGACTCAATATAGGCATCTATCTCCGAGTCGCGGACCAGCCCCTTGTTCAGGAGTACCCCCAGCGTAAGCATGACACCTATACGTGTACCCGTCTTCTTGGCCGAGGTGCCGAACAGAGGCTTTAGCTCTTCGTAAGATACCCCCTCTGCCAGGTTCATGATGCTCGCACGTGCTTTGGCCAGCTTGTCACCGCTCAGGTTCGTGTATTTCTTACTGATCTTCTGTATCTCACTCAGGGCATTGCGCTCCGGCATCTGTTGCTGCTTCGCTTTTGGTTGAGCCTTTTGCTGCTGTGCAGGCGCCTTCTGCTGCTTCGTCCACGTATCTTTAAGGCCTACCGTTTTATTAAAGATCAGGTGATCAGCGGTTGAGTCCTTGTCCAGCGTGAAGTAGCCCAGGCGCTGAAACTGAAACTTATCATCCATATTCGCCTGCTGCAGGAAAGGCTCCAGGTAAGCCTCTTTGATCACCTTCAGTGAGTCCGGGTTTATAAAGTCCATAAAGGTTTTTCCCTCGTGGCTCTCCGGTGCTTCATCCAGGAAGAGGCGGTCGTACTCACGCACCTCGGCTTTAATCGCATGCTTGATAGACACCCAGTGCAGCGTGCCTTTCACCTTGCGCTGGCTTGCCTCCGTACCGCTTCCGGACCGTGAGTCCAGGTCCGCCGTACAGTGTATCTCCGTGATATGGCCATCCCCATCTTTTACCACAGACTCCCCTTTAATGATATACGCACTCTTCAGGCGCACCTCTTTACCTATTGTCAGCCTGAAGTACTTGCTGTTGGCCTCTTCTTTAAAGTCCTCCCTTTCTATGTAAAGCTCTCTTGAGAAAGGAAGCTCGTGCGTGCCCGCCTTAGCATCTTCCGGGTTATTCTCCGCTTCCAGCATCTCCTCCTTACCCTCCGGGTAGTTCGTGATCACCAGCTTCACCGGATCCAGCACACCCATCACCCGCGTAGCCCGCTTATTCAGATCTTCCCGGATGCAGAACTCCAGCAGCGAAACATCCGTCACACTGTCCCGCTTCGTAATGCCCGATACCTCGCTGAACTTGCGGATAGACTCAGGCGTATACCCCCGGCGCCTCAGCGCAGAAATAGTCGGCATGCGGGGATCGTCCCAGCCCGCTACCGTGCCGCTCTGTACCAGTTGCAGCAGCTTACGCTTGCTCATAATGGTATAGCTCAGGTTACGGCGCGCAAACTCACGTTGCTTCGGCCGCAGGCTTTCACTGTCCGCGATCTGGTCCAGAAACCAGTCATACAGTTCACGGTGAGGCTTAAACTCCAGCGTACAGATCGAGTGCGACACATGCTCCACATAGTCCGACTGCCCGTGTGCCCAGTCATACATAGGGTACACACACCAGTCCGTGCCTGTGCGGTGGTGGGCTTTATTAAGGATACGGTACAGCAGCGGATCGCGCATAAGCATGTTCGTAGAAGCCATATCTATCTTCGCACGCAACACATAAGTACCCGGCTCAAACTCGCCGTCCTTCATACGCTGAAACAGGTCCAGGTTCTCCTCCACGCTACGGTCGCGGTAGGGGCTATTAGTACCCGGTGTGGTCGGCGTGCCTTTCTGCTCCGCCATCGCCTCGGCAGACTGCTCGTCTACATAGGCCTTGCCGTTTTTGATCAGCTCCACCGCCCAGTCGTACAGCTCCTGGAAGTAATCAGACGAATAGCACTCTTCCGCCCACTGAAAGCCCAGCCACTCAATGTCTCTCTTAATCGCGTCCACATACTCCTGCTCTTCTTTCGCAGGGTTCGTATCGTCAAAACGCAGGTTTACCGGCGCATTAAAGCGCTCACCCAGCCCGAAGTTGAGGCAGATGGACGAGGCATGCCCGATGTGCAGGTAGCCGTTAGGCTCGGGGGGAAATCTGAAACGTAGCTTATCCTTAGCTAATCCTGCTTCCAGATCATCCGCTACGATCTGTTCTATAAAATTGAGTGACTTGGGGTTGTCCGACATATTCTAGCGTAAAAAGTGTGGGGCAAAATTAGGAGAATTTTGGACGGGAGGAAATAGGGGAGGCCTTATAACTTCCTGATAGATGGAATGAAATTTATCAGCCTCTTAAAAAAAGCCGACTTGCAGAGTCAGGGTAATTAGTAAGACTGCCGGCTACCCTTCTCATTTTGTCATATGTACAACTGTGATAAAAATTTATCTCGAAAATAATGTCATAAGGTGTTTGTCATAAAAAAGGAATCGGCTTCTGAGGGTACTTCAAAGTATAATGTCCACAGAAGCCTCTGTGCCGAATCGAAAGCTGGAAGAACCGTCTACCAGTCCGGCCGTAACTCAAAAAGTTTTCGGATCGCCCCCTACCAAACCTTAGGTTGACATCCATTCGCTCAAATAGAGAATGCTCAGCCCAGCCCCAAACGCATCCCCTCATCACAAAAAACACAAAACGCATCGCTTTTTACGTTATATTGATAGCGAACTTAAATGATGAAAAAATGGAAGCAGTGACGGCGGAAGCCAGGCTATTTATATATGCCCGCAGGCAATCGGGGTTGAGCCAGCGTAGGATGGCTACAAGACTCTGCATTAACCAAAGCAGTATCAGTAAGATAGAGAGCGGCACGCACCGCCCGCGGGTAAGCACGATAAGAAAGCTGGAACGCCTGATGGGGCAGTCCGCAGAGCACCTGGCATGCCTGGCCATGGGCAAACCCATTCCTGCCCCGGAACCTCAGAAGCCTGCGCCTGCCAGCGAGGCGAAAGTAATCAGGCTGAATCCCCGCTACCGTAAGATGGAGACGAGCGACCTGGCGTACCTCAGGGCCAGATTCTTTACCCATGCCTATGAGCTGGAGCGTAAGGCCATGCAGGCGGCCCATTTCCTAAGTCAGAAGACATTGAAGCACAAGCTGCACCGCCTGAACATGGAACACTTGGAGCAGCAATACCAAAGCGCTGCCGCCATTCATGCCCACCTGGAGCGTGCCCAAGCGCCGGCCACCCTGCAGGATCAGACAAAAACAGCTCTTGACCTGGCAGCCTCCAGGCTAAAAAAGCAGCGCTACTACGGCATCAACATCCCCAACGCCGCAGCGCTGGCCCGCGAACAAATGAAAATAGAGGAGATGCGGCTGAAAGTTGATTTACTCAGAACAAACCTTTCGCAGATAGAGAACATCCTTACACGCAGGAAGCGGCCTCAAACCACCGGCAAGGGTAGGGTAGTGGCCCTCGCGGCAAATAGCTTCCCCCGCCGACAGGCCTCACAGCAGGTGTAACCAAGGGACAAAGGGAGTTTTATTATGTTGGAGTGCCGCACAATTGTGTAGGTTCAGCCAGAAATGGCAAATTCTATAACCAGCACATCGGGACGTCATCTTTTTAGCATAAAGCCAAAACAAGGCTGACCTGCAAAATTGGATAGAAGGCGCCATCTGCGTAACAGAACACATGCTGGAAGACCACATTGGCCTTAAAAGACCTAGTTGGTTAGACTCAAACTACTACTTGGGCTGGTAATTTTATAGCCTGTAGAGATATATAAGCTGCTTCTGTTGAGGGAGCGGTTATTATTTTTTTTAGAAATTTATTGGGTTATTGAGTAGTCCTTAGTCCGCCTCCAGCATCCCGTTTTACCCCCAATGGAGCTGTGCCTTGGGCACTACCAGCCGCTCAGCCCTTCATCCCTTCCTCCAGCTCTCTGATCCTCACCCTAAGCTGTACCAGCTTTTTAGGGGGGTGTATGCGGAGTTTTTTGAGGGCCTTATACTCCTGCAGGTCTATCAGGTTACGGATGCCGGCCGGTTCATCTTCCATATAGCTGCGAAGGAGGGGGAGCCGCTTCAGCGTCTGCAGCGCCTCCTCGTGCAGCTTTTCCGCTTCGGCCAGCTCTCGCTTTAGTTTCTGCAGCTCGTAGTCCGCATCCTTTCGCAGGCGCGCCAGTTCTTCCGCTGCTTCTGCTTCCATCCTTGCCAACAGGGCTGTGGTTTTCTCATCCGGTTCAGGGTCTTTCTCGCTGTCCAGATATTGCTGCAGCTTGGTGGCTTTTATCAGGGCCTCCGTTGGGAGGGTGCGTTCACCAAGTTCCGTAAGGGATACAAGGCTGCGGTGCACACCAAGGTAGCCTGCCAGGTCCGACTGCGTCCAGTTGGCCTGCTTCCTGAGCGCCGTGAGCATGTTTTTATTTGCCTTCATTTTGTAGCACAAAGTTTAGAAATGCAAAAATGTGCTACAAACCTGTAGCACGAAAGTCTGTAGCATTTTTTTTTGCTACAGATTTCTCTGCTACAAATTGGGGGAGGGGGAAAGGGGGAGGAGGTGGTGTTTTGAAGAGGCTATTTATGGAAGCTTACTTATTACCAGTTTGATAAATGATATGCGATAACTTACCTGCCGTTTTTGGCTTATTTACTATCCAAGATTGTAAATCGCTATTGATTTTTAGCTAGTTAAATAATTGTTTCCATTAAAATCATTCAAAAATGGCAAACACGTCACACCATAGCGACATTCCAGGTAAAGCTAATTACCCTAATACCGTTAAAAAAATTTAATTTTATAGCTGAGTATTTATAAATCAGCTTGTATTATGGAACTGTATAGCATTTTCGCTCTTCTTGGCGGTAGCGCGACGCTCATACTACTTTTCAAAAAAGAATTAGTCTCCACATTTACCAAAAACCTCTTCAGTGGCGACAAAAAGACGGTAGTCAATACCCTCCTGGCCATGGTCTTTATAGCAGCAGTCTCTTCATATCTGGGCATTGACTGGGGGCAGCCAGCACCTGAAAATGTTCAGGAAGCTTCAGTACCTCGGAAGTCGGACACCGAAGTTTACGCGGAGACTGCAATAGATATGGTAGAACTAGGAGTCTCAGCTATTAATGAGGGAGTAGAAAAAAGAGAAAAAGAAAAGCAGGAATACCACGCTAAGCGTGATGAGCGATGGGTATACCAGATTGGAGATATAGCTAGCGACGAAGACCTGCTTTACGATTACTATGCAAAATTAAAGGACTCACTACCTGCGGCGATATTTAAAAAGAGTAGAAATGAATACCTACTATTCCTAAATGTGGCGGGCAAGCCTGGCAAAATTGAACTGCAGGACTCTATTGATAATAACCCCGACTACTTCAATGCCCTCAATACCCATATCAAAGTAATAGACCTCAAAGCATTCTGTGATTTCAAAAATCCCGAAGTTCAGGTAGATGGCCGTGTCAAGCTGAAAAAGAGGGGAGAAGACAGGCTGAGGGCGAATTGTTTTGTGTGTGAATGATCTACTACAAAAATGAATGATATTGACTTTTATAAGTTCAATGTAGTCCTAGTTTTAATAGGTGTGTATTCCTAATCCTAGTATTCCTTTTGGCCTAAAAAAACGCAAGAGATCATCAGAAGAGTTTAAAAGGGAATTGATAATATTGTCTGAATGGAACGATGCCTAAATTATTATGAGTAATTATAGTTTAAGATTAATAATATGAAAGCATTCAAGGCAAAATATCGGTATGGTCATTTCTTTGATGAAAAAACGAGTAAAAGAATTATTCCTAATGAAAGAGCTAAGGTCATTCTGGTATTTGATAATGAAGATGATATTATAAGTAAAGATCCTATCTATACAGAAGAAGAAAACATAGAGGCACAAGAGAAACTACAAAAGGTGAAAGAGTACGCTGCAGAAAAACGCTATACTTATAAAAGGTTGTTAAGTGCCGGAGAAATGCTGTCTTTTTCTATTTCGTCTGCTATCCTAAAAAAGCAGGGTGAAAAGGAAAACGTCAAATTCACTTTTTCACTTCAACTGCAGGAAGACCTCTATTTAATTGTACGGCCAAAATCATCGGAGCTATTTGACGCCAAGTGCCGGTTGGTAAGCTATTATAGTGATAACAGTACGATTGACTTTTTTGAAGAAATATCAGCTAAATCTTTAAACCAGTTATACATGCGTACATACGTGTTTTACTTTCATCGGTTTGGTGCAGGTACGGTAAATGTATTTTCCAGATTTTTCTATAAAGGTAAGCCCTTAAGTGAATTAAGAGAGAATGCACTGGATAGCAAACCTCCGGTTGTTTTATTATAAAGATAAGCTTTAATACTGCGGGGTTTGAACCCCTTCGCAAACCGTAGCCATTTGCTCTACTTATTCCATATAGCTACTTCTTTCCCCCAAAAAACTCCAAAAAACTTCGACCTATTTCCTGTAAACTGCTATTTTAGCCACTGACGGCATTCTGTGTCCATTTGTAGCGTAATGGAGGCATAGCACCAGGTATAAGAAATATAGCATAACAGGCAGATAACCAGGCAACAGACGAGGCATAAAGCGGATCACACAATAGCAGGGGCAAGTACATGAACGAAGCACAAACGAGGAAAGAAAAAATAGACCGGCAACTGGCCGCGGCAGGGTGGAACCTGGACGACCGCACGCAGGTAGCCCAAGAACTTCACACCCCTCCAAGCGAAAGCCGCGATGGCATTGTGTCTGAACCTGCTGCACCTTACGAAAAGCGTAAGTTTGCCGATTATGTACTCTTTGGTAAAAACGGCAAGCCCCTGGCGGTAATAGAAGCTAAAGGCGCGACTAAAGATGCCGAACAGGGCCGCGAGCAGGCCAAACAGTACTGCCACCAAATACAGCAAAAGTATGACGGGCCGCTGCCTTTCTGCTACTATACCAATGGCGACACCATCTACTTCTGGGACCTGGGCAACTACCCGCCCCGCCAGGTAGTGGGCTACCCCACGCGCGACGACCTGGAGCGGCTCCGGCACATCCGCGAGAACCGCAAGCCCCTGGCCTCTGAGCTTATCAGTACCGACATAGCCGGGCGCGACTATCAGATAAAGGCCATACGGCAGGTAATGGAAGCTCTGGAAGAGAAGCGGCGGCGGTTTCTGCTCGTAATGGCCACCGGCACCGGCAAAACCCGCACCACCATCGCCCTCATAGATGCCCTCATGCGGGCCGGGTGGGTGCAGCGCGTCCTCTTCCTCGTAGACCGCATTGCGCTGCGCAACCAGGCCGTGGATGCCTTTAAGGAGCATATGCCCGATACCCCCCGGTGGCCCAAAGAGGGCGAGATGTCCATCTCCAAAGACCGCAATGTGTATGTGAGCACGTACCCCACCATGCTCAATATCATACAGGACCCCGATCCCGCCCTCTCGCCGCACTTTTTTGATATGGTGGTGGTAGACGAGAGCCACCGCTCCATATACAATACCTACCGCGAAGTGCTCAGGTACTTCAATACCATTACCCTCGGCCTCACCGCCACACCCACGGACGTGATAGACCACAATACCTTTGAGCTATTTGACTGTGAGGACGGCCTGCCCACCTTTGCCTATGCCTACGAAGAGGCCCTGAACAACCTGCCGCCCTACCTGAGCCCCTTTCAGGTCATGAAGATCCGCACCCGCTTCCAGGAAGAGGGCATCAACAGGCGTTCCATAACGCTCGAAGACCAAAAAAAGCTCATTTACCAAGGCAAAGAGGTAGAAGAAATTGACTTTGAAGGCTCCGAACTCGAAAAGTCCGTAATCAACAGGGGCACCAATGTCACCATCGTAAAGGAGTTTATGGAGGAGTGCATCAAAGACCCCGACGGTGTGCTGCCCGGCAAAACCATCTTCTTCTGCATGACCAAAGCGCACGCCCGGCGGGTAGAAGAGATCTTCGATGCCCTGTACCCCGAATACGGCGGGGAACTGGCTAAGGTACTCGTGTCAGACGACCCACGGGTGTACCCCAAGGGTGGCCTGCTGGATCAGTTTAAGTATAATGATATGCCCCGCGTGGCGATAAGTGTGGACATGCTGGACACCGGCGTGGACATTCGCGAGGTGGTGAACCTGGTATTTGCCAAGCCGGTGTACTCCTACACCAAATTCTGGCAGATGATAGGCCGCGGCACCCGCCTGCTCGAACCCCAAAAGCTACGGCCCTGGTGCCCCGAAAAGGACATGTTCCTGATTATGGACTGCTGGGATAACTTTGACTACTTTAAGCTCACCCCCAAAGGCAAAGAACTAAGCCCCCAGGTACCCCTGCCCGTGCGCCTGGCCGGTATACGCATAGACAAAATAGCCCTGGCTACCGATATGGGCCTGGAGGATATCGCCCGAAAAGAGATCAATAAGCTCCGGCAGCTTATCGCCCAACTGCCCCCCGAGTCCATAACCATAAAAGAAGCCGCCGCCGACTTGGCTACGGTACAGGACGATGCCTTTTGGCAGCACCCCGGCCAGGAGAACATCCATTTTTTGCATAATACTATTAAGCCCCTGTTCCGCACCATATCCCAGGTAGACTTTAGGGTCATGCGTTTTGAGAAAGACGTGCTGGAAACCTCCCTGGCCCACCTGGCGCAGGAGACTCGGAAGTTTGATACGCTCAAAGAAAACATCATTACCCTGGTAAGCGAGCTGCCCCTGAGCATAAACATGGTGGCCCGGCAGGCCCCCTTTATCCGGCAGGTGCAGACGGAGACCTACTGGGACACCATAGACGATGCCGGCTTTGATGCACTCTATGACACCATAGCCCCCCTGATCAGGTACCGCCAGGAGCCACGCGGAACCGAAGAGCAGGCCAGACTGAACCTTTTCGACCCTCTGCATACCAAAGAAATGGTCGAGTTTGGCCCCCAAAACGAGGCGGTGAGCATAAGCCGCTACCGCGAAATGGTAGAGGCCAGAATAGCCGCCCTTACCAGCCGCAACCCCATACTGCAAAAGCTGAAAGCGGGTGAGCTCGTAAGCGAGGAAGAGGCCGCCCGCCTGGCCGAGGCCCTGTACCAGGAAGACCCCCACATAACCGAAAACCTGCTCAGAAAAGTATACAAGCACCGCAAGGCTCGCTTTATCCAGTTTATAAAGCATATATTGGGCATCGAAATACTCGAGAGCTTTGATGAGCAGGTGAGCCGGGCCGTGCAGCAGTTTATACAGGCCCATACCAGCCTGAGCAGCAGGCAGATTGAGTTTCTGCATCTGCTGCGCGATTATATCATCGAACAGGGTGCCATTGAAAGGCGTAATCTTACAGAATCCCCCTTTGCCGATATGCACCCCAAGGGATTAACAGGGCTTTTTACCGATGCCGAAATTAAAGAACTTGTAGACTTAACCGATAAATTTGCCGCATAAATGAGCCTACTCAACAGCAACCCGCAGATAGCCGCCAAAATAGACGAGCTTTGGAATAAATTCTGGAGTGGGGGCATCTCTAACCCCCTCACCGCCATAGAGCAGATTACCTACCTGCTCTTTATGAAAAAGCTTGATGAGAATGATCAGAAGGCTGAGGCTAATGCCCGAATTAATGGTGACGCCTATGTATCTCGCTTTGAGGGTACTTTTTATCTGAAAGAAGAGGACGAAAGGGAGAAAAAGAATGGTATAGACAAGAAAACCCTGCGCTGGAGCCATTTCAAATACATAAAGCCAGAAAGGAATATGCTAATACATGTACAACAGTACGTATTTCCTTTCTTGAAGACGCTAAACCCTCAGGACTCTCCCTTTGCCCGCCATATGGCCAATGCTGTTTTTATTATTCAAAAACCGTCTTTGCTTACTGAAGCCATTGCCAAAATAGATGAGATATTTAAAGAAATAGAAAAAGATTCACAGGGTACAAAAAGGCAAACCTTCCAGGACATACAGGGTGATGTGTACGAGATGCTGCTCAGCGAAATTGCCTCTGCCGGTAAAAACGGGCAGTTCCGTACGCCCCGCCACATCATTAAACTACTGGTAGAGCTGGTGGCCCCCAAGCTTGACCAGCGCATAGCCGACCCCGCCTGTGGTACCGGTGGCTTCCTGCTGGGTGCCTACCAGTACCTGGTAACCCAACTGGACAAGGACAAAGATAAGCGCGAGCCCGACGAAGACGGCTTTATCCGTAGCAGCACCAGCGCCCTGCTTACCGAAAAAGTAAAGAAGATACTGCAGGACAGCCTCTATGGCTATGACATAGATGGCACCATGGTGCGTCTGGGCCTTATGAACCTGATGATGCACGGCATAGACCGCCCGCACATAGACTATAAGGACACGCTGAGTAAAAGCTATAACGAAAGCGCGGAGTACGATGTGGTGCTGGCCAACCCGCCCTTTACCGGTAATATAGACAAGGGCGATATACACGAAGACCTGGAACTACCCACCACCAAAACCGAGCTGCTGTTTATAGAGCGTATATACCACATGCTCAAAATGGGCGGCACCGCCGCGGTAGTGGTGCCCCAGGGCGTACTTTTTGGCACCAGCAAGGCCTTCGTGGCTGCCCGCAGGCGCATGATTGAAGACTCCGAACTTAAAGCCGTCATTACCGCACCCAGCGGGGTATTTAAGCCCTACGCCGGGGTCAGTACCGCCTTGCTCATCTTTACCAAAGGCGGCGAAACCGAAAACGTCTGGTTTTACGATATGCAGGCCGATGGCTATAGCCTGGACGATAAGCGAAATAAGCTGGAAGGCTACGGCGACCTGCAGGACATCGTAACCGAATACAAAAACCGCGACCCGAAACAGGAAAATAACCGCGAAGGCAAGCACTTTTTTGTACTGAAGAAGGAGATAAAAGAAGCTGACTATGACCTAAGCTACTCCAAATACCGCAATGAGGTATTTGAAGAGATCGTATACGAAAAGCCGAAGGTGATTTTGGAGAAGTTGATTGGTGAAGATGGAAAAGGGGGGCTTGAAGGAGGGATTGTAAAAAAATTGGGAGAGCTCCAACGAATTTTGAGAGGGTAAACATATGAAGCTAGGTAGTCAAATCAATATATCAAAGGGAAAGAAGCAAGAAGCCTTAGCCTCTTATACGGAAGGAGCTTATAGATACATCCAAATCGATGATCTGCGAAATGATGACAATATAAAGTATACTTTTGGAGAAAAAGGTGTTCAAGTTAATGATCAGGATATATTAATAGCTTGGGATGGAGCCAACGCCGGTACAATAGGGTACGGATTAAATGGTATTATCGGTAGTACTATTGCGCGGTTAAGATTGAAAAAGGAGTCAAAGCTATATCCTGATTTCTTAGGGCTTTTTCTTAAAAGTAAATTTTCTTATCTCAGAAAGACAGCTACAGGAGCCACTATCCCACATATTAGTAGAAAGGCATTAGAGAAAATTGAACTACCAGATATTAATTTTGATGATCAAAAACGCATTGCCAAACTTCTGTCGGACGCGGAAGCCCTGATCCAAAAGCGCAAAGAGAGCATCGTCCTGCTGGACGAATTCCTGAAATCTACCTTTTTGGAGATGTTTGGGGAGGTTAAAATAGGTTATCCTACAAAACAAATTCAGGATATAACCTCAAAAATTGTTGACTGCCCTCATAGCACTCCTAAGTATGTGAAAAATAAATCACCTTACCCCTGTATACGAACTTCTGAAATAAAGGATGGTGATATAGACTGGTCATCAATGAAGTATACTGATGAGAAAGGGTATATAAATAGAGTAAAAAGGTTAGTACCTAAAGAGGGTGATATAGTTTTTGCAAGAGAGGGAACAGTTGGAGATGCAGCTTTAATACCAAATAATGTTAATCTAAGCTTAGGCCAAAGAGTAATGCTTTTTAGAGTTGATAAAAGTATAATGTTACCTGAGGTTTTCTGGGCCTCCTTAAGATCACCAAGTACACAGCATGAAATAAGACTTAATACTATTGGGGCTACTGTTAAAAGAATAAATATTTCAGATGTAAAGAAGATTGAATTAATCATTCCTCCGATAAGTAAGCAAAAGGATTATGTTGATTTAGTAGTAAAAGTTAAAAAGCTGAAAACCCAATTTCAGCAAAGCCTTCAGGAACTCGAAAACCTCTATGGCAGCCTGAGCCAAAAGGCCTTTAAGGGTGAACTAGATTTGAGTAGGGTGGAGGTTAAGGAAGAAGATCAACCATCCAATGTTCAGGCTGGGAAGTCAACCAGTTATTATATAGAGGAAAATGAGTTTTCATTAGCCAGTGAGCAGGCGAAGAGTGCCTATGCAGGTGAAGCTGAACCAGCTTTTGGTGAGGTTAAATTCTCCCCTGATTTTCTTAAAGACTATATTATAAAGGGCACCTATCAGCATGAGTCTTTTCACTTCGAAGAGCTTTGGCAGGAAGTACAGAAGTTTCCCTTTAAAAAGTTTCCCAATTACGAAAAAGTCAAAAACCTGGTCTTTAGCTGGCTAAAGGAAGAACCAGCCTTCCTGGTGCAGCGATTTAATGAAGAGAAGAAAACCATGGAACTCGTAGTCAATGAAGCTGCTGAGACTTAAGCTCCATACCCCATTCCGTAGTCTGCAGCAGGGCTTTGAGGTGCACTTTCTGCGCGACTTCGATGAGGCCGGTATGTGGGCCTTTAGCCCCTGGTGCCTTGCGGGCCGCAATGGCAGCGGTAAGAGTAATATTATGGAAGCCCTGGCCGCCATCTTCTACCACCTGGACTGCATGTACCTGGACTATAAGCCCGAAAGCTTTGAGCCTGACATCGATAAGAAGGGCAAGGTAACCAGCGGCTTTGACCGCACCCGCTGCGAACCCGATGCCTTTGAGCTGGAATACTACTTTGATACCGAAGAAGTCTATACAGAGAAAAATGATACGGATGAGCAAACGGCCCATCTGGCAAAGATCCGTATAGAAAAAGCAAAAGGCCAGGCCCCCAAAGTCTACCGGCTCAACCGCCCAAATAGTCAAAAAGAGGATAATGCCCCGCTAAGCGGGCAGGAGATCAGGCAGTTTTTGCCCGAGTACATCATTGGCTACTCCTCGGGCGAAAACGAGATCCTGAGCCTGCCTTTTCTCAAAATGCGCTTCCTGCACTATGATGAGTACCTGGACCGACTCAGGAATGAGCTGGATTACCATCGCCCGGAGGGCCGTTTTATCTATGCCGATGCAGGCTACAGCCAGGCCATATTCCTCGCCAACTACCTTATGCAGGAAGAGGAAGTTCTGGAGCCCTACCTCGATGTGCTAAAAATTGAAAAGCTGGAGCAGTTCAGGATTATCATCCGCAGAAATGAACAGGTTTTCAGGATAGCGGATGAAGAAAAAGAATGGAAAGATGGTGATTTTGAGGGGCAGGAACCAGACCCAGCCGGATTAGTCGAATTAACAAGCCTGCTTGAAGGCGACGAAGATCTGCTGAAGGGTAAGAACAAACTGCTGGACAAGCTGAAACGATGCGCTACAACCTATAGCATAGAGAAGGACTTTTACCACTTCGATTACCTTGTAAATGATGAGACGAAGAAAGCTTTCCGGCTGTTATTTGATAATGACCCTGTTTCGCTCTTCCAATCCTTTCAGATATTGCTCACCCTAAACCTCTTTGAGGTAAACACCGAGCTAAAGAGCGAGTTTTACCACTCTGAAAGCCTCTATGTAAACGAAACCGTGCCCGTGCTGGCCTCCGATAAGCGCATTATGCGCTTCAAGGACTTTTACGTACAGAAGCAGGGGGTAGGGGAGCTGCTCACCAAATCCCTCTCCGATGGGGAGCACCAGTTTATGCACGCCATCGGCCTCTGCCTGCTCTTTAAAGATGCCCGCGGCCTCTTCCTGCTGGATGAGCCCGAAACCCACCTGAACCCCGACTGGCGCGCCCGCTTTATTTCCGTACTCAGAGACTGCCTTGATATAAGCAAAAAGAAGGACGAAGCATCTGAGAATGATCCCGATATTAAAGGTAAAGTGCTGCAGGACCTGCTCATTACTTCGCACTCCCCCTTCATCATCTCCGACTGCCGCAAGGAGCAGGTACTTATCTTCCGCAAAGAAAAAGATACCGGGGAGATTACCTGCAAGCGGCCCGA
This sequence comes from Roseivirga sp. BDSF3-8, assembly GCF_041449215.1. Taxonomy (NCBI): domain Bacteria; kingdom Pseudomonadati; phylum Bacteroidota; class Cytophagia; order Cytophagales; family Roseivirgaceae; genus Roseivirga; species Roseivirga sp. BDSF3-8. The sequence continues at coordinate 4,652,710 of NZ_JBGNFV010000001.1, read as the reverse complement.
CTTCGCAACCTTCGGTGCCTCCGTAAACCAGATCACCATCCGCGTCTTCGGCCAGCTCGAAACCATCGGCGACTACGCCCGCGAAGAGCTTAAAAAACTTGAAGAAGACCTTGATGCAGGGAAGGATCCCGACAAGCTCATCGCCGCAGCCAATGAGCAATTTGGCGACTCTGTGGAGAAGGTCATGTTTATCAACAAAGCACTGGATAAAAAAGGAGGGGATAACTAGTGCTTTTTACCTACCGGCATATACCCAACCACCCCATCTACCAGCTCCAAACCTGGGTAGATGAGCTCTTCCTGGACGTATGGTGCAAAGCCGACCGGGATGTGCCTTATGACATTGACCTGCTCCCCAAAGACATCAAAGAAGTAACCTTAGAGATTTTCTATGACGAAAGCGTCAAAACCGACTACCTCTATGGCCCCATACAAGAGGTCTATACTGTCTTCCAAACCCTAGACCAGCCTACCAAAGACAAACTCGCAAAGGCCTATAAGGATAATAACTACATCGCCAGCCTCTGCGCAAATACGGGTGGCTGTGAACCTTTTCGGTATAAAGACTTAAAAGCAATAGACGTTAAGCTATCCAAGCTGCTTAAAAAATTTTATACGCATTTATTCAAGAATGTAATTAAACTAAAAGCGGTTAGCAGGCGCTTAGGAACACTGAAAGAACACCACGACGAATTTGTCACGCTTAATAATAAGGGAAACAGTAAATGCCCCTTCTGTGGAATAAATAATCTCAAGACCCGACACAGAAAAATCAGAAATGCCTATGACCATTATCTTCCAAAATCAGTATATCCTTTTAATTCCATAAATTTTGACAACCTGGCACCAATGTGCTACGAATGTAATTTGTCATGTAAGTCCACAAGAGATCCTATCATCAAAAAAGACAAGAAGACACGACGAAAGGCTTTTTACCCATATAAAAACCCGGCTCCTGAATTAGCTTTTTCCTTTAAGCTCAATAATAAAGATATAGACACGCTACAACCAGAGGAGTTTGATTTGGAGGTTACCTCTCACGGACACCGGGAAGAGGTAGAAACCTGGATGGAAATATTTGATATCGAAGAGCGCTATAAGGAAAAATGTCTGCCAGAATGTGATGGCAAATATTGGGTACAGCAAGCCGTTGACGAATATTACAATTCCCAGCATGGAAAAGTTGCCGGACGCTCTCGTGCTGAATGTATAGCACACATAATAAACATTGCAGAAAACAACAGGCTAAACGACAATAACTTCATCAAAGCCGCCTTCCTCCGTGCCTGGAAGAAGAGTAATATTATATAACTTTCAATGACTATTTATTGCTTACATGAAAATAAAAGAAATTCAAAAATACATACTTCAAGCACAGCATGATTATGCAAATGTCGAGGTTTACTATCAAAGTTTAAATTTTAAGAACGCTGTAAGAAAAGCAGCAGAGGCAATGACGAGTGAAACAGCTTTTGCCCCTCATCAACGAAGAGTAGGGAAGATCAAATGCAGACAGGGAGCAGATAAGCTTTTGTCACATCCTTTTTGGTTGGAGCTGGAAAATGCCAGATCTTTTGAAGATATTTTTCAGGTTACTGAAAAGGTGAAATTAGAAATCAAAGGATTGGGTGATCTATGGAGCTATGACACCGCGCAAAGAATAGCCTTCCATAAAGGCTGGTATCCAAAGGAAGTTTACCTTCACAGTGGCGCTAAAGAAGGCGTGAAAGTTTTAGTTAATCTGGGGTACATCAAGAGTTCGTCGATAAGAGGTAAAAGACATATTAAAAAGGAACTATTTCCTGATATTCTGAGACAATTAGATCCATACATAATAGAAAATATTCTTTGCGTGGGTAAACGAAAAGGGTTGTTTCTAAAATAATAAAGGTTGCAATTTTCAGTACGGCAAAAAAAGTTTCGGGGGAAAGCCTCAAGCCAATCAGCGAGCTCGCTGGATGAGGTTTTACGCGCTCAGGGCTTACGAAAGGAGAGGGGATAAAGAAATTACTTTATCTGCATAGCAGAGCTCCTGAAAGTTCGGTACTCATCGTAGGATTCGAACCGCTTTAAGGTTGTTCCATCCCAATCTCTCACTTTATGCCATAGCTGCCTTCCTTTATCATTTTCAATTTCATATGAATCCACCAAAAATTTCCCCTTATAATTTCCTGATCTGATAAATTCGAATTTTGAAGCAGGAAACAGCTCTTTAAGTTCACCGGTTTTAATATCTACAAGAACCAGCACTGATGAAGTTACCCACTTCTCTATCAAAAACACTACTTTAGTCTGATCCGGCGAAAGCGTAAAACCTTCTACCTGGTATAATGGAAAGTCACCTAAAAGACCATCCCAATACGGCTTTTGATCTAAAAGTGTATCTTCCTGTAGAGTTGCAACTTTCAATGTCATTATTCTCACCGCCTGCTTACCACCTTCATGCACTTTGCGTAAAAAAATGACAGTGCCTTTCTTTCTGATTAGCAGAGGATCAGTATCTGCATTCTTGGAAGTAAGTTGCCTTTCACTTCCGTTTCTATACACGCCAAAGACATTGCCGTCTTTTTCAAAAACTTTAAGCAGTTTCCCAGCGAACACATTTTCGTACTTCTCTACCAAAAATTTGAGTGGAGGAAAGACTTTAGAAATAGTTAGAATTAATTCCGTACCCATTCCGTAAAGTTAGGCTACTATATGCCTCTGCACTTGGTAATTTCCATTTAATCCTTACAGGATATTTTTCTCTTCGCGGTAGTTTGCACAGCCAGTATTTAGGAGTCTACCGACTAAGGAAGGCTATTTAAATTAGGCCCCACAGGCACAGAAAAGTAAAACGTAGAGCCTTCGCCTTCTACACTGTCTACCCAGATTTGGCCGCCGTGGCGCTCTATGATGCCGGCGCATATGAAGAGGCCCAGGCCCATGCCGGGTTTGGCCTGGTGGCTTTTATTGGAGGCCCGGTAAAAGCGGTCGAATACCTTCTGTCGGTCTTCTTCTGAGAGGCCGGTGCCGAAGTCCTGCACCGAAAAGATGACATTCTCACCCTTCAGTTCTGTCCGTACAATGATCCTGTCCGACTCCGGGGCATACTTTATCGCATTGGTCAGGAAATTCACTATTACCTGGCCTATGCGGTCCTGATCGCCGCATAAGGCCAAGCCCCCTTTGATGACGAGCTCAAGCGTATGTTGCTCCGTTGTCCGCCGGAGGTCCTCCACAATCTCAGTGACCAGGGCATTCAGGTCAAACGTTTCCATACGGAATCGCAACTGGCCCTGTTCAATTTTGGTGACATCGAGCATTTCTGTGACCAGGTCGGTCAGTTTATTGATGTACTGGTCAACTTTCACAAACATCGCGTCCGACACCTCATCACCTGTATCTCTGAACATGGCCCTAAGTATCTGGGTGTAGGCCTTTATGCTTGTGACAGGGGTCTTAAGCTCATGGCTGGCGATGGCAATAAAATCATCCTTTTGCCTGGCCAGGTCTTCCTGCTCCGTAATGTCCTGGAAGAACCACACATAGCCATAGTAGGTACCATCTTCTTTGTCCCAGATGGGGGAGCCGAATCGCTCCAGTGTGCGGCCATCCTTAAAGTGCAGTTTTTCATTATTAGTGCTTCTGCTTTCGTATACCTCATGAACTTTGCTCACAAAACCGTCCGCCTCAACCAGTTGCATCATAGCTGCTTCCAACGCATTGTCATCCAGGCCGGACTGCACCACTGACTCAGGCATGTTCCACATTTTGAAGAAGAGATCATTATAGTTGACAATTGTTCCCTCGGGGGAAACAATAAGCGTAGCAAGAGGGGAGACCTCCTGCTGAGCATCCAACAGGCTATTTTGATACCTCAGTGTCTGCTCTACGAGCTTTCTCTCATGGATATCTACCAGGGAACCGATAAATCCTTCAAAATGACCGGCCCCATCGAACTTAGGCTGAGCCGAATTCTGGAAAAAGCGATAATTTCCGTCCCCCCCCTTTATTCGGAACTCTAAGCTGAAAGAGGATCTTTCGTGGGAAGACTTGAGAAAGGTCTTCAGTGCCTTATCAGCATCCTCAGGGTGTATACTCCGGAGCCAGTCATGCCCCAGTGCGGTATTTGGTGCCTGCCCCGTATAATCATACCAGGGCTTGTTAAAAAATGAAACCTGCCCCTCTGCATCAGATATCCAGGTGATGACCGGGGTATTGTTGGTCATGGAACGATAATATGCTTCCTGCTCTTTTAGTATCTCTTCGGCTTCTTTGCGTATCGTGATGTCGTGGGTAGACCCTACGATAATGTCTACTTCATTATCCTCATTAAGAATAGGGGAGAAGGTATACTCGTAGTACCCCTCTTTGCCTTCTGCATTCGTGTAAGCATTCTCCCCTTTCAGAGGTCTTTTTGTCCGGACCACCTCAGCTATCTGGGACGAATGCAGCTTTACTAACTCTTCCGAGTAGCCCAGCTCCTGAAAATTCTTACCTATTACTTCCGGCAGGGTTTTGCCCCATAAATTGAGTAGGGAGGCATTGGCATATTCAAACCGGCCATGGCTGTCGAACACATATACATATTCAGGAATAGAGGATAGCGCGATATCGAAAATGCGGGACTGTTGCCTGAGCTTAAGGGCCAGTTTTTCTGCCCTGTGTTTTGCCTTAACCAGCTCCGTCACATCCATTCCGTGAACGAATATTCCCTGAACATCACCGGTCTCATCACGGTAGGGGTGGTATATGAAATTTACATACACTTTATCCAAATCGCCATTTACAGTACGGTCAAGGTTTACCGGTATTTCATTTCCGATAAATGGCTTACCCGTCTTGTAAACATTGTCGAGCAAACCGATAAATCCCTGGCTTTTTACCTCCGGCAGGGCTTCTTCTATAGGCTTCCCAATAATATCCCTGTTCTTACCCACCAGTTGCGTATAACTATCATTAAATAGCTCCAGCCTGTGATCCGGCCCCTTTAAGATGGCGATGAAGGCAGGGAGGTCCATGAATACCTCATGCAGCTTATCGATGACTTCATCTTCCTGCTTACTGAGCCTGGCCGTCTGCTCCTGGCAGACCATCAACACCCCGCTGACCTGTCCGTTATTTTTAATGGGCGACAAGTGGAGGGTAAAGTAGTGACCAGAGAGAGATTTATGCGGCTGAGAGGAGATATAGATATCTTCCACTATAGCAGCCTCACCCTTGGTCATCACCGCATCAAGCTCATGGCTAAGTCGTGGCCAGAGATGGGCCCAGCTTTCCCGGCATGGCTTTCCCATGGCTTGCGGGTGTTTATCTCCTATTAATTTGCTGAATGGGTGATTGTACAACTGGATCAGTTCAGGCCCACATAGCATGCCCATAGGCAGGCCGGCAGATAGAACCGTATCTAAGCTATCCTTCAGGCTGGCCGGCCAGTCCTCCATTGGACCCAAAGGGTTGCCGGACCAGTCTATGGATAATATCAGATCGTTAATCTTTTTTTGTGAGCCTTTATCTGTGCCAATCATTTAAGAATACTTACAAAGTAATATTGCATTTAAAATTAAATGGTCATTACCTGATAGTGACACTGTCAGTAACAGAATATGTTTTCTTTAACCTCAAAAAATATTATCCCTCGAGGCCTCGCAAGGGCATGACAGCTACCAGATGGCATAGAATGACAAGGGGAGGAGGAGGAGCTGATATAAATACCGCTTATTCGAACCTCACCTTAAGCGTGAGGCCCCTACCAGTCTCACCATTTACCTTACCATCCTATCAAGCCATGTACATACATCACGATAGCATAATGTCGGTTTTACCAAGCTCTGTGGGAATAAATCCACCCTGTTACCTAAGTAGATGAAGGTAAAGAAAACTTGTCACTCCCCCCAATCCCTATTACCCCATCCTATCTGCTCCGCAATGAGGACAGGTAAGGACCTGCTAAAACCCGGTTGCCTGCTGTAAGCCGGGCAGCATTAGCTGGTTTTAGTACAGACAGGCCGGGGAGTTAAAAAATGTAGTATGATAGACTGGTAATGGCTATCTGTTTGCCAATAGCTGCCCGCGTCTATAAGCGCGGGATAAAGCAGCTGGCAGTTCGGCTTCCGCTTCGATTACCAGCGCACGGGCTTCCTGGGTAGCAGCCATCATTTCCTGCTCCTGTGCCACAGCCATCGCCCGGCGTTCCTCTGCCTTGGCATTTGCGACTTCCAGGTCTGCCGCTGCCTGATCGATCTGAAGGATGGCCCCGATATTCTTTCCGATGTTGATGTCCGCAATATCAATAGACAGGATCTCAAAGGAAGTACCTGCGTCCAGTCCGTCCTCCAAAACACGCCTTGATATATCTTCCGGTCCTTCCAGTATAGTTTTGTAGCTCGCTGCTTCACCCATACTTGATATAATACCCTGCCCCACACGGGCTTTTATCGTTTCCTCGCCAGCCCCGCCCACTAAGCGGTCCAGGTTAGTCCTCACGGTTACACGCGCCTCTGCCAATAGCTGTATGCCATCGCCGGAAACACCTGTAATCGCAGGGACTATGATCATATAAGGCGTTACAGAGATTTGCACCGCTTCCAGCACATCCCTGCCCGCCAGGTCTATGGCAGTAGCCTGCTGAAAGGACAGATTCAGGTTGGCTTTATCAGCTACGATCAATGCCTTAATCACATTTTTGAGATTGCCTGAAGCCAGATAGTGTGTTTCCAGCAACTGAGTGTTTATGCCATGAATGCCTGCCTTCACTGCCAGTATCAGCGAGCTCACGATCAGCTTAGGCGGCACCCTTCTGAAGCGCATAAATACCAGATCCATCAGGTTCACCTTTACCCCTGAAAATAAGGCCGATATCCATAACCCTAGTGGGAAGATGTAAAGAAGGACAAATAGGGCGACTAGGGCTAACCCAATCGCTATCAATATATTAACTACCATAGTGACCGGGCTAACAATTTTTGTGCACCTACAAGGTACAGCTTATTTCTGTAGGAAAAGGTGCAAATGGCATGTTTAGTAGCCCCTAGCCTTCGGCCCCGTTGGCAGAGAGGCACCGTTTCATCATAAACAGGCCTGATCAGCGCTATGACCAGGGAAGGGAAAAAAGAGCAGCGGGGATACGCTTCAGGCACATTCTGAACAGGTGAGGTAAGGACGAATAATTCCCCTCCAATAGGAGAGGTCCGACTTTCGGAGGTCCGACTTTCGGGGGTACTGGCAGAATGCTTTTTAAAGCAGCCATTTACGGCCAATTCTACTGCCAGGCCCGCCCCTGATTCGCTAGGTAGCGAATTGTCCCCGTCAGTCAACTGACTGAGGGAGAATGGCTAACATCCTATTTTTTTAACTACTTACACCCTTAGCTTGACGGCTATGACCTTATCCGGGGAGAATTCCCTTCCATCAGAGCAGTCCGGCCTTAATTTGATAAAATTCAAAAGATGGATATCACCCCTCCATCACTTATTTACCCTCCACCACCTCTAGTAATCCCGCCCTATACGCCCGGCCGATTGGTAGCTCGTACCTGCCTGCAAATACCCGGTTACCCTCAATGCTCGTGATGTGAGAAAGGGCCACAAAAAAAGAGCGGTGCACCTGGACAAAATCCCCGGCCGGTAGCCGCTGGGTAAGGCCCGTTAGCGTTTCCCGCGTAAGGATAGTACCTTTTTCGGTGATCACTTTGCAGTAATTGCCGGAGGCTTCTATGCAGAGGATGTCACCCACCGCCACCTGGATCAGCTTTTTATCTGCCTGTAGGAAGAGACGCTTATCCGTTTCCCCGGGCGTTGCAGGTTGTTGCACAGGGGTAGGGGCCAGTGTATCGACGGCCTTAATCACCGCTTTCAGGAAGCGCTCAAAGCTGAAAGGCTTCAGCAGGTAGTCCGTTACGTTCAGCTCGTAGCCTTCCAGCGCAAACTCGCTGTAGGCGGTAGTGACAATGACCTTGGGAGGGGCAGACAGCGTACGCAGAAACGCGAAGCCCTTCAGCTTCGGCATGTTGATATCCAGGAAGATCAGGTCCACCTTATGCTCCCGCAGGTAGCGCAGCGCCTCAAACGCATCGTAGCAGTGCGCCAGCAACTCCATTTCCGGAACCATACCCGCGTACTCTTTTATGATGTCGTGAGCCATCTGCTCATCATCTATGATCAGGTAGCGCATCATAGTTCCAGCCTCAGGTATGCTTGAAATATCTCTGGACTGGCTTCCGTCTTCAGCGTGTGCCTCCCCGGATAGCTCAGTTCCAGCCTTCTTTTCAGGTTTTCCAGCCCCAGCCCCCCGCTGGTGGTTGTGGTGTCCGGTTCCGTGTTATTTTCCACCCTAAAGTCCACCCCCTTGTCATCCGTCTGCACCCCGATAGTCACATACGCCCCTTTTTGCATATTTTCCACCCCATGTTTGAAGGCATTTTCTACCAGTATGATAAAGAGCAGCGGCTTCACCTTTAGCTGCGGATGCCCCACATCCGCCTCCAGGTCTACCAGCACCTGCCGGTGGTACCGCGACTGCTGCAGCGTGATGTAGCCCTGCAGGTAAGCCAGCTCCTCCTCCAGCGTTACCCATTCCTTTTGCCCCTCATAAATGCTGTAGCGCATCATGTCCGAGAGCTGCAGTACCATCTTCCGCGCCTTGTCCTGGTCTTTCCCGATCAGGCCGTAGAGATTATTCAGCGTATTAAAGAAAAAGTGGGGGCTTACCTGGCTCTGCAGATGCTGCAGTTCCGTTTTCCTCTTCTCATTTTTCAGGCGCACCAGTTCCATGTACTTACTCACCAGCCAGAAGAGCAGCAGAAACATATAGGCGGCAAAAGTGATGCTGAAAAGCGGCTCGTGCTCTTCCATCATCACCAGAAACACCACCATAGCCACCAGCAGCAGCGCAGTGCCGTAGCCGTTTGCCCTCCTATCCCTTTTCAAGAAAGAAATCATGCTCAAGTATACTCAGTAATGGCCCTGCTGCCAAAGAACTTGACCAACGGCACCTGGGGCGTGACGAACGACCGGACGAGGGTCCAGAACAGATGAGTACAAAAACCTGAGAGAAAATGTAAAGGCCAAAGCTACTCTTCCGGAAGGCTGCAGGGACGGGTGCCTTTACAGAGCATTATAAATTTCCTTGGCTTTGATAGGCATATCCGTCAAGCGAAGCAACAATTCCCCTCCTATTAGGCAGGGGACCGATTAGAAAACGCGAATGCGTATTTCTAATCAGGGGAGGTTCTTGCAGAATGTATCCCCATGCAATCTGATACGGCAACTTCTAATGCTGTGCCCGCCCGTATGCGGGTCCAACCCCGGCTCATAAAGTGCTATTGCCTTTTTGAATTAATAATATGCTATTTTCAAGCCATTTACACCCTTAACTTGACGGCTATGCTTTGATAGGGGGCGACGCACTTGTGTATCCTTTAAAATTGAGATTGTTGGTGTCGGGGGATGTCCAAAAGCCCGCCTGAATCACCCTACAACACCAGCAGCCCGCTTTCACGGAGTTCCTGCGCTTGCTGGCTGTACCAGAACCTTTCCCAGGAGCCTATGGAGCGTTGCTGAAAATCTTCCTGAAGCTTCTGGTAGGTCCAAACGCTAGTACCCTCCGGTGCCAGCAGGGGCAGGATTTCCTGCAACCACGTCGCCCAGTCCTGCCGGATGCTGAAGTGCAGCTCGTGGTTTTTATTAGCGACCTGGAACTCAACTACGGCCCCATCCTTTCCCTTTTTCCTTTTTCTCCCATGTGTCAACTGCGGCTGGTTGCCCAGCCAGATAATTTTGGAGGTAGCCTTAAGCGGGTTAGCCTCTTCCTGCGCCAGTTGCTTTTGGATGAGCGTCTGAGGTACCGTGGTCCGCGGCACCTTAAAGTCAAACCACTGCTGTAGCGGATAGTCGAAGCAGAGGCCGTGCATGTAGTTAAAGAGCGATTTTTTCAGGCCCTCGCTAAACTGCTCATGGTCGGCCCCGCTGGGGTCCTGGTGGTAAATGTCATTGTTAGCAAAGGTGCCCACCGTTTCGGTTACTTTCCGGGCACCAAAAAGGGCGGGGTTCAGGCCTACAGGGCTGTGCGCAGTCATGGCAAACTGGTGCCAGAATCCTGACTGCACGATCCCGTGCTGGAAGAGCTGACGCACCACCTCCAGCGAGTCGATTGTTTCCTGGGCGGTTTGAGTAGGGAAGCCATACATCAGGTAGGCATGCACCATGATGCCCGCCTCGGTCAGATTTTCTGCCACCTTGGCTACCTGGGCAATGGTTACCCCCTTCTGGATCAGCGCCAGCAGGCGATCACTGGCCACCTCCAGCCCCCCGGAAATAGCAATGCAGCCCGATTCCTTCAGCAGACGGCACAGGTCAGCCGTAAAGCTCTTTTCAAAGCGGATATTCGTCCACCACACCACAGTAAGCTCCCTGCGCAGAATCTCAAGGGCCAGTTCGCGTAACAAAGCAGGCGGGGCCGCCTCATCGACAAAATGAAAGCCATTCTGGCCCGTCTGGGCGATCATCTCCTCAATACGATCGCAGAGCAACTTTGCCGTCAGAGGTTCATAACGCTTAATGTAGTCGAGCGAAACATCGCAGAACGTGCACTTACCCCAGTAGCAGCCGTGCGCCAGCGTAAGCTTGTTCCAGCGTCCGTCGCTCCAGAGCCGGTGCATGGGGTTTACTATCTCAATGACAGACAGGTAGCTGTGCAGCGGTAGATCGGAATAGTCCGGCGTGCCCGTTTCGCGCTGCGGGTAATCTTTTTGGGTACTGCCATTATAGTACACTACCTTGCCTTCCGTACAGGCAAAGGTACGCTTTAACTGGGCCAGTGGGCGCTCACCCTCCAGGTACTCCAGCAGATTTTCTATAGGAGCTTCGCCATCGTCCAGGCAAATGTAATCCACGTAGTCAAATACCCGGGCATCCGTGAGAGAGCGTAGCTCAGTATTGGCAAAGCCCCCGCCCATCACAATTTTAATACCGGGGTGGTGCTCCTTAAGCCATTGCCCGCATGTAAAGGCGCTGTATAAATTGCCCGGAAAGGGAACCGAGAGGGCCACTAGGGTAGGCTGTTCACGCGCCACATGCTGCTGTAGCAGGCGCAGGGTAATTTCATCAATATAAGTACCGGGCTTCCGGAGTTCTGCCTGCAGACCATCGAAAGTGCTGGCCGAGCGCCCCAGCCGCTCCGCGTAGCGGCTAAAGCCAAAGTGAGGGTCTACAGCTTCTACTATAAGGTCCGAGAGATCCTCCAGGTAGAGCGTAGCCAGGTGGCGGGCCTTATCGCGGACCCCCATGGTGCCAAAGGCCCACTCCAGGTCATCAAGCTGAGTAAAGCGGTTGGCTTCAGGCAGGTAATTCCCTTCGCAAATCAGGTGACCCAGCGTAGGATTATCATCCTGCAGGTAGCCTATAACAGGCCCGATAGTTTTCAGGTAATCCTTTTTAAGCGCCAGGATACGCCTGCTGTTTTCAGAAAGGCCTGCTGATTGACTTTCAATGGTAGCAAATAGCTTTTTAAGGCCTTCCACAGAAAACAAATCCAGAATTACCTCAATGCCCAGGTCTAGCTGGTAGCTGGCTATGCCTTTCGTGTTAAGAAAACCCTTAAGGTAAGCCGTCGCCGGGTAAGGCGTATTAAGCTGAGTAAAAGGCGGTGTTATCAGGAGAAGTTTCTGTCGCAAAGTCATACGGGCTTATAAAGGACAAAAATAAGCCGAAAGTTCAGGGAATGCTAATGAATCTGGCGCCCACCGTTTACCTGAGGTATTGGTGAGCCTGGTAACCATGCCCGGCCGCTTCACTCAAATTTCACCCCTCACGATACAGGTCATCCGCCACAAACACGGGAGGGGGCACCTAAGAACCTGGTCAACAACCAGGCCTAGCGTGACGAACGGCATGAGTGCTGTAAATAAAGCCCGCTGAGGGGCCCCCTTAGCCATCAACCTAAGTACCGGATTTCCTATCTGCCTGGGCTTGCATATAAGCGGGCGTCACACAAGACGCCCAGGCACAGAAGAATGCCTATGGAACGATGGCATAAACGCCAGGGTGGGTGGGTGGGACTCACACACGAGCCACAACCTTTGTAGAAATACCAGCCCAACCCCATACCAGTGCCGTCAGGTACGTAACCTGGTAGTAGTATGCTAATAGTAAGTGTAGTGCTAATGCCTGGTTATTGATTGGTTTATTACCTGACGCCTATGGCCCTTCGGGCCCAGCCTGTAAAGCTCTATGGCATTTTGCATCCCTGAGTGCCGGGCCCCTCCTCTGTTATCGAAGGAGGGAAGGTGTAACCTGCTGGCTATGACAAGTACGGTATGTTGTTTATCCCCCTCTCCCCGCAGGTGGTCACATTATTTTTTAAAGGCAAAAGTACGAGGCTACGTTGCGCCAAAATGACCAACAAAACACATCATGAAGAAAAGAGTATTACGCTATCTCAAGCACTTGGGCCTTACCGTTCTGCTGTTGCTGTTTATATTAATCACCCTCGGCCTCTCTATCGATGCCAGTATACACTATTGGGATAATGAAACCGGCTACCATGTAAACCACGACGGCCCCTATATTTTCTATAAAAATGACTCTACGTTAAGTGTAAACTACCTGGCGGGCAATCGTGAGCAGGGATTCTATACGGAATCCAATGAGGTAGCCGCAGACGCCGATTACCAAGCCACCTGCTTTTTTCCACTGGATTCTACCCGTTTCAGCTTCCGGCTGCAAAGTACCTTTAACCACCCTCCCGTGAGCTACGATGACGGCGAGGCGATCTTTGCCGTATCGGACATTGAGAGCGGGTACAAGGCCTTTCGAGACATCCTTATATCGGCGGGAGTGATAGACCGGGAGTTGCAATGGGCCTTTGGCAGGGGCCACCTCGTGCTGCTGGGCGATTTTGTAGACCGCGGCTACAGTACCACCCAAGTGCTGTGGTTCATATATAAGCTGGAGCAGGACGCCCGTGCGGCAGGAGGGAAGGTCCACTTTATCATAGGCAACCATGAGCTGAAGAATATGCACGGCGACTACTATGCGGCAGAGACAAAGTACTTTAATGCAGCTACATTACTGGGCAGGCAGCAGCACGACCTGTACAGCCCGCAATCCCTCATTGGCCGGTGGATGTCTTCCAAAAACACCGTGGAGCGCATCAACGGCATCCTATTTACCCACGGCGGCCTGCACCCTGACCTCGTAAACTATAAATACCTGGACCTGCAAAAGATAAATGACCTCATCCGCAAAAACTACTACCAGCGCTACTACCCACAACCGGGTGCAGGAGCAGAACAGTTTCTCACCTCTAACGAAACAGGGCCCTGCTGGTACCGCGGGTACTTTAAGGATGACCTGGAGCAGGAACAAATAGATGCCGTACTGCAGAAGTTTGGCGGTTCGGCCATAGTCGTCGGTCACACCCTGCAGGGGCAGGTAACCACTTACTACAATGAAAAGGTGATGGCCATAGATGTAAAGCACCCAAAAGATTACCAGTATTACTGGCCAGCAGGACACTCAGAGGGCTTAATGATAGAAAAGGAAACGTATTATCGCCTGCTGCCGGGAGAGGGAAAAGAGGTACTGTGAAGATAAGGCGACGGCAGTCGTAAAGTTTTTTTTCGTAAAAATTTTTCATTACACCCACTACGCAAAAAGACTGCGCAGTACCTCTCCACCTTTGTATCGTTAAGAAAAGGATGACAGAATAATGGAATTACTAATAGAAAGAATGTACCAGGTGGCCCTTGGGATCATCTCCCTCAAGACCTTTGAATGCTGGCTATACCGGCAAGCCTTGGCGGTACATATGGATGATGAGTTTATTCTGGAGGTATTTTCATTTAACTACAATCAGAAAAGAGCCTGCCGGACATTTCTTCATCACTTCAGGTCCCTATTTACCACCCCTCATTATAATGAATGGAAGATAGGTATTTACCTGAATCAATTGGCTGGCAGGAAAGAGCCGTCAGAGGAAATACTCCACGAGATCAATTACACCTTGAGTGAAGAGTATCCCTTCCTCACTAATCACGGCTACTTCTATTATGCCTTTGCAGAGGATAACATGATGCCTTCTCACTCTCAGGAAGCCCTGCAGGAAGATATCCGGTCGGAAGCAGCTGACTTACTGGCCCAGTTGCAGGAAGCCCTTATCCCAAACCCGGGCATGCACATGAGAGACTTTGAGCCCGGGCCGGTACAAAAAGAAGAACACCCTGAACCTGCAGCTCCGGTAAAAGTGCCGGCACCAACCCACCCATGGTGGAAGATCTGTAAATAAGCAATTGAAAAAAACTTTACCTGAAACAAGAACATGCTACTAAAAATAACTACAGACAGACCGGGAGCCAGGGACCTGAGCTACCTGCTGCACAAGCATCCTGACCGTATGCAGTCAGTAAAACTTACCGCAGGGCAGGCCCACATCTTTTACCCTGTGGCCGACGAGTCCGCCTGCTCGGTATGCCTGCTCCTGGACATTAACCCGATAGAATACATCAGAAGCCAGAAGCGGGAAAATACCGACTTTGCCCTTGCCCAATATGTCAATGACCGTCCCTATGTGGCCTCCTCATACATGAGTGTCGCCATTGCCCGTGCCTTTTCCACAGCTATGAATGGCACCTGCAGCCAGCGGCCGGATTTGGTGGATGAAGTAATGCCCTTTGAGGTCACTATTGCAGTTATGCCCGCGCCAAAAGGCGGTGAGGGGCTTATCCGCAGGCTATTTGAGCCTCTTGGCTATACCGTATCCGTCTTGCGCCACCCCCTGGATAAAGAAGTACAGGAGTGGGGCGAAAGCCGCTACTATACGGTAGCACTACGGGGCCGCCAGAGACTGCACGAGCTGCTCTCACACCTTTACATTCTCATACCTGCCCTGGATAGCCATAAGCACTACTGGGTCAGTGAGCGGGAGGTAGAGAAGCTATTGCAAAAAGGGCATAGTTGGCTGCCAGACCATCCGGAAAAAGAACAGATCACACGGCGGTACCTGAAAGGCCTTGGCGGACTGACCCGCAGTGCAATGAATCGTTTGACAGAGCCGGAGGAAGATACTCCGGATGAGTATGAGAACAGCCTTATCAAAGAAAAAAGGGAAAGACTCCACGATCAGCGCTTGCGAATAGCCCTGGAAGCCATAAAGGATTCCGGTGCCCGTACAGTAGCCGACCTGGGCTGCGGAGATGGCAAGCTATTGCGTCTGCTGATTAAGGAAAAGCAGTTTACCCGCATATTAGGCATGGATGTCTCCCCCCGCGAATTGCAAAAGGCCGCTGAACGCCTGCATATGGATGAGATGGCTCCGCGATTGAAAGAGCGCATCAGCCTCATTCAGGGCGCCCTTACCTACCGTGACAAAAGGCTTGCCGGATACGATGCCGTCGCCCTGATAGAAGTTATAGAACACATGGATACAGACAGATTACCAGCCTTCGAACGCGTGGTTTTTGCTAATGCAAAACCCCGGACAGTCGTGCTCACTACACCAAACGGTGATTACAACGAAGTATTCGAGCAGTTGAGTGCCGGGGAGTTACGCCACAGCGACCACCGCTTTGAGTGGAGCAGGGAGGAATTCAGCATCTGGGTAGACCATGTCTGCGACACCTACGGCTACCAGGCCCGCATCATGCCGGTAGGAGAGGAGGCAGAAAATGTAGGAGCCCCCTCACAAATGGCCATTTTTAACCTGACAGAACAATGAAAACCGAGATTTCTATACCTGAGCTTTCCCTGGTGGTACTCGTGGGGATATCCGGCTCCGGAAAATCCACCTTTGCCCGCCGGCACTTCGGACCGTATGAAGTGATCTCATCCGACCAGTGCCGTGCCATGGTGTCTAATGATGAAAATAACCAACAAGCCACCGGTGATGCATTTGAACTACTGAACCACCTGGCCACTATACGCCTCCGGCGCGGCCTGCTTACCGTAGTGGATGCGACCAATACACAGTCTGAAAGCCGCAGACCTTTTCTCTCACTTGCCCGTGAGCATCACTGCCTGCCTGTGGCTATCGTACTCGATATCCCTGAAAAGGTATGTCGAGTACGCAACTCCAGCCGAGAGGATCGTGACCTGAGCCGCCATGTGATCACGCAGCAGCGCTCACAGCTCAGACGATCCATCAAGACGCTGAAAAGAGAAGGCTTCAGGCACATTCATGTTCTGAAATCTGTGGAGGAAGTGGAAACCCTCACCACCATCCACCGGGAGAAGCTCTATAATGACAAAAAAGAGCTTAGTGGACCCTTCGATATCATCGGCGATGTGCATGGCTGCTATACCGAACTTACAGAGCTATTAGTAAAGTTGGGCTACGAAATACGCGAAGCCTTCACCGATGAAAGCAATTTTGGTTATAGCGTAAGCCACCCGGAAGGGCGGCAGGTGATTTTCCTCGGTGACCTGGTAGATCGCGGGCCTGATTCTCCCGGTGTGCTCAGGCTGGTGATGAGCATGGTGAATGACGGTAGCGCACTTTGTGTGCCAGGCAACCATGATATGAAGCTGCAAAGGTACCTCAACGGTAAAAACGTACAGATCCGTCACGGACTGGAACAGACGGTGGAGCAGCTTGCTCCTGAGTCCGATGCATTCAAAAGCCAGGTGCGTGACTTCATCTATGGGCTCGTCAGCCACTACGTACTGGATGGGGGTCGCCTGGTAGTTGCCCATGCCGGGCTAAAAGAAGAGATGCAGGGTCGAGGGAGCGCTGCAGTACGATCTTTCTGTATGTATGGTGAAACCACAGGCGAGACCGACGAGTTCGGATTGCCCGTTCGGCACGACTGGGCCTCGGAATACCGCGGGCAGGCCATGGTAGTGTACGGCCATACGCCTGTACCCGAAGCCCAGTGGCTCAACCGGACCATCGACATAGATACCGGCTGTGTGTTTGGCGGTAAGCTTACTGCCTTACGCTACCCGGAGCAGGAGTTAGTAGCAGTACCTGCACAGCGTGTGTACCAGGAGCCTGCCAGGCCCCTTCAACCGGAGGGGGCGGGCCTCTCGCATCAGCATGAAGCGGATGACCTGCTGGACATCGGGGACGTTACCGGAAAACGCATCATTAGTACGCGCCTACGGAACAATATCACCCTGCGGGAAGAGAACAGCATGGCGGCCCTGGAAGTCATGAGCCGTTTTGCCATTAACCCTAAGTGGCTGATCTATCTGCCACCCACCATGTCGCCCTCAGAAACGAGCCACGCGGAGGAGTACCTCGAACACCCGGCGGAAGCACTGCAGTACTACCGCAGCCAGGGCATAGGCCAGGTAGTCTGTGAGGAAAAGCACATGGGGTCACGGGCGGTGCTCATTATTTGCAAAAATGAGGCAACAGTAGCCGAACGCTTTGGACTCGAAAACGGTGGCAGCGGCATATGCTATACGCGTACCGGGCGTAACTTCTTTAACGATAACCAACTGGAAGAAGCCTTCATAACGCGTATCCGTAAAGCACTTACCGCTTCAGGCTTCTGGGAGCAGATGGACACGGACTGGGTGTGCCTGGATGCCGAGCTTATGCCATGGTCAGCCAAAGCGCAGGCCCTCATCAAAGACCAGTATGCTGCGGTGGGAGCTTCTGCCAGTCAGGGACTCAGCCACGCCATTACGGAACTGGAGGACGCGCAAATCCGTGGACTGGTTGGAGTAGAGGAGTTACTGAGCAGCTACCGAACCCGGCAGGCGATGATCACAGACTACAAACAGGCCTACAGGCATTACTGCTGGCCGGTCAATAGCCTGGATGATTACCGGCTCGCCCCGTTCCATGTACTCGCAACCGAGGGCAAGGTCCATACGGACAAACCCCACCAGTGGCACATGGAGGCCATCCGTAACCTAAGTGAGGCAGACCCGGGCCTGATCATTGCCACTCCGTATAAGGTGGTAAACCTCGCCGATGAGTCAGCCTGCGAAGCGCTGATTCAGTGGTGGACGGAGCTCACCGGAAAAGGAGGGGAGGGCATCGTAGTGAAGCCTGCTGACTTTATTGCCCGTGGTAAAAAGGGCCTCGTGCAGCCTGCCATCAAGTGTCGCGGGCGGGAGTATCTGCGTATCATTTACGGACCGGAGTATACCCTGCAGGATAACATGAAGGCTCTCAAAAACCGGAGCCTCGGCAGGAAGCGTTCGCTTGCTCTCCGCGAATTTGCATTAGGGATCGAATCCCTCGAGCGATTCGTAGCCCGTGAACCGCTACGCAAGGTACATGAGTGTACCTTCGGCGTTCTTGCCCTGGAAAGTGAGGAAGTGGACGCCCGGTTGTGATAGTTTCTTCGGATGACAAATGAAAGGCCTGCGCTTTCCAGGGAAAGTGCAGGCCTTAATACTTTAGACGTCAAATTACTCTATTAAAATAAGATCACCAGCTTACCTATCATGGTTCCCGATTCCAGCTTTTCATGAGCCTGCTTGAAGTTCTCGACAGTGAAGCCCTCAAGCGTAGTAGTAAGCGTGTTTTGCAGCGTACCATCTTCCAGCAGTTGAGAGAGGTGGTTTAGGATTTCGTGCTGGCGTTCCATGTCATCCGTTTGGTGCATAGAACGTGTGAACATCAGCTCCCAGGAAAAAGTGACACTCTTATTTTTCAGCACATTCAGGTTCAGTGGTTCATCACTGGCGGTAATGGACAGCACATGTCCCTGCGGCTTTATCACTTCCGCTATGGTGTCCCAGTAGCCCTTCAGGTCCACAAAATCCAGGATGTAATCCACTTGAGGGTGATCTGTTTTTTTCAGTTCTTCCGTAAGGTCTTCATGGTGGTTAATCACGTAGTCAGCGCCCATTTTTTTACACCAGTCCACTGTTTCTTCGCGTGAAGCCGTAGCTATCACCGTAAGATTTGCCAGCTTTTTGGCTAGTTGTATCGCTATAGAGCCAACACCACCGGCACCCGAGAGTATCAGCACCGTTTTTCCCTCGTCTTTTTTCGGGTCCACCTTTATGCGGTCAAAAAGTGACTCATAAGCAGTAAGCCCCGTCAGGGGCATGGCCGCGACCTCAGCATCATTCAGCTTTTGAGGGGCAGATCCCGTGATTCGCTCATCTACTAACTGGTATTCAGCATTACTGCCACCACGCGTAATGTCACCGGCGTAGAACACCCGGTCACCCACCTTAAAGAGGGATACTTTATCACCCACGGCTTCCACGGTGCCTACCGCATCCCAGCCAATGACCTTCGGGCTGTCCAGTTCCTTATCCTTTGCCGCCGATTGCCGGACCTTGTAGTCTACAGGGTTTACTGAGTTTGCCGCTACTTTTATCAGCAGGTCGTGACCCTCCGGACTAGGCTTATCTGTTTCGAACGAAATAAAACTATCCGGGTGGTCTATCGGTAATGATTTTTTGAATCCTATCGCTTTCATCTGAATGAATTTTTTTAATGATCAGGTAGTACAACTCCTTCAGAACAAATTTGTCTTATCTTCTTTGGGATTAATTCACTATAGCTTTTTATCAGATAATTATCTAATATATATAAACCAATAACACATAATCAAAACACTACACAACCAACTAAACCGGTGAAAACTCTGTCAAAAGGTCTTAAAAAAGCGGAAAATAGTAGAAATTAAGGCCATTATGAGCCATTTGTTTGATTATCATAATAACACCTTCCTTACGCAAGCCGTTATATGATAAACCTGAACGTCAGGTTACAATTCAAGAAATAACACTTAGTCATTTTTTATAATATGATACTTAAAGAAAATTATACATTATCGAATGGGGTAAATATCCCAAAATTAGGATTAGGAACATCGTTAGTTGATAATGATGAGGTAGAAAAAGCCGTAAAGCCTCCGGGGTAAAAAGAGAAGGATATTTTTGTCACTACCAAACTCGCTACCGAGGCTAAATCCTATCAGGATGCAAAGGAGGCCATAGACGACTCCCTGCAAAAACTGGATGTGGATTACATTGACATGATGATTATCCATAGCCCCAAACCCTGGAAGCATTTTCAGGAAGATGATCGTTACTTCGAAGGCAATCGTGAAGCATGGAAAGCGCTCGAAGAAGCATACAATGCCGGTAAACTTTATCCTTGAGTCAGCATCCGTAAAGCCCATGGTAAATCAAACCTTGGTTCATGCCGGAAACAGACCAGCCGAACTCATCAGTTTCTGTGAGGAAAATGACCTCTTGGTAGAGGCATATTCACCAATAGGGCACGGCGCTTTGTTAAAAATCGATGACATGAAAGCTATCGCCGACAAATATGATGTATCAGTACCGCAGCTCGGTATTAGGTACGATCTCTAACTCGGCTTACTGCCGCTACCAAAGACGACCAACCCAGACCACATGAAGTCTAATGCAGCGGTTGATTTCACCATTTCAGACGAAGACATGCAAACACTAAATAGTCTGGAAATAAAAGATTATGGTGATGCTGGTAAATTTCCGGTGTTCGCCAAAGACTAGAGATATCTGTACCGGTTCCAGATGGAATATCAAAGAGGAAGTTCGTTGCCAAAGGCAGCTAACTTTTTTTACCTGTAAATAGACAACCGAGCCAGAGCCCAGCGTCAATACGGCTATCTTCAAGGAATAAAGTAGACAATAGTTACATAATTTATATTATGTTAAGTAAAATTTATTGAAATGCCTCCCCGCTTTTTGATCCTTGCTAAACCCTATGAAAATACTGAATCCGGTGAATCTCATCCTCCCCTCCCAGACTTACTATTCTAACAACTATGAGGCGCGCTATTTCAAAACAGAACGTACTAAGGGGCGGTCATTTTATTCTATGCAAAAATAGAGACTCTTATTTGAGGCTTAAACAAACTCTTGGGCTCACAGACTATTCATAAAATTCTCAGGCCTCTCATTTGCAGCACTTTACATTATCTCCATGTACAGTCTTATGAACCTTCCTATCGTACCCACTCCAGTCAACCACCCGCATAGGTGGCCATTATGAGCGCGCCGTCTCAGCTGGACTACGTACTGCAAAATAACTGGAACGAAAAAGAGCGTGTACATCTGCAAGAAATGCGTGATGCTCTCCCCACTTCTTTCCTTCGTGACAAAAGTCCTGAGAGACCTCAGCTCTACCCCTTTTATACCTGAGCTATCCAACACCACTACCAAAGTGGAAACTATGGCTCATGAAAGGGCTGAATTGTATCCAAACCAGCAAAGGTTGCGGGTGGGTTTGGTCAGGAGGCTTGCACTCAGACCTGCCTGGGATCACAAAGACAGCCTCCCTCCTATAACTAAATAGTTAGTTATTCATGTATGGGGTTACCTGGCAGAGCATAAAAAAACCGGCAGGGATTGCCCTGCCGGTCTTATATTTCAGAATATGTCAGAAGAAATTACTCGCCGTCGTACATTGCTTCGGCTTTCTCCTTCATTTCCATGGCTTTATCATTCATACCCAGGCGAGTATATACTGCCTGCAGCGTTTCGATGATAATTACTTCTTCAGGCTTAAGCTCATGAGCTTTTTCAAGGTAAGGAAGTGATTTTTCCATGTATCCCTTAGCTTCCTGTTCCATCTTAGGGCCTTTTTTCTGGTACTCTTTCAGGTCCAGATTGTTAGCCTCTTTAAGCAAGTCAGCTGCTTTGTTATAGTAAGCTACTGCTACGTTAAAGTTAGCCTCATAGTAATCAGGACGGATCTCGATTGCATTCTTGTATGCAGCCATAGCTTCATCCTCTTTACCCATCTCATCGTTGAGGTAGCCGAGGTTGTAGTACATTGTTGCATTGTCAGGATTGTTCTTGATCGCTTCCTGCAGTTTGGCACGGGCTTCATCAGCACGCTCCTGCTCAATCAGGATGTTTATCTCCTGTGTCATGAAGTCCTGATTTTCAGGATACAGTTCACGGGCACGTCCTAATACTTCAAGGGCTTTCTCAGGATCTTCGTTTACGTCAAGCTCGAAGAGAATTACACTTGAATATACATCCTGTCCTGTGTAATCAAGATCATCGATCAGGGTATAGTAATGCTTCAGCGCATTCTCATAATTCTCAAGCTGCTGGGCAGCCACACCGGCATAAAGTACCGCAGTGGTATCCATAGGGTCAGCCATAGAAGCAACTTCGAATTCATTATAGGCAGTTTCCAGATCACCACTCTGATAAGCCGTAGCGCCGGCGTTCAGGTGGTTAGTGTATAACTGGTTAAGCTGAAGTGCAGCCAGGCCGTTGTACTTGTCCTTTTCATCAGTCATCTCCACTACTTTCTGGTAAGCTTTGATAGACTTTTCCAGGGCATCTTCTTCCAGGTCGGGAGCATTCTCAGCTACACCGGCATAGATCTGACCTTTTACAAAATATGTTTTTGAGTCACTGCCAGTCTCCTCATGCTGCTCTGCTTCGCTGATAAGCTGCATAGCTTCAGAATACTCTTCTTTCCTAAGCGCCTTCTCAGCATCTCTAAGCGTCTTTTTCTGGGCCATACTACCTGAAAAAGCCACTACAGTAACGATAAGTGCTAAAATTATTCGTTTCATGGATAAAAAATTCTTGTTCAGTTGTGTTTCTGGACTATTTTGGTTGCAAAATCAGTTAACTACTCTTGAGAGGTTTCGGTTTCATTTCCATCCCCTTCTCCATTACCTTCCTCCGGGTTTTCACCGGCGGCAGTTGCTTCCGGATCCAGCGCTTCCGCAATATCTTCGCCCTCTTCATCTTCTATCTTCTCCACACTTACTACGGAAGAAATAGCGTCTGTGTCATTCAGGCGAATCAGCTTCACTCCCTGAGTATTACGTCCCATTACGCGCAGGTTGTCCATAGAGATGCGGATGGTGATACCACTACGATTTATAATCATTAGGTCATCTGTATCCACTACTTCCTGGATGGCCACGAGAGCACCGGTCTTTTCGGTAAGGCGCATAGCCTTTACTCCTTTACCACCCCGCTTCGTAATACGGTAATCCTCTACAAGTGAGCGCTTTCCGTAACCTCTTTCACTTACTACCAATAAGGTAGCCTCTTCCCTAGCAACACAAACCATGCCAACTACATGATCTTCTTGGTCAGCCAGGAATACACCACGTACACCGGCAGCTGTACGGCCCATAGGGCGCACCTGGGTTTCATGGAAGTGAATACAACGGCCGGAACTTGTCGCAATAATTATATGATTGTCGCCATTGGTAAGGCTTACATTCAGCAGACGATCACCCGGATTAATTGTAATAGCGTTAATACCATTGGTTCGGGGGCGGCTATAAGCTTCGAGGCTGGTTTTTTTAATGGTACCTCTTTCAGTACACATTACCAGGTAGTTATTATTAATATAGTCCTCGTCGCTCAGGTTCTGAACATTGATTACGGCACGTACTTTATCGCCGCTCTCAATATTGATCAGGTTCTGAATTGCCCGGCCTTTACTTGCCTTACTCCCTTCGGGTATCTCATATACCTTCAGCCAGAATACCTTACCGGCCTCGGTAAAGATAAGCAGGTAGTTATGGGTGCTGGCCACAAAAAGATGCTCGGTAAAGTCTTCGTCCTTGGTGGATACACCACGGGAGCCTACCCCTCCCCTGCCCTGGGTACGGTATTCACTGAGCTGCGTACGCTTGATATAGCCCTCATGAGAAATGGTAATAAGCATTTCCTCATTTGGAATCATGTCCTCGATGGTGAGATCATCTGCACTGTGTACCACTTCGGTACGGCGCTCATCACCGTAGCGCTCTGACAGGGCGTCGAGCTCTTCTTTGATAATGTCCATCCGCATCTCCTCATTGGCAAGGATAGAACGCAGATATTCGATAGTTTTCTGTATTTCGTCGTACTCTTGCTGGATTTTCTCGCGCTCAAGTCCGGTAAGACGCTGGAGGCGCATGTCCAGTATCGCACGTGCCTGTATTTCGCTGAGTTTGAAACGGCTGATCAGTTCATTACGTGCCGTCTCAGGGTCGCGGCTTTCACGGATAAGCTTAATAACCTCGTCCAGATTATCCAGGGCAATAAGGTAGCCTTCCAGGATGTGGGCCCGCTTTTCGGCCTCATCCAGTTCATACTGAGTACGTCGAATAACCACTTCGTGACGGTGCTCCACGTAGTGGTGGATCATGTCTTTCAGGTTCAGCGTAACAGGACGGCCTTTTACCAGTGCCACATTGTTCACGCCAAACGAGGTCTGTAGTTGCGTATACTTGTAGAGGTTATTCAGGACGATGTTGGGCATCGCATCACGCTTGAGTTCGTACACGATACGCATACCCTTACGGTCAGACTCATCACGAATCTCACTGATTCCCTCTATTTTCTTCTCATTCACCAACATGGCAGTTTTCTCTACCAGGTTGGCCTTGTTGACCATATAAGGGATCTCAGTGACCACGATCATCTCCCTGCCCGTTTTGGTCTCTTCGAAGGTAGCCTTTGCCCGCATCACCACACGGCCACGACCGGTCTCAAAGGCATTTTTCACACCCTGATATCCATATATGATTCCCCCGGTAGGGAAATCAGGTGCGGTAATTTGCTGCATGAGTTCCTCTATCGATACATCGCGGTTATCGATATAGGTCTTGATGCCGGCCACTACCTCGGTAAGGTTATGGGGTGCCATATTTGTGGCCATACCTACGGCAATACCAGAGGTACCGTTCAGAAGCAGGTTAGGTAATTTGGCAGGTAATACGGACGGCTCCTTAAGGGAGTCATCGAAGTTTGACTGAAAATCGACAGTGTTCTTATTCAGGTCGCCCAGCATTTCATCTGAAATACGCTGCAGGCGGGCCTCAGTATAACGCATGGCAGCCGGTGAGTCACCGTCGATGGAGCCAAAGTTACCCTGCCCGTCCACAAGTGGATAGCGGAGTGACCAGGGCTGCGCCATCCGCACCATGGTATCGTAAACTGAACTGTCGCCGTGGGGGTGGTACTTACCGAGTACTTCACCCACGATCCTTGCTGATTTTTTGTAAGGCTTGTTATATGTAACGCCCAGGTCCATCATTCCATAGAGGACCCTCCTGTGCACCGGTTTCAACCCGTCGCGCACATCGGGGAGGGCACGAGATACGATAACCGACATCGAATAATCGATGTAGGCTCCCCGCATTTCGTCCTCGATATTGATAGGAATGATGTTTTCGTTCGATCCTTCTGCCATAAATAATGTTAAAGTTTCCTAACAGAAATGGTGCGCAAGTTACATAAAATTTGGTAACCTACCCAATCAATTTTCCTTCAGAAAATGCAATTAGAAGAGGCTTAATAAGGGTTTCTTTTCCGCTTATTCTTGCCTTTATACTTAAATAGTACAGGATGGTTTTCGCCTACCCGCGGGTTTTGCTTTTTGGTGATAGGCTGGCCCCTCACCCACATGGCTTTACCAGTGCGAGGGTGGTTCACTACATGCTCCATTTGCATATGGTCTGCCTTAATTGGGGAGCGGGGCATAATGGGGTAATTAAGGCTGATGCCGAATTCCAGAAATACGGTGGGGGCACGGTGGCGGATGTCGGTACCACTGGGGATAAGAGCAGTATAGCCCCCGAAATCGTAGCTGGGTCTAAGAAATACACGGAAGTACTTGCTGAGGTTTTTATCTATAGTAACTCCCAGGTTGAAAGTAAGGCCCTGATCAAGTTGCGTTTTACTGAAATCGCCACCACGGTTGATCTTACCCACACGGAAGTCCCCTGTGAAGGTATAGTCCCAGTATTCGTAAATCGTATAGCCTCCCATGATCCACCAACGTGTCTGCAGGCCGCTGAGATCGGCCTGGTAGTCAGGAGTGAGGCCGTTCTTTTCCTGCAGGTAGCGAATACTATGATACTGAAGACCAAACCCGGCACCGATGCGGAATTTTTTAGCAATGACTCCGTATAGCATCAGATTAAGAGGTACTGACTTACCTTCTCCGGCAAAACTGTAGGTTTCCGTATCGCTGGTAGTAAATACCTGATCTTCTGAGGAGACTATGAGGTTTTCTGAGGAAGGGTTATTGAGCCAGTTGCGTACACCGATCACCTGAGACCCCTGCCCCATGGAAGCAGGTGCATCCGGCACCAGTATCAGCTCACCGTTCCGTTCGATGAGGGCATCGGTAGGTGGAATGTCATGATTGTAAAAGGTATGCCCATAGCCAGAATTAACGCTCAGGGTGATCTTGTTCAGTATCACCCGGAACTTATTCAGGGGAGGGTTTTCCGTCCCATACTCCAGGCTATAAGGGTCGAAGGCCTGGGCAAACGCACCGGGCACACTCAACACACCACATACAACCAGAAGCCAAAGCCCTTTCACCACCACATGTAAAAAATCACTGACCACTATCCTGCAAAGATGGCTAAAAATTTAACTATATTAATATGAGTGCACTTGAAAATATCGTTATCTGAATGCACATGTAGTATTTGGAGGCTGATTACTAGATAAGGCCCGGTACCACTTCCTTCCAAAAACTCAATCCGGTAACTGTACATATTTGAACACCCCGGGGTGCGAATACGAACAGATTTGTAACGATAGTAACCGCAGTATATTGCCTGAGATGATCTGAGGGGCTATTTGAGCTTGTGGCACGATGTTCGAAAAACAATTGCCAAAACACACGGTCTGCATGATTAGCCTTAAAAACATTCGAAAAAGCTACCCGATGGGTCACCAGCGACTTGAGGTGCTCAAGGGTATCGATGTACAAATAGACAAGGGAGAAATGGTCTCGATCATGGGTTCTTCCGGCTCTGGCAAAAGTACGCTGCTGAATATCCTGGGCATACTGGATGGCTATGACTCAGGGGATTATTATCTGGCCGGCACTCCCATCCGAAACCTTTCCGAGGCAAAGGCAGCAGACTATCGTAATCGCTTTTTGGGATTTGTTTTTCAATCATTCAATCTCCTTTCATTTAAAACCGCTGCTGAAAATGTGGCCCTGCCACTTTACTATCAGAAGGTGGGCCGGCGCAAGCGCCACCAAGAGGCGATGAAATACCTGGAAATGGTGGGGTTGGAGGACAGGGCTGACCACTTGCCTTCGGAGTTATCCGGCGGGCAAAAACAACGGGTAGCCATCGCCCGTGCGCTGATACATGACCCGAAAGTGATCCTTGCGGATGAACCTACCGGAGCCCTTGACTCCAAAACCTCTCATGAGGTGATGGAGCTCTTTGCCCGGGTGCATCAAATGGGAAAGACAATAGTCATCGTTACTCACGAAGATGATATCGCAGAAAAAACGGAACGGGTGATCATGCTCCGGGATGGAATGATCATAGGCAGGGAACAAAATGCCGAGGTAATTTCCTAAGCAAAATTATAGCTAACATGCTGAATTTAGACAACTTACAGGAAATTTGGTTCACTATTCGCAAGAACAAACTGCGCACGGCGCTTACAGCTTTCGGGGTATTCTGGGGCATCTTCATGCTCATCTTCCTCCTGGGCTCAGGCACGGGCCTTCAAAAAGGTGTGGAAAAGGATTTTGCCGATGAGGCGATTAACAGCATTTACATGTGGACCGGCACCACGAGTAAGCCATGGAAAGGTATGTCACCCGGCCGTCGCATTATTTTTGACCGGGACGATGCGGAACTGATCAAAGAGAACGTGCCCGGTGTGGGCCTGGTAGCTCCGCGAAGTACACTGGGCGGAGATTTTACCCTGCAGTACGGCGCCAATTTCGGGAGCTTTACGGTAATGGCTACTACGGATGATTATAACCGTATTTATCAGCAGCAGCACTACTTAGGCAGGCCCCTGAATGAGCTTGACCTTATGGAAAAACGCAAAGTGGTAGCCATAGGTAAGCGTGTGGCGGATATTTTATTTCCTGAGACAGAAGACCCTACAGGAGAGTACATCCGGATTAAGGATAGTTTTTTCAGGGTGATCGGGGTCTTTACAGATAATAGCAATAATGGCCGGAATCAGGAGCGGGTGTACATCCCCATCACCACCTTTCAGCAGGTATTTGATAACCGCAACCGCATCACCATGTTCGCCATTACCACAGACGGAACGGTCTCTGCCAAGGAAATGGAGCAGGGTATCATTGAGACGCTTTCTAAAAAATATCGCTTCGACCCTGCTGACCGCCAGGCTTTAGGCATTAATAATACGGAGGAAAACTACAAGCAGTTTACCAATGTGTTCTTCGCTATTCGGACGCTGGTGTGGGTGGTGGGCATCGGTACGCTAATGGCGGGTATTATTGGGGTCAGTAATATCATGATCATCATCGTAAAAGAGCGTACCCGGGAAATAGGTATCCGTAAAGCTATTGGTGCAAGACCGTTCAGCATAGTAAGCATGATTGTTCAGGAAAGTGTCCTGATTACAGCGGTGGCGGGCTATTTTGGCCTTGTGGCGGGCGTAGGTATTCTGGAGCTGATGTCATTTGGCCTGGAACAAATGGGCGGCGAACTTCCCTTCTTCCGGGCGCCTTCTATTGACTTTAATGTGGCCATGATCGCCACGATCATACTTGTAGTAGCCGGAGCGGTCTCGGGACTTTTACCAGCGATGAAGGCCGCAAAAATTAAACCTATCGAAGCCCTGCGCTCTGAATAAACTATAGTGATATGTTCGATCTCGAAAAATGGCAGGAAATATACAGTACGCTGAGCAGGCATAAGCTGCGTACGGGGCTAACGGCATTCGGAGTATTCTGGGGCATATTTATGCTGGTCGTATTATTGGGTGCCACAAACGGCCTGGAAAACGGGGTGATGACTAACTTCAACATCCAGAAGAACACGGTATTTATGTGGACTGAGCGAACAAGTAAGGCGTATATGGGCTTTCAACCCGGCCGCTCTCTGCGCCTGAAAACTGAGGACACACAGGCGATACTGCAAAATATACCGGAGGTAAAAACGATCGCTCCCAGGCTTAGGCTACAGGGACCCTATACGGTAAACCGCAAAAACAAAAGTGCCTCATACGCGGTATTCGGCGACTATCCTTCATGGATAGACATACGCCCCATGCCTATGAGGGAAGGCCGCTTTGTCAATGAAAAAGACATAGCGGACCGTCGAAAAATAGCGGTGATCGGTGAGCGGGTGCGGGATGTGCTGTTTGAAGATGGTACTGAACCTGTCGGTCAATACATTTCCATTAGGGGAATTTTCTTTAAGGTGGTAGGGGTGTTTGGCACCCAGCGGATGGACGATGAGGCCATGGAGGAGCTGGAGAGTATCTACATCCCGAATACGACCCTGCAATACACCTTTAACCAGGTGGGGGATGTAGGCTGGTATGCCTTTTTGCCCCAGGACAACATCCCGGCTTCTGTAGCGGAAGACAAGGTAAAGACGTTATTGCAGGAGCGGCACAAGGTGGACCCTGAAGATGCCAAAGCCTTTGGCTCAGCCAATATAGAGGAAGAGTATAAAGAAGTACAGGGACTCTTTATGGGTATGAAGGGCTTCGGCTGGCTGGTAAGCATCGGTACCATCATAGCGGGCATCATCGGCGTGAGCAATATCATGCTTATCATCGTGAGGGAACGTACAAGGGAAATTGGCGTACGAAAAGCACTGGGTGCCAGGCCATCGGCCATCCTTTCCCTCATTATCCAGGAATCTCTGGTACTTACGGCCTTCTCAGGTTACTTCGGCCTGGTGGCAGGTACGCTTCTGATAGAGGCAGTAGCCCAGGCACTTAAACGATTTGGAGCGGAAGGGGAGTTTTTCCTTAATCCGCAAATCGACTTTTCAATAGCACTCATGGCTATCGGGGTACTGGTAGCTGCCGGAACCATAGCGGGATTTCTCCCCGCCTATAAGGCAGCACGGATAAACCCGGTACAGGCGCTGAAAGACGAATAAACTCCGGAACCTAATTACAATCTGCAAGCAAACACCTAACAGACAATGAAAAAGGTCATTTATACAATACTCATCATGTGCATAGTGGTACTCTTTGTGGGTACAGGGGTCTTCCTCTTTAAAAAATCGGTGGAAAAGCCGGAGGTATTCGAAACATCCGTACCCTTTCGCACGGATATCGTGCTCAAGACTGTGGCTACCGGCTCAATTAAGCCGCGCAAAGAGGTGGCTGTAAAATCGCAGGTATCGGGCGTGGTAGAAAAGATATATGTGGAGGCGGGGCAGGTAGTAAAACAAAATGAGCTGCTGGCGAAGATCCGCATCATTCCTAACATGGTCAATGTGAACCGGGCTCAGAGTGAACTGAACCAGGCGGAAATAAACTACCGCAATGCTAAAAGGGAAATGGACCGCCAAAAGGGTCTTTTTGACAAAAAGATTATCTCAGAAGTAGAATACCGGCGGTTTGAGCTGGACTTTAAGTTGGCTGATGAGTCGCTAAAGGCAGCCCAGAACAACCTGCAGCTGGTACGTGAAGGGGCCAGCCGCCAAAGCGGGCAGGTGAGTAACGAAGTGCGCGCTACCAGCAGTGGCATGGTGCTGGATGTACCTGTGGAAGAGGGTTCTTTCGTCATAGAAAGTAACACCTTTAATGAAGGCACCACGATTGTATCAATAGCCGATATGAGTGACATGGTGTTTGAAGGCACAGTGGATGAGTCCGAAGTGGGTAAAATAAAGGAAGGGATGGAGTTACTGATGAAGATCGGGGCGATAGAGAACGAACCCTTCACGGCTACGCTGGAGTACATATCTCCTAAAGGACTGGAGGAAGAAGGGGCTATAAAATTTGAGATCCGCGCGGCGGTAAATTTGAAAGAGGGGCAGTTTATCCGGGCGGGTTACAGTGCTAATGCGGACATTGTGCTGGATAAGCGAACCAATGTGCTGGCAGTGAAGGAAAGCAACCTGCTTATGGAGGAAAACCAGGTATTTGTAGAAATACATGAGGGTGACCAGAACTTTACCCGAAAAGAAATAAAAACGGGTATGTCAGATGGCATAAATATAGAGGTGCTGGAAGGACTGGAAGAGGAAACAGAGATCAAAAAAATGTAATCCCCTACCCTTCTTTGTTTGAAATAATCTGAAATAGAAAAAGGCTGCCCGGTTGTTACCGGAGCAGCCTTTCGATTTTCAGTCAAAATAAATTCTTATCCTTCGACCTCTTCCTCGGCTTCTTCTTCTTCGCTTTCTTCCTCCTCTTTCATTTCTTCACGGATGGCTTTCATGCGTTCTTTCACCTCGGGGTCTCTCTCTGCCTTACGCACTTTATTATAGGTGCCCGCTCCAAGGTCATCCTTGATTAGCGTGGTATAATTTTCTTTAAAAAGAATAGTCAGCGAATCAGTATAAGCGATAATAGCATCATACTCAGCTATCTCTTCTTCAGTAGCACTGATTTCCACCAGTTTCACAGAATCGCCCTTGGTAGCGTCAAGCTCCTTATACCGGCGACCGCCCTGCATCAGTTCGCTACTCTGAATCATTTCGTTAACTCTCTCACCTATAGAGATCTTCATGTCTTCGATAGAGTCCATAACAACGATATAAGCTTTTAGCTCCTCGTCGGTGGGTACCTCGTCGTCCTGTGCAAAAACCTGTCCTGAGAACAGGCCCCCTATCATTAAAAATCCTACTACCGTTTTCTTCCAGAAATTGCTCATCATCCTATGGTTGTTTTTCGATTTTTGGTAAGCGATAACTCAAATAAAATAATAAATGCCGTTTAAATCCAAATAATAGAAGATAAATAGACACTATTACTATACAAGCAAACACCTTACCAGGTTTCCACATTTACTCAAAATTTTTCGCATACCTCCTGCAAGCGGAAGGTAACCGCATGTGAAATACTCTCTTACCTTTTAGTTTTCAGTTTAGCCTAATAGCAAACAACTAAGGGGGTTAGCAGGTTTATAGAATGCGAATTATTTAATGAACACAACATATAAAGATAGATTATGAAGATATTCACCAAAGCAGACCTGGAAGAATTAGCAAAAGTGCGTGGAGAGCACTGTATCAGTATTTATATTCCTACCCATCAGCGCGGGGCCGAGGTGAATGAAGGGCAGGATAGTATCATGTTTAAGAACCAGTTACAGGAAATTGAAAACAAACTGGAGGAGAAAGGCCTGGATAACCGTAAGATAGACACTATGCTGCGCGATGCGCGCAACTTACTGGAAGATGGGGAGTTCTGGCGCCACCAATGGAATGGTCTGGCCATGTTCATTACGGAAGATTATTTCCGCTACTACAGACTTCCGATGAACTTCAACGCTAAAAACATGGTGAATCACTCGTTCCACCTTAAGGAACTGATCCCTATGTTTGGTGGAAACGGGACTTACTTCGTGCTGGCATTAAGCCTGAGTAAGGTTCGATTCTTTGAAGCTAACCGCGATGAGATATTTGAGGTGAACATGGAAGAGAATGCGCCTAACGGCATGAAGCAGGTACTCAAGTACTATGAAATGGAACAGAGCCTGCAGTACAGAAGCCAGGTAGGTAACTCAGCCGGTACAGCCAGTGCAGCCAACTATCATGGCCAGGGTGGTGGCAAAGATAACCGTGATGCCTACGTGAATGAATACCTGCGCCTTGTGGATGATGCGGTAAACGAGGTGATCTATGATTACCATTCACCTATGATCATCGTATCGGTTGACTACCTCCAGCCGATGTTCCGGAAGGTGAGTCAACATAATAACATTGTTGATACCGGCATAAATGGAAACCCTGACCAGATGAGTGCCAAGGAGCTGCACGAAAAGACCTGGAAGGTAATGAAAGATCACTTCGACAAGCGTAAGGATGATCACCGTAAACATTACGGTGACCTGGCTGGCACTGGTAAAACATCTTATGACATAAATCAGATTGTACCGGCAGCTCTTAATGGCCGAATAGAAACCTTATTTGTCAAGGAGGATTCTCAGCACATGTGGGGAGTATTTAATAAAGATACTCAGAATGTGGAGCTGCACGATAACCGCGGCAAAGAGGACGAATGTATGGTAAGTATGTCTGCCGTAGAGACGATCCTCAATGGTGGGGAGACATATATTGTATCAGCAGATGAGCTTCCTGAGCAGTCTGTGGATGCGGACATGGTAGCCGTATTCAGGTACTAATAATAAACTGACTTTATATATTGAGAGAAAGGCGGACTTCGGTCCGTCTTTTTTAATGGATGAATGTGGAAGTGGTGAATGAGTGAGTATCGATTTGTATTTTGAGAGAAAGGTGGGGATCGATAGTTTTGCGGGAAAATCAGAAAAGAATTACAGAATATGGAAAATAAAGGGTTTTACCTGAAGACGTGTAATACGTGCATGCGAATACTGGGAGAAATAGACCTGCCGGAAGGGTATGACTTGCAGGAAGTAAAATCTAACCCGGCCTCAGCAGATCAGATAGACGAACTGGCTAAAAAAGCAGGAAGCTACGAGGCTCTCTTCAATCGCCGGTCGAGAAAATACCGTGAATTGGGGCTGCACGAAAAGGAGCTGAGTGAACTGGATTATCGTGAACACCTGCTGAATGAATATACTTTTCTGAAGCGCCCTGCTTTTATAGTGGATGGTGAGTTGTTCTTAGGAAATAGCAAGAAAACGGTGGAGGCCCTTAAAAATAAATTGAACAGCAGGTAGGAGACGCCCTCTCTTACCCGGCCATAGAAAAACCGCAACGGAGTGCCCGCTGCGGTTTTTTGCGTATAGAGGTAGAAAGGGTCTTATTTAAAAATAATCCGTTCGGTGGTCTTACTTTCCGCATCTTCGAAGGTGAGGAGGTAGATACCGGCCTGTAGCCCATTTCTTGGTATGGTGAAGCCGGTGGAAGGCACATCGTGCCAGCTTTGGATGACCTTTCCGCTGAGGTCTGTGAGGGTCAGTTGATTTTGCGGAGCACCCTGCTTATAGTGAAAGGTAATATCAGAGGTAGCAGGATTGGGGTAAACTGACAGTTCTTCGAAGGTATTACTAACGCCAGAACCATCCAGGATTTCCTCTGCTATACGTGAAGCCATAAAATTGGCGATATAGGAAAACTTATTGCCGACATGGTCTGTAACCTCATACTCGAAGTTTGTTGCATAAGAATCGATTGTGCCTTCGTCCATCAGGGCGGGAGTGTAGATCACGTTATACCAGTCACTACTGTTTTGAGGCAGCCCAGCCATGTATATTTCTTTTCTGGTACCCTCGGTCAGGAATAATAACCTGCCTTCGGGTATAGTGACTTTGGCTAATGTATCCAGGTCATAATTAAGTACAAAAAAATTATCCGGATCGGTTACTCTCCTTTGAAAATAAAGATACTCTCCGGCATAGCGCAGCGTAAAGTCATTGATACCATAATCCAAAAAGAACTTAACACTTCCATCCTGGCCGAAATAATAATAATTGCTTCCTTCCAAAAATAATGGTTCTCTTATAGACTGTAACCTTAGGTAATTATTATTTTCATTACTTAAAAGCTTACGAAATGCAACCTTGCCCTCAGATGAAAGTTTATATAAATAAATGCCGGATTGAGGTATAGGAGACTCATCGAAAAAGATAGTTCCTTTTGATAACTGAAGGGCAAACCATAGTTCGTTATTATCATCTAAAGCGACTCCACTATGGTTCCGGTACCTACTAAATGGAGTAAAATTCCGGGACCTTTTATAGTCGATAAGATTACCATTTAACCCCAGACAGACATATACATGTTCTTTACCTGCCTCAGTTCTTCTGGAAAGTAGCATGATAATTCTACCCTGAGTATCTATATGTACCGATTTTGTGAAACTGTGAATATAAAAATCGGTGTCATCACTACCTACCGGGAGTTCAGGTAAAAACCTGGTCCATTGCAACTTTCCCGTTGCACTATATAAGGATAAAGTAAGAAGAGGGTGCTCTAAAGACCTGACGGAACCGTTACTTTGATATATTCTGTCTTTAACTACCAAAACAGCTATATTACCTACTTTGTCAACAGCATAAGAAAGGTCTTCAGCTGCGGCCCCTTGTATAGGGACGGTCATGATCCGGTTCATTTTGTCATCATACTTCGATATAGATTTAGGTATGAGTTCCAGAGTGATATAATTAACCCGATAGGAGTTTCCATAAGCATCAAACAGATAGTTATCCTGTGGTATGAATCTATCAAAATAATCATAGCTAATCGATTCTTTATATGTAAGTATAGGGTTTCCATTTCCACTATTACGGGTTACATCTAATTTGTGCACTCCGCCACTGATGAATGCGGCATAGGATCCTTCACTATCGCCAGTAGGTGGGTTAACCGTCACACTACCGCTAAGTGGTCCGGCTGATGCTATCCTGAATACTAAGGTATCGTATGCCTCTTCAAGCGGTCCAAAAACCACCGTATGTACCCCGGGATGGAGGTTGTTCCTCGTTCTCCCAATGTACCCATCCTGCCATACCCACAAATGATCAAATGCACTTTGGTCAAACTTGTCTTTGTGTACAGCAATGAGACTGGCAGTACCTATAGGGGAAACAGCACTTGAATAGGTTACATCTGCAGACAGGTAAAGATCCGATCTGATGGAGGTATTCAACAGCCCGTAGACCTCTTCATTGGTAATATTATCTCTCTTGCCGGGTCCAAACCAAAGGTAGGGCGTGGTTCCTCCGGTAAAGGCTATTTTTTTAATATCAAGGGTAAATGGGCCAGCGCCGTTATTATATGGAAGCTGTAGCAGATAAACCTTATTGAAGTCAATGGAAGCATCGAAATCTGCTAGGGGTATACGTATGGTATGCCAATCGTATCCGGTCTCAAAGTCCGGCGGAAGGTAACCTCCGAGAGCCACCGGTGAGGCAGTATGACCATTTGGCCGAATCTCAAGTTTTGAGAAATCCGGAGAACCTTCTGCCAGTCGTAATGTGATATCCAAATGACTATTTCCCCCTGCAGTGACATCTACTTTAGGATTCCAGAAATCTTCAGGATTGTTCCCTATTTTGAGAATACCGGCATTGGCATAAAGATTTTCTACTCTTAAAAACTGAAAATCATTATTGATGCTTTGCGGTTGCCTGATTGTTGCCACCATCTGGCCTGGATTTCCGTTTCCATCATGGATATTGTCAGTCTTATCCATACCAAACCACAGATAGGGATTAGAACCTCCTGTAAATCTGATAGATCTGATTTCCATTTTAAAAGCACCGGCATTATTGCTGTATGGTAGCTGGAGAAGGTATAACCGACTGAAGTCAATACTGGTGCTAAAGTCTGCCAGCGGGATTTTAAGGGTAGTCCAGTTAACATCCTTAATTTGTACGGGATCAGTATAACTGCTGAATCTGACCGTAGGAAAACCGGTATATCCGTTTGGACGTATTTCCAGCCGTGACAGATCGGGGGATCCATCAATAACTCTTAGCTGGATTTCCAGGTGTGTATTTCCACCATTAAGTACATTAACCGGCTTCCATATATCGACAGGGTTATTACCAATCTTGAGCTTGGTCCAGGTATTATAAGCATTCTCTATATGTAGAATGTTATACTCCCGGGCAAAAACTCCTGAGGACATGAAGATCAAAAATATCAGGAAGAAAGTGCGAAAAGTGGTAGTTGCCGTATTCATGTGGTTTGAAATTATAAGTTACTTCTGGTTTGAGGGCTAAAGAATCTTTCCATAGCCATATAGCTGATAAAGTCACTTGAGGTTCACCTGAATACCAGTCTCTCGGTGGTCTTACCGGCGGCATCTTCGAAGGTGAGGAGGTAGATGCCGGCAGGCGTATTCCCTCTCTTCAACTCATAGCCGCTGGGGTCCACATTATGCATTTCGGCCACTAAGCGACCCTGCAGGTCGGTAAGCTCCAGGGTATTGGTACGGCTCCTCCCCTCCCATCGGCAATGCACGACATCTATGACTGGGTTAGGCCATAGGGCAACTTCCTGTTCACTGATCTCAGAAGAAACGGCCACCGTATTGGACCTGCTTATTCCTTCTTCGCCCTTGATTTCCAAGCGGTAAAGGTATTCACCGGAGGCAGGGAGCTTGTCGCTAAAGGTAAACTGGTCGTTTTTCAGGCTGGCTACTGGTTCCATACTGTATTCATCGACACCGCGATAGATGGTGTATGTGGCATTTTCATAACCGGTGTAGGGCTGCCAGTTCAGGTCTACCTTACCTCCTGTTTCGGCTTTGGCTGTTAGTACGGCAGGGCTATGGGGTTTACTTTCGTTTTCACCATCCTTGGTCAATACTCTTACTACGTATTCGGGCTTATCTTTCAGCGCTACCTCTGTATAATGGGTGAACGAGGTTTGATAAGAAGCTACACTTCCGATACGGGTAAGTTGCTCGCCATCCTGGCGGTAAATTTCATAGCCGGTAAACTCTCCAAGCGGTGGCTCCCAGTTGATTTCATAGGCTTTGTTATCCAGAGTGGCGTTTATGCCGGTGATGGAGGTGGTGGTAAAGTTCAGATTGAGCGATAAAGATTGATTAGAAACGTCTTCTAACAAAATATTATGTTCAGACCAGCCGCTGGGTATGATTATATTTCTTTTTTGTGGGGGAGAAAATTTAAATAAAAGGGTATAACCAGAAGATGAAGTAGTAACAGGAAAGTCACCGGAATATCCACTATGCGTAGCAATATGAAAATTGCCTACTTCATCTATAACCATCTCTGGAAATATTACCCAATCACCAATTTCATAAGAATGTACGATCGCACCAAACATATCAAGTTGGTGCATAGTAGCATCCTGAAAAATCACATAAGGCAACCCAGCCTGATCAAATGCAACGCCAGGGAAAGTATTATTAAATAAGTCTAGTGTATTAGTATAACTTAATGTGCCATCATCATTATAAGATCTAAAAGTAGTCATGTAAAATATATGAGGCCCCATCTGATAATCTATGATAACAAGGTCTGTATATGGACGATAGATCATTCCTCTTACAACGCCTGCACCTTCTAATCTTTTGCTAAAAATCACATTACCATCTTCAGTTATTTTGCTTAGTACGGTGGTAGGGCTATAAAGGCCACTAGACGACGCTGCAAAAATATTTCCTTTATCATCAAAGGCTATTTTCCCAAAAGCTCTGAGAAACTCATAGTCAGTGTTTAATAAAATATTATAATTCAAAACACCATTAATTCCCATTTTAAGGAGCCTTATAGACTCCGTAAGTAAATACAAACTGCCTTTTCTATCAGAATTTATGGCAATTACCCTATCGGTTCCAATATTTCTAAGCCATTCTAGTTGACCATTAGCATTTATTCTGGCTATAAAACTAGTAACCGTATCAACTCCGAGATGTCTACCTTCAAGGTTGAAGCCGGTCTCTGCCATACCGGATACGTAAAGAGTTCCATTAGGATCAACATAAAGTTGGTAAATGAAACCATTAGAGATGTGAAGATCCCATAGTTTTACCCCATATTTGTCCAGCTTTTCGATGGTTTCTCCTGATTGAACATATACATTCTCATATAGGTCGACCTGTAGGTCTGGAAAATGTCCGGTTGCGGTATAACTGTAAAGAGGATTATATGACCATTGAAAAGGATCCACTGTCTCATTAAACAATCCCTCTGATCTCTGATACACAAAACTGCCCTGCTGCCTAAAGAAATACGGTGCCCGCCCCCCTTTAACTGTTACTTCTATGTTTCCATCTATGGTATCAGTAGGTGGGGTTAGGTCGGCAGAGACTAAAC
Organism: Roseivirga sp. BDSF3-8; assembly: GCF_041449215.1. Lineage (NCBI taxonomy): Bacteria > Pseudomonadati > Bacteroidota > Cytophagia > Cytophagales > Roseivirgaceae > Roseivirga > Roseivirga sp. BDSF3-8. Next base: position 4,614,148 of record NZ_JBGNFV010000001.1, on the reverse strand, counting down.
CTAATGGCTCCAGACTCGGGATTACAAAGCTTTCCGAAACCAAGGACCCATCTTTCAAAGTTGCCTGAATATTGTGAGTACCTGAAATAAACTCACAATTACTTACAACTGGATCTAAAAATTCAACAGGTCTATTTTCATCATCTTGTATACAGGAAACTTGGGGTATCTGACATGAATCAACTAAATAATACCCCTCCGTGGCCTCATTATAATAGGCAACTTCGACTCTGCCTGGGTAACTATAGTCATACTGAAAATAAAACTCTTTCTCAATGGCGGCAATCAACTGGCCGGAATTACCAAATCCATCATGTATATTATCCCGTTTACCCTCCCCGAACCAAACATAGGGAGTAGCTCCGCCGGTAAAAGTAACGGATCGGATTTCCATCACAAATAAGCCGGCATTATTGCTATAGGGTATTTGAAGCAGATTGAGCTGAGAAAAATCGATACCCGTATCAAAGTTAGCCAGGGGTATGCTGATGGTATACCACTCAAAACCATAAGTGAAGTCGACAGGCACGTAGTCAGCCAGTTTAATGGGGTTGCCTCCATAGCCGTTGGGCCTTATTTGCAAACGACTCAGGTCCGGCGTGCCCTCGGAAATTCTGAACTCTAATTCAAGGTGGGTATTTCCCCCGGCAGTGACATCCACTTTAGGATTCCAGAAGCTGGAAGGATTATTGCCCATTTTGAGTTTATTCCAGCCGTCACGGACATTTTCTACTCGTAGTATCTCATAGTCCTGGGCTAAGAGGGCTAGTGGTAACAGGCAAAAGAGGGTAAGGATCAGATGTCGTAATTTATTGGTAGTCATTATTGTATTCTTATATATTATTAAATAAAGGAAGTGACCTCGCGAAAGAGAGACGGGAGGCAGAAACTGACCTTGTGGGTCATCTATTTATCTAAATACCAGTCTCTCGGTGGTCTTACCGGCGGCATCTTCGAAGGTGAGGAGGTAGATGCCGGCAGGCGTATTCCCTCTCTTCAACTCATAGCCGCTGGGGTCCACATTATGCATTTCGGCCACTAAGCGACCCTGCAGGTCGGTAAGCTCCAGGGTATTGTTACGGCTCCTCCCCTCCCATCGGCAATGCACGACATCTATGGCAGGGTTAGGCCATAGGGCGACTTCCTGATCACTGATTTCGGAAGAAGCGGCCACCGTATTGGACCTGCTTGTTCCTTCTTCGCCCTTGATTTCCAAGCGGTAAAGGTATTCACCGGAGGCAGGGAGCTTGTCTTTAAAGGTAAACTGGTCGCTTTTCAGGCTGGCTATTGGCTCCATACTGTGTTCATCGGCACCGCGATAGATGGTGTATGTGGCATTTTCATAACCGGTGTAGGGCTGCCAGTTCAGGTCTACCTTACCTCCTGTTTCGGCTTTGGCTGTTAGTACGGCAGGGCTATGGGGGTTGCTTTGATTTTCGCTAGTGTTCGTTAATACTCTAACCACGTATTCGGGCTTATCTTTCAGCGCTACCTCTGTATAATGTGTAAATGAGGTTTCGGAAGGGGCTACACTTCCGATACGGGTAAGCTGTTCGCTATCCTGGCGGTAAATTTCATAGCCGGTAAACTCTCCAAGCGCTGGCTCCCAACTGATCTCATAAGCATTGTTATCCAAAGTGGCATTTATGCCGGTAATGGAGGTGGTGGTGAAATTGATAGTTTCTGAAAAGGTCTGCCCCTTGGCATCTTCAACTTCATAATAAAAAGAAGACGCTCCGGAAGGAATGGTAAGAGTACGGTATGACGCGGGAGAAAGGCTTTTCAGGTATAATGAACTTCCCTGGCTATCGATCCCGAACAGAAAAATACGACCGGTACCATCCAGGCTAATATAAGGCGTAAAGGCATAATAGTACTCGGGCCCTGCAACGGTATACATTTCAACACCAAGGGGATCAAACTTACGCACTACACCCGGATTTTCTGTTGTATATACGAAGCCAGAGGGGCCGGTGGCCACATCTGTGACTGTATAGAAGTAAGGAAGGTTATTAAGCTCTTTATTGAATATATTGTTTCCTAATTTATCAATGGCTGATAAGTGACTATATGTGAGCATGGATCCACCATTAATAAATACATAATTCACATTAACGACATAGATGAGACCCAGATCAGTGGCAGCCAGCCCTCTGATATCGGAGGAGTAGGGTATGCGTCTGATCCACTCAATTACACCCGAGGCACTGGTTTTAATGACGGAAGCCCCCTCTCCGGCCGGTACCGGAGTACCGGCAAAGGTAGGACCTGCCAGGAATCCTGCATAAATGTTGCCTTCATTGTCTGACGTAAGTCCACCAAAAGGACCGCTCCCGCCACTCATTGACCAATATTTATGACCGTTGACACCATAACGCACTAGAGTGGCTCCCGGAGTATGATACAGGAAATATACACTGCCTCTTGCATCTCCTGTAGCAGCTTCAGGATTGACTTCACTACAGGCTCTGAGCCAGTCTACATCACCGGAAGCATTTACTCTGGCCACAAAGCCTGTAGCATTATTATTGCCCAGATGGCGTGTACCAGCTGTCATGTTTACACCTGCATTACCTGTGATATAAGTGTTTCCAAGAGGGTCTGTATAATGGGCTTTTTTGCCGGTATTGCTCAATGTCAATGTCCATAGTAGGTTGCCGTTCTCATCACGCTTTTGAAGAAACTCATCGTACAACACATATGTATTGCCAAAGAGATCTACCTGCACGTCCAGGTTATTATTATCAAGTACGTTGAAATCGGTCTCCCAATTGTATACCTCTATGGTGTCATTAAATGCCTTATAGGTACTGCTTTCTTTAGTGAAATAGGTAGCAGCGCCTCCCTGAACACTAAGGGTGGCACTACCCGCTGTACTGGCGGTAGGGGGTACGATATCTGTGCTGACTGCCATAGAAGGTGATGAAGAGACTGTGTAGTCCTGAGTGTGTATCGCTCCGCTTTTCAAAGTGGTATTGACCTGATATGTACCAGGCACAAGTTTGCATCCTGAAACGGGATCGGAAACAAAGGATATGGGCCGGGATGTATCATCCTGCATACAGGCAATGAGCGCTGACTGGCATACGTCGCTACGTGTACCCACGTTTATCAGTCCATCATTATAATAAGTTCTGCGGCCTGGCAGATCCACGTGGATATCATAATAAAACTCCTTTTCGACCGCGGCCGTCATTTGCCCCGGAAAACCTTGTCCATCGTGTATATTATCCCGTTTACCCTCACCGAACCAAACGTAAGGGGTGCTGCCGCCGGTAAACTCTATAGATCGAAACTCCATGACAAAGGTGCCAGCCATGTTGCTGTAGGGAATCTGTAAAAGGTAGACCGATGTGAAGTCGATGAGGGAATCGAAGTCGGCCAGAGGAATGGAGATCGTATACCAGTCGAAGCCATAGGCAAAGTCCTGCGGTAGGTAATTAGCAAAACTGACCGGATTACCTGAGTAGCCGTTAGGCCTTATCTGAACCCTGGACATATCCGGGCTACCTTCGGAAACCCTGAATTCGATCTCAAGAAGGGTATTTCCGCCTATAGTAACATCAATTTGAGGATCCCAAAAACTGGAAGGATTATTACCGAGCTTTAATTTATTCCACTCGTTACGCACGTTTTCCACGCGTAGTATTTCATAGTCCTGGGCTAAGAGGGGAAAGCAGAGAAGTAACAGCCCTGCTAAGAGCAGAAATGGGGTTCTTAAAATTTTCATAAGCGATAGGGTAATATTGTTTCATATATAATGTATTAGCAAGGTCCTGATTCAGCACAGGACCTACTTTCTTAAAATGGTTAGAGGAATGATCACAATCAGCTAACTGTCAGTATATTAAGTAATTCTACGCAAAAAATTAAACTATTTCAACATTGAAAAGTACAATAAACATACTTTATAAAATAAGTTCAATTAAATATGATAATTCATATGAATAGCTGGTATGTATTATTATTCACAATTAGAAAGAAAAACCCTGTTATTCTTTCTAATAGCTGACAATAGGCCTGATTATCATTGCAGACATGTATAATGGACTATGGAAAATCCATTTTATTTATTCCCTGATAAATGGAAATTTTATACATTATTTTTTTGTTAGCGCCATCAACCTAATAAAAAAGCAGCCAAATATTGGCTGCTTTTTTAATTAACGTTTATACATATTAATCACTTGTATATTAATCGTCCGGTAGTACGTACCTGCCCGTCTTCGTATGACCAAAGATAGACGCCTTGCGGCAATCCGTTACGGGGAATACTGAAACCGGTGGCGGGCACATCTTTCCACATGCTTACCACCCTGCCAGACAGGTCGGTCAGAGTAAACATGTTTTGGGGTAAAGCCTCGGGGTAAGTAAACCAAGTCTCCGAAACCGCCGGATTAGGATATAAGGAAAGTTGCTGAACGCCTGAACTCACTCCCTCACCGCTCATAATATCCTCTGCCACCTGTGAGGCCATAAAGTTGGCATCGAAGCTGTACCGATTATCCAGGGTGTCCCTTACTTCATAGGTAAACGAGGTAGAACCGGCCGGTATCGGAACGATATCACTTGCAATAGGATCGTATGTAACATGCTTGTACTCTCCAAAGCCAAACTCACCTTCACGTATGTACAGGTGAATGTTATTCCTGGTGTCTTCGGTTATGAACGACATTCTTTCATCCGGCACATCCAGCGTTCCCACAGTTTCACCTTCATAATCATACATAATAAGCTCATTTTGATCCCTATCATGCAGGTAAATGTAAGAATCACCGCTACCTAAGGGGCGTATCGTAAGGTTATAGGGAATTTGCCACTCCTCATTTCCGGTTTTGTCCAACCCTACGAGGTATTCTCTGTTGCGAGTGTATAGCCTTTTACTATCATCTTTCTTTCTGAGCGCGGTTTCATAAATATCGGAGCCCATGGATTGGACCTGGATCAGGTTCATGTCTTCATCGAACCTGTGAAGGTACTGTGAGGTAACGGGTAGTGGGGTATCGTCAATGAATTTAGTTCCAGCCTTCTGATAAGAGAACAAGTAGGTTTCGTTATCATCATCCACCACCAGCGAAAACCCATTCAAGGTATTGGTCCTACCGTAATTATCAGATGCATAGCGACCGATCTCATTACCGTTTTTTCCCATAACAACCAACAGGGTTTTAGTACCCAAGTGATCATACTGCTTCATAGCCCAAACCAGTCTCCCCTGCTTATCCTCAACTACATCGAATGTACTGATACTGAATAGTATTTCGTCGAAGACTTTTACCCACTCTATGGAGCCGTCCGGATTAATCATAACAAATGCATATGCCTCGTTGAGTGACTCGTAGGCCCTGCCGTCAATGACCACCTTACCGGGTGAGTACTTGGGATTTCGCAGCCTGGTAAAGAGAATCGTCCTGCCCTGATCGTCAGTTATCAGCTTGTAGTCGAAATAAATTACCCCCACCAAAGGAGGGGGTTTTCAATGGTTATTACCCCCAAAGGGGGATAGTCAGTTATCGAATAGCGGGATATCTATATCCCCATCCTCTTTCTTATCTTCCTTCTCCTGATACTTAACATACCGCTTTATCTTTTCTTCATCTATGCCTACCGTACTTACAAAATAGCCTCGTGACCAAAAATGATTGCCCCAATAGGGTTTTCTGCGAAGACTCTTGAAGTTCTTAAACATCATGATCGCTGTCTTACCCTTGAGAATACCCATGAAGTCTGATACACTAAGTTTCGGAGGTATACTACATACCAAATGAACGTGATCTGGCTGAATGTTCAACTCTTCTACCTTGACCTCCTTCCATTCACATATCGTCTTTATCTTATTCTCCAACGTATCTGCAACAATATCACGAAGTATACGGTGGCGGTACTTCGGGGTCCATACTACATGATAGACACAATAGTAAAAGCTATGCGATAGCTTACGATACTTGCTCATTCCACAATATACCCCTACTGGCATAGCCCTCAAACATGACCACCGTCTAAGACGGTGGTTTTAATTCGATTAATAAATATAATCTGCATCCTGCGCCCAGATAAGGTCGTAATCCGCATTTCGCTTTATCAAATATTTCCAGAATGAATTCTGATAGGTTGTAATCTCATAAAAATTACCCTCGTGATCCTCGCTTACGTCCAGGGGAGCATTATACCCCTGGGTATATCCGTAAAACCCACTGGTGAGCACCTCTGTGTTGGCGTCATTAAATTTAATAAGCGAGTTTTCATGAAAGTAAGAAGGAAGGCCCTCGCTCAGGGAAATAGACAGGTTGCCATCATTACTGCCACTGGGGCTCTGGAAACTGACTTCCGGTGAAAGTGGCCCTTGTGACTCCAGGCTAAAGGTAAGCGTATCGTAAGCACCATCTATGGGTCCGAAAACCACTTCGTAATCTCCCGGTGCCAGGCCATCACGCTTCCGGCCAATATACCCGTCAGACCACTCCCAGAGTGCATCGTAAGCCTCCTGATCAAACTGGTCTTTGTAAATGGCGATAAGGGTAGCCTTACCATTATAAGGTGAAAGGGCTTTAGAATATTCGAGGTCTGCGCTTATATATAAATCGGACTGTACGTCGGCGATGAAGTTTCCGTTAAATCCATCGCCATTGTTACTATTATCACGCTTACCAAATCCGAACCACAGATATGGAGAGCTTCCGCCGGTAAATTCCAGGTGCTTCAGATCAAATACCTGCCTGGCCGAAAACTCGATCTCTACCTGGTACAGGTCATACAACTCAAGGGAATAAAAGTCACCTAGAGGTATGTCTACCGTGGTCCATTCGTAACTCACCTCAAAACCTTCCGGCAGGTAATCTTTTAAAAAGACTCTCGAATCTTCCTCGCCGTTCAATCGTAAATAGATGAAAAAATTGTCGCTGCTGGCCTCGGACACCCTGAATGTCATTCGCATATGGGTATTTCCTCCGGCCGTCACATCCACGCCGGGACCTTCAAAGCTATCCGGATTATTTCCCAGCTTAAACCACTCATTGCTATAATTGATCTTATCGATCCGGAGAAATTCTAAGTCCTGAAACTGAGAATGGGCCGTTACGGGAAGCAACAGTAGCATTCCCATTATCCAAGCCATAAGATTGATCGTTTTCATGGTAGTAAATTGTTTAATTCATTATGATTATTTGTTTTCTAAAAAATAAAATGTGAAAGGGCAGCCCATATGGCTATCAAGCTCCTTGTGGAAATGATTCTTATCCATAGCCACCAATTCAGCCTTTTTCACATGAACAACAGACCTCAAAAAATCTGAGCTTTCATTAAAACTGAAGACAAAACCTTATATAAAAAATAAATAAAGTTATATTTATTTTAAGTAGAATTATCCACCCAGAATAAGATTCAAGAAGAAAATAAGGCCAGGCAACAGCCTGGCCTCTAAAATGGTTATCGAAAAATCACCCTGTCGGTCAGGGTACCCTCCTGGTCTTCGAATGTGAGAAGGTAGACTCCCTCTGAAAGGTCTCCTCTATCTACCGTATGACCATTAGGATCAATATTACGGTAAGTCTTCAATATCCGGCCGTTTACATCTGTAAGTTGAAGCGTATTGTCAGCGCTTCTGCCGTCGTATCTGCAGTTAACCGCACCAAGAGCCGGATTTGGCCACACCTCAGAGAGTCTTTCGGATGAGGGGCCTATCTGTACCTGCACCAGGTTGGACATGCTGGCCTCCATTTCCTTATGCTTAGCTTCCCTAACATCCATCCGGTACATATACGTACCTTCATCAGGGAGCTGATCGGTAAATGTAACAGTGCCTGGCTTAACCTGAGCTACTTTCTTCATATCATAGGCACTGGTGCCCCGGTACAATGTATATACAGGTTTTTCATAGCCGGTATATGGACGCCACTGTAACTGTACTTTACCTCCTGCAGAAGTTAAAGCGGTCAGCTCAACAGGACTGTGAGGGTTGCTAAGGCGTTCGCCATGGGCTACCAGTGCTTTCACTTTATATTCCGGCTTTTCACCTTCCTGTACGGTGTAATCGGCAAAGGTGGTTTCAGAAGGCCCTGTTCTGCCTACTACTTTGTACTCATTACCTGCCTTGCGGTATACTTCGTAGCCTGAAACGTCTGAATAGGGTGGTTTCCACTTTACTTCATAAGCTCCTGCCTCGAGGCGGGCATTGATTCCGGTAATGCTGCTACCAGTAAAGTTGATCTCTTCTGAAACTCTGTTTCCCCTGGCGTCTTCCATTTCGTAATATGCCATGGTCGCTGTAGGATACAGATTAATATTATACGTACTGGCTGGCTCAAGCCTGGCTATAAACAGGCTATTGTATGGCATGCCTGGCAGAAATTCTTCCCAATAACCATCCCCAATAGCTGCCATCACAATATCGCCCTGCCTGTTTGAGGTGAGGAAGGGAGTGGCAGCGTAATAATACTGGGTAGGCATCCGGATCTTATTTATTTCGAAGCCCAAAGGATCGACCTTAGTGATGACATTGGGGTTAGCCCCGATATAAACGTAGCCGGCCGGGTCAGCGGTGATGGATGTCACCGTTGAAAATATGCCGGTAGTTACTTCATGCTGATATATTTCATTACCATCTGTATCTATAACTTCTAGGTACCCTATGGCACTCATTGTCCCCATGATCACAGGTATATAGTGTGTCTTGATGATGTGAATGGTCCCGATACTTGACCATTCAAGCCCGCGTACATCTGAAGCGTATGCCAGGGGCTTAAACCATTGCACATTACCATTTTTATCCAGTTTGATCACCATAACGGAAAGGTTCTCCTTCGCATTATCAAAATCGGGCACCTCCACTCCTCCATAAGTGGCATAAATATCCATAGTGGTACCTAGGTAGATATTACTTTCCTCATCAATGGTCAAATCGGAAAAACCTGAGCCTGAATTGTAGCTTGAAACTGTCCCCTGCTGCCAAAGCAGGCGCCCATCTATGGTAAACTTGTATATATCAGCCCGGAGATTAGAGACATAAAGGTGTCCCTTTCCATCTCCTTTAAGGGAGGATACACTTTCTATATCTATCTTACGGATCCAATCGGGATTACCTGCTGAATTGATACGGCATAGGTATGCGGTAACCTCATCATTACCTGCATAATAGTCCTTGATCGAAAAGCCGGGGTTCGACCTGCCGGTAATATACGTATTGCCTACCGGATCGGTATAAATCAATTCTTTTCCATAGATACCTCCGGTGTTAAGCGCGGTCTGCCATAACAAAGCGCCCTCCGGTGTGCGCTTCTGAAGCGTATCATTATATACCAAATAGATATTCCCCTCCAGGTCAGTCTGTATATTAGAGAAATCCTCACCATACGCAGAGCCTACCACTATACCGTTGGTAAAGTTCTCCGCACTGTCTGTGATGATTTCATAATTATAGCCATCAAAATTAAAGTAACTGCCTGTGCCACCACTCAGGGTAACTTTAAGGTTTCCATTATTCGTACCATCCGGGGGGGTAAGGGTGGTAGCCGCTACAAGAGGTTCTGATGGTGGAATAGTAAAACTTCCTGTTAAAGGACGGCCATCTGAATGCGTACTACTCACCTGATAGGTACCTGGCACAAACTGACAGCTTACAACAGCCTCTGCGGGTGCCTGCACCAGTTCGGTACTGCCATCGAGCACAGCGGTAATCAGGGCTTCCTGACACTTAGCGGTCCTGCCTGTGTAATAGGTGGAGTAGTATGCATTGGTATATTTCTTTCCTGATAGATCCACGTGGTACTCAAGGTAGTATTCATGCTCATTGGCTGCCGCCATTTGTCCCGGACCTGCCTGGCCATCATGAATGATATTCCGCTTGTCCTCACCGTACCACAGGTAGGGGGTGCTGCCACCGGTGAAAGTAACAGAGCGTATTTCCATGACAAAGGGTGAGGCATTATTACTGTAAGGAAGCTGGAGCAGGTTTAGCTGGGACAGGTTAATGGCCGGGTCAAAATCAGCCAGAGGAATACTCAGCAAGTACCAGGTATCCCCATAAGAGAAGCCTGCAGGGGCGTAAGCCCCGAATGTGACCGGATTTGCTCCGTAGCCGTTAGGTCTGATCTGAAGTTTGGCCAGGTCGGGGTTTCCTTCCGGTATGCGGAATTCTACCTCAAGGTGGGTGTTTCCGCCTGAGTACACGTCTACTTTGGGACTCCAGAAGGAGGTGGGATTATTTCCCAGTTTAAGTTTATTCCATCCTGTTCTCACGTTCTCAATACGCAGTATGGTATTGTCCTGAGACCAGGAAGGCGATGCTATGATAATAAATAGGATAATTAAGAAGTAAATCTTATTGCATATGGATTGCATTAGGGTATCAAGGTTAGGTTAATAATATGAAAAAATACCGGCCTGAAACGGTCAAGGAAAAAATAGATGCCATCCGTCTTCCTCTGCCAGACCTTAAAAAAAAGAATATGTGAAAACCGCAGAAATGATCGGTTAAAAAGTGGCTGCGGTACTGAATTCGTAGTTCCCGGAACTGTAGAAGAGGCCCGGACATTAATCACGATTTAGGCTTTCATGTTTATTTTGTTCATAGGCAATTTAATTCTGGTTGATAGAAAACACATTCAATAAATCATCTAATTCAATACAAGAATAGTAAAATCATCAACCAATTTCAATAAAAATATTACAACAAATACTACACATATTTATAATACAAATGTCACGTGTTTTGTTCCTTATGTTCTGGTAATCAACCAGATTGGGGGATAAAACCACATGATAGGATAATGACGGACTATAAACGGTATAAAAAGGGTTTTGCTCAGCGCTGATTAAAAAAAATGGAATGATAAGTTATTCCAAATACGGGCTTAAAAAATAAAAAAATACAAGAGAATAATTACAGAGCCAAACACAAAAAGCTACAAGCCAGGACTTTAGAAGCATAAAACTTCATAAAAACCCTATGCGTAGTGCTTAATTAGGAGCGGTGCTATAGTATGAAGAGGGGGAGTAGGAAGCCTCAAGCGAGCGAAAACTAAAGAAGGTGGTCTTTCCCTCTTTAATAGTAAATGTAAACTGGCGCACGTCTTCCCTGCCCTTTTCGGAACGCAGGACCATGGATACATCTTGCTGGCCGGGCTGCATGGGCACCCGGGTATAGTATATTGAGTGTGGAATAGTCTGCCAGTTTCGAGTATCGGCCTGTTCGGTCACAGCATTAATAATACCTAGTATACTGCCCATAGTTTCATCTTCCTCACGCAAGGCATACTCTGCCCCTTTCTTCAGGGCTGCACGTAATAAGCCCTGAGAAAGTTCTTTGGCCATACGTTGCTGCAGGGTTTTAAAAGCAATGGCATTAATGTCTTCAGCCTTTTCCAGTTTATAGTGCCGGCCATTCGCCAGGATCTCTCCCCTGGTGAATACCTCCTGCCTTTCCACGTACCTGGGAAAAACCACCCGGAAAAACTCCAACCTTTCCAGGGTGGTCTTTTTGTCCTCGTCGTTATTACTGCCGAGCATGAAAGGAAAACTCATATTCTGGCTCTCATTTACGAAAGTCACCAGCCCATTCTGCCCATGGACGACAGTAAAATTGAGTCCCCACTCAGATTTGACCGGGCCGAGGCCGTTATTCCACAGCATGATGAGTTCGCCGCCCTGCTCAGGCTTATGTACATAATCGGTATGAAAAGCCTCTTCGTAAAAAGCAAGTTCGCTTCTCAATCCACTGAGATAGGCTGTTCGAAGGAGGTCTTCTTTTAGCTGCTCGGGGACTCCGAGGCCAAACATATCCAGATAATCTTCACTGTATACTTCATAGGCATTCCTATACGCAATGAAGGCATCATTATACTCATCGTTAGCATCGTATATAAGCCCCATGAGCAGGTGTATAAAAGCATCCCGCTGAAACTTCTTATCGCTGCTATACTTATCACTAAGCCGGTTAAGCAGAATTTCCATTCGCCGTACCTCTACGAGGGCAGCTTCCGGGTCATTCAGGTAGAGGTAATTGAGGGCTTTATAATAGTTTATGAACAGTATTTCGTGGTCCTCCCCCTGGTAGTCCACCAGCTTAGGATTCACCAGGAAGGAAGCCGCTACCTGAAAGGGGTTTTTACGATAATCTTCAGCCAGCACATAGGCCCGCTCAAAGTAGGTATTACTTTCCTCATAGTTACCAAGCATGGAACTGACTAACCCCCTGTTCATGAAGTATAAGAGTTTGGCATTGCTTTTAGCCATCTTCTTGTTTTTCTCCAGGATACGGTCAGCCGCTTCCATATTTCCTGCTTCGTAGCTCAGGTTAAACTTGTGATTAGCCTGATAGTACGTTTTACAGGATACCTGGAACCATGCCAGTAACAGGATCAACCAACTATAGCGAACCTTCATCCCTATCAGTTAGTGATATACTTTTTGATCTCCTTATCACCAATCCATACTTTTTCGTTGGTTTCAAGGTTGGTAAGTTCAAGGTTAACCTTATAGTTTACGACCTTCTTTTTATTGTATTCGTCTACAGTGCTGTTAATAGTACCGAACATGATATAGTCGGCGCCCAGCTCCTTACCCCAGGCTTTCGCTGTTTCCTGTGAGGCGAATTCATTCTGGTCGGCACGCTCCTCACGGATGCGCTCTCTAAAAGAGGCGTCCTGTACCACACGCACAGCACCGGTATTGATAAACTCGCGCTCGATGTCCTTCACGAAGTTCTCAGGTTCAATATGCTCGTGGGTACGGTTGGTGATGGCGCCTACTATGATGACCGGTTTTTTACCGGTAGAAGAGCGGTGCTCGTCTATCCAGGGACGATTTAACACGTCGCTGGTCATTTCACTAGCCACCAGCTTACTGTCAGTATCATTCCATCGGCCACTGAGGTCTATCTGCTCATCAGGGTTCACACGGGTAACCGTACGTTTGGCACAGCTAAAACCAGCCATCAGGGCCAGTGAAAATGCCATCAGGGTAAATATACGTTTCATTGTTCTATCGTAGTTTGAGAATGCATTAATGTCATAAACAGGCGGAAGAGGCTACCTGAAGCTATCAGTTAAACTTTCCTACAATACGGATATTCAAAAACCTTGCCGATAATGAATTGGGGATGGCAAATTCTGTATTGGTAATATCTCTGATCCAGGTGTAGGAGATCGCATTTTCCGTACCCAGCATATTGAGGATATCAGCACCGACCCATATGGATTTGAGTCCAAACCCGCTATTATCATCCAATAAAAAAATCTTTGAAAAGCCTACGTCTACGCGCTGGTATGACTCGCCATTGAGGGCGCTGCGATACTGAGGCTCGTTAGGAGGTCCGAAGGGCAGACCTGAGCCAAAAAATACGCCTACGTTCACTCGTATGGTAGGGTCACTGGGAAAGTGATCCTGGAAAAAGATGCCTATATTCACTAATTGGTCTGAAGGTCTACGAATAAAGTCCTGACCGTCATCTTCAATATCTTCGCGCGTTCTGAGAAGTCCGAGGCTGAACCAGGAGTCGGTATTGGGAATAAACTCACCGGATATCCTGAAGTCTGCCCCTATAGCGTAGGCTTTGGTAGTGTTATCTGCAAAATAGCGGATGAGCACATTATCGACATCGTAGGTATTTACATCCCACAGGTACTTATAGTATGCTTCTGTGATGAACTTAAAAGGCCTGTTCCATAGCTTAAAGTCATAGTCGACGCCACTGATTACATGCAGGGAGGATTGTGCTTTTACGTTTTCCTGCAATTGGCCATTGCGATCACGAAACTCTCTGTAAAATGGCGGCTGACGGTAAATACCGGTTGCAAAGCGAAAGACGACATCCCGCTCCCAGGGAAGGTGGTAGCTATACTGCAGGCGCGGGCTGAGTAAAAACTGGCCGGTTACGTCCAGATAGTTGGCTCTTACCCCGTAGGTGAGCACCTGCCTCTCTCCTATTTCTGAGGTATTCTGGACAAATGCGGAAAACCGGTTAATATTCAGGCTGATATCATTCTGAATAGGGACATCCAGTTTAACAAAATCAGCCGAATCAATGAACCCCCATTCCCGAATACGGTCGCTTACATCCTGATAGCGATACCCTATTCCGGCCAGCAGTGTCTGTGTCTTTTTCCAGTTATAAAAGGTCTGTACGTTTGCAGCGTAGATGTTGGCATCGAGGCGGTTTCGCGCGTAATTATATTCTGTACCTACTCCTCTGATGGCCACGCACTGGTTAAAACCGGGGCTACTGGGGTCTCTGTTCACATCACAGAGACGATAGCCTCCCTCCAGATCGATGTATTCACGTTCTCGAGTAGTAAGGGCGGACACTATGGCCTCTACCCTAAGCCGGTCGCTGTAATTGTGGCTTAACTTCAGCCCTGTTTGCCAGGTATCGTAGTCGAGTAACTCCTGTCCGTCAAAGGCCACGAACAGCCTTAGCACACGGTTAAATGTACCAAATGTGGTTTCGCGGGCTTCGGGCCTTACGAGATAGCGGTTACTCGCATAATTGAGGAGGGCAGATAGTTCGGTAACCGGCTTATTACCCCTTCTTTTAAGCTGGTAGGTAACATAGGCCTGCCCATCGGTAAAGCGTGGAAGGTACTGGCCCTGGGTTTCGAAGGTGTTAAGGAGATAGCGGGAGTTCTTATGGCGTACGCCACCGATGTAACGCAGACGGCCGTTCATAGCCTTGCCTTCCACGTGACCACGACCACCGAGCAGGCCGATGGAGACACTGGCGGCGTGCTCTTCGGGCTTTTTGTAGTTAACGGTAAGACTGGAGGATAGCTTATCACCGTAGCGGGGCTGCCAACCGCCAGCACTGAACTCAATGCTTTCTACGAGATCGGGGTTAATAAAGCTAAGGCCTTCCTGCTGTCCGGCCCTTATGAGGAATGGCCGATATACCTGAATGCCGTTTACGTATACTAGGTTTTCGTCAAAATTTCCTCCTCGTACGGTATAGCTGGAACTAAGTTCGTTATTGGCTATGACCCCTGGTAATGTAGCGAGCAACCTGCTTATATCTCCAAAAGGGGAAGGCATCTCTTCCAGGCTCTTGGGGGATAGCTTTGTGACACCGGCCTGTTCGCGCTCTGTTTCACGGGCAGAGCCAACTTCTACCTGCTCGAGCACCATGGTCTCTTCACGCATCTGCACCTCCAGCACGTATTCCTCTCCGGTTCTCAGCCTGACCACCTTTTCAGTAGGGTAATAGCCTACGTGGGTAAAGAGTACCTTAACGCTGTCACCGGCAGGCAGGCGCAGCTCAAAGGCACCGTTTTCTTTGCTAATGGTACCAATGCCTATGCCTCTGATAGAAATATTTACCGCAGGCAGTGCCTTGCCTTCGGCAGTAATGGTACGTCCGCTAAGCACACCTACGCCCTGGTGCGCACTGGCCCCTAGAGGCAGCAGCCATACCATCACACTCACGAGGGTGATGGCCCGTAACATAGCCATGCGTTTTATCATGCGTTTTTCAGATCGCGGATGGTGGCGGCAGGGTCATCTGACCGGAATACAAAGCTACCGGCTACAAGTATATGGGCGCCGGCTTTCACCAGGTCTGCGGCATTATTGGCATTTACACCACCGTCAATTTCAATTTTTGTCTGCGTGCCCGCCTCTTTTATCATTTTACTTAACGACCGCACCTTCTCATAGGTATGTTCGATAAAGCTTTGTCCGCCAAATCCCGGATTTACAGACATCATGCATACGAGGTCGGTATCATGAAGTACGTCAGCAAGCAGGGAAACAGGTGTGTGGGGATTGAGGGCCACACCGGTCTTACAGCCCAGATCACGGATTTGCTGCAATACCCTGTGTAAATGTGGGCAAGCTTCATAATGGACGTATATATGATCGGCTCCTGCCTTTTTGAAGTCCTCAAGGTACCTGCCGGGCTCCTCTATCATAAGATGCACATCGAAGGGCTTGTCGGTAAACTCACGAATGGCATTCATTACAGGAAACCCAAATGAGATATTAGGCACGAACATGCCATCCATAATATCAATGTGAATGTAGTCTGCCTCGCTTTGGTGAAGCATGGTAATTTCCGACTGTAGGTTCGCAAAGTCGGCAGCCAGGATGGAGGGTGCGATCAATGGTTTCATGCACCAAATATAACCCCGCTTTTGACAGGGATGCAACCGTTCGGCACAAAGGATCAGTATTTCACTATACGGTACCGGCGGGTAAGGGACTTTCCGGTTAGGGTGAGCAGGTAGATACCAGCGGGTAAATTGCCCATTTGTATCTGTTCCTCAGCTTCTTTACCATCATTCTGAACATCGAACTTCACCATCAGCCGCCCGTCATTGCTTATGAGGCTCCCTTGTAGTTCATGGTCATTAAATCCGGTCAGAGGTACGTGGAGCATACCTCCGGAGAGTGGGTTGGGATATGGGTAGGGAATAATGTCTTCTTCAGGCAGGTCAAGTCCATCGCTGAGGACGATATTTTCCTGGGCTCGCTGGTAGTTGGGTGCTCCGTGTCCGATCAGGGAGTCAGGTGCCAGGTATGAATTACCTGAGCGAATGAGTCGCTCCTTTACCTCACTAGCCGTCAAAGAAGGGTTTGCCTGCCAGAAGCCTGCGGCAAGGCCGGTCACTATCGGCGCTGCAAAGCTGGTTCCGTAGGCTTGGGTGGCATTTCCAAACTGATTTACCGTGTAAGCGGGGGAGCCTGTAGCCACTACATCTGGCTTGATACGGCCGTCAGTGGTGGGCCCCATGGAACTGAACCCGGCACGGTCAAAGGTTTTGCCGAAAAAAGACCCTACTGCCAGCACGCTGGGAGCATCTGCAGGAGGAACGATGGTACGCCAGTTAGGATTATCGCCTTCGTTACCGGCAGAACTAATCAGCAGCATGCCGGTTTCTGCTGCTATGTTGGACCCAACGCTGATCACCGCAGTCTCCCCGTCCATATCAGTCAGGGAGTAGTCCATGGTAGGGTCATTAAAGTAATTATAGCCGAGTGAGGTTGAGATAATGTCTGCGCCGGCGCTGTCTGCCATTTCTGCGGCCAGAATCCAGTTATATTCTTCTATACGGTATTCGGAAGAAACGTCTTCGCTGACGAGCAGCATATAATGTGCATCGGGGCTACCTCCGGTATACACTCCCTCGCTTAGCGCAGCCATGCAGCTGAGGGCTTCGCTACCGTGATCGGTAAAGCCGTAGATATTATCTGAGTAATTGACAAAATTATAGGCTTTTATCACCTTCTCTTCCGAGAAAAGGTGACTGAACGGCGCGGCGGTGTTTACTCCTGCAAATCCGCCGTCTACTACAGCTATCAGCATGCCTTCGCCTTTATAGCCGTCCTCATGCATGATATCTATGCCAAGCAGGCTATTCTGGTAGGCTGTAACCTCATCATTCTGTCCCCGGTTATTACGTTTCGATTTACGTCCGATATCAGCCACCCGTGCATTTTCCGGAACATTCTGAGGGGCGACATAGTCGATATGGCTTATATAGGGGGCTGCCTGCAGCATCTCTACCTGGTCTATATTTCCTGAGGCAAGACAGGCATTAAGCCAGCGAGAGGTGGCAAAAACCTGCATGCCACCGGCTCTTACGCTATCCAGGTAGTTTTCCTTAACTGTAAAATCACGTGGGGTTAACTGGATGTTCTGATCCTGACGACGATCGAGTGAGCGCCGGGACAAGTAAGTAAGGGGGTCGGCTGTTTCGTATGCCGCGGTATCTTTATCAGTAAAAAAAACCATATAGCGGTTTGTCTGGGCGGATGCCTTGAGGCCGCAAAATATACCCATGCCTGCAAGAAGCAGGTTGAAGCTGATCTTTTTTACCATATTTCTTTTAAGCTTTGTTTGTATACTCTGCCGTCTTCCACAATTCCTTCGCCCAGGCAATCGGGCCGGGTACAGTAATTGAGCAGGATTGATTCTCTGTAGGTGAGTCCGACTCCTTCTACATAAGCTTCCATTCTGATGTCTTTAGTGACAATAGTATCCAGCAGCATTTCCTGGATTACCTTTATCTGTTGGACGGGCTCATCCCGACTCAGGTATTGAAAATCAATAACCTCTGCATGGTAGGTGTCGGGAGGCATGGCATTGAAGGCATTTCCATCCCATTCTTTACCATCAAATAAGGGTGAGGTGAGCTTTACGTAAGGAATGTTATTTTCTGTAACAATGTAGTTACCTTCCTGAATGCGGACAGGGGTGGTATTGAGAAAGGTCCAGTCTGACAGGCTATCCGGACGCCTGTAGTGATAAAGATTCCAATTTTCTATCCCGGAGGAATTTAGGAAATAATCTCCCACTACCTGTTTGAGTTCATAGCGGGAGGTATCGGAGCCGCCTAAGGGGCTTATTATTACCTCTTCAACTACATAAACCCGGCTGAGGGAGTCGGTAACGGGGAAAAATTCAGCGGCATCAAACAAATCAATAGTCTCTGCATCATCGCCGCATGCGGCAGCGATGACGCAAAGAAATACTAATAGTGTATGACGCAACTGAGCTTTAGCGACCATTATGATTAAAGCTTTTGGATATCCAGCCGCCCCCAATGACGTCATCGCCTTCATAAAAGACGGCCGCCTGGCCCGGGGCAATGGCGGATACACCATTACCAAAATAGACCTTCATGGTGTCGCCGGCCTGCTCGATAACGGCGGGAGCGCCGGAATCATTGTATCTTACCTTGGTGTGGGTTTCGAGGCGCTCCCCGAGTTCGGGGTATTTCATCATGTTCAGGTTATGAACGTACATGCCATTCCGACTGAGCTCGTCAAAAGTACCCAATACAACCCGGTTATGGTCTTTTTGAATCTCAGTTACATAGACGGGATAGCCGAGGGCGATGCCTAAGCCTTTGCGCTGGCCCACGGTATAAAAGGGGTACCCTTCATGCTCACCAACTACGGTGCCGTCTTCCAGAATGAATTCGCCACCGGCGACTTGCGTTTCCAATTCGGGCACGCGCCGCTTAAGGAAACCACGGTAGTCATTATCGGGCACAAAGCATATTTCGTATGATTCGGACTTGGTAACCAATTCCATGAAGCCGCGGTCTGTGGCCATTTCCCGTATCTCATCCTTTGTAAGGCCGCTCAGGGGAAAAATGGTCCGGCTAAGGCTCTCCTGACTGATGCCCCATAGGGCGTAGGACTGGTCTTTGCGTTTATCAAGCCCCTTGGAGATGTAATAACGCCCGTTCTCATGCTGATTGATCTTGGCATAGTGTCCTGTTGCAATGTAGTCACAGTCCAGCTTATCGGCACGACGTAGCAGGGCATCCCACTTGATGTGGGTATTACAGAGCACACAGGGGTTTGGTGTGCGGCCATTAAGGTATTCATTGGTAAAGTGATCGATCACGTAATCGCCGAACTCATCCCGTATATCAAGAATGAAATGAGGAAAGCCAAGGCTTACGGCAATATTTCGTGCATCGTTGATTGAATCCAGGCTACAGCAGCCTGTTTCTTTTTTGCTACCTCCTGCTGAGGCGTAGTCCCATGTTTTCATCGTCATACCGACGACCTCATAGCCTTGTTCATGTAACAATACGGCGGCGAGGGAACTGTCAATACCGCCGCTCATGGCTACTAATACTCTTCCTTTTTTACTCATATTTCCTTATTCGCCAGGTTCAAGGCCTGGTTTTCGGTGATAAATGAAGGCGTAATCTAATGGATACGCCTTTACAGAGACAAAAAAAGAACGAAATAAATTCGTTCTTTTTGCAAATATAGATGTATTTATAATTAAATCAGGCACTTGGCGGGAGCGGTGTATTCCCTGCTCCTGACTTAGCTAATGCTGGTACGTACCTTACTGGTATACTCACGCAAGGAGCTTTTGAAGTCTTTGCCTTCTTTGTCCATTTTTTCGTGAATGAAAATGGCCGCAAAAACATGGGTGAGCTTTTCTCCTTCGTCAGCTCCTTCTACCTCAAATGCAGGCTCTTTTTCTTCAACCAATGCTTCTTCAGCTTCCATCAGTTCCTGAACGGAATGATTCTCAACGAGTTTTTTGATCGCAGGTATTTTCATTACTACAGTTTTTCGATAAGTTCTACAACCGCATCTTCTTTACTGGTACTTACACTCTCTACCAGTTCGCCATTCTTGAATACGGCAAAGGTGGGCAGGTTTGAGACCTCTCCTTTTTTCCGGCTTTCGGGGTTCTTTTCGGCATTTATGTCCAGGAAGGTAACGCCTTTGAAGCGATCATCTTCTGATAAACGACGAAACTTAGGGGCAAAAAGACGGCAGCTACCGCACCAGTCGGCGAAGTACTTAACCACCACTTTTTCATTATCATTTAATGCAGTGCTAAAATTTTCGTCTGTTACTACTTCAACAGCCATGTGTATCTCTCGTTTCGTTAAATAAAAATATCCCTGACGGATCGTGACACCTAAAATTTGGAGAACAGGGAAATTGTGTAATTTTGCTGACTCAAATTTAGACAATCCGCCCAAAACTTTTCTAACGGAATGGCATTAAAAACGTTCGTTAAAATCAGTGGAGTAACTAATCTAAGTGATGCCCGCTACTGTGCCGGCATGATGGTGAACATGATTGGTTTCGATTTAGACCCTGATAGTAAGCAATTCACAGCTCCTGAAAAATTTGCAGAGATCACCGAGTGGCTCTCAGGGGTGGAACTGGTAGGTGAATTTAACCAAATGGATGTGGACAGCATCAGGGAAACGGGTGAGGCTTATCGGTTGGACGCCATACAGACGTCATCTGTAGAAGTGGCTCCACACCTGGTAAAAGCTACCACACTGCCTGTGATCTTTAAGCTGGATGTATCTCAAATGGAAGATCCTGCGGAGATGCGACCGATAATTGAGAAAATAGGGAATGCCGTGGCTTTTACCCTGATAGAATCAGAAGGTGAGGAAAAGGGTGAGGCCTGGATGAAGGCGTCACTGGATGTGTCAGAGCATTTTCCTGTGGTGTTGGGTATAGGGGTAACAGCATCAAATGTATCAGACCTGACCAATAGCAACCTGAAGGGTATCTCATTACGCGGCGGGGAGGAGATCAAGCCGGGGCTAAAGGATTTTGACGAATTAGCGGATATCCTGGAGGCACTTGAGGTAGATGACCTGGAGGATTAACCAGGCTGTGCCGGGTGTGCACCTTGGATATAAGAGCGCCTACCTCACACATTTCCACTTAATAGGTTGAGATATTATTGGCCCCTGACGGGGCCTTTTTTTTGTATTGTAGAAGCTTATTAGGCCAACAAGTCTCAACGGCGCATCACACCTGCCAGAGTCGTATGGGGGGCCTATTCTGTCTTATCAAGAAGGCTAAGTTTGAGGTATTTTATGTCCTCTCCTTTTTCATGAAACTTTTTCTCGTAGCGAGTGCGAATGCCATGGTGGTCAGCCAGCATATCACTTTTATACAGATCTCGGGTGTAAACCAGGTCGCTAATCGCTTCTTGCTGTTGCAGGACTTCCAGGGTGTATTCGAAGAGGCCGGTATTGTCCGTTTTGAGATGAAGGGTACCACCCGGCTTCAGAATGCTTCTGTATATATCCAGAAAACGGGGGTGGGTAAGCCTGCGTTTCTCATCACGGTCTTTGGGACGGGGGTCCGGAAAGGTAATCCATATTTCATCCACCTCTCCCTTTTCAAAAAACCTCTCGATAAGGAGTATTTGTGTGCGAAGGAAGGCGACATTGTCTAGGCCCTCGTCGAGCGCTATGCCGCTGCCTTTCCATATCCGGTCGCCCTTAATGTCCACACCGATATAATTGCGTCCGTTGAAAACGCGGGCCAGACCTACGGTGTACTCTCCCCGCCCACAGGCGAGCTCCAGGGTGATGGGGTTATTGTTATTAAAAAAGTCTTTGTGCCAATTGCCCTTGATCTTTTCATAAATATCTTTTCCGGGCTCAATAACATTATGGCGCTTGCTGTTTTCAGCAAAACGCTGCAGTTTCGTTCTCACAATCCAATCAGATTTCGTCCAGTTCGGCCACCACAAAGGTGCTGCCGCCTATAAATATCAGGTCCTCTTCCGCTGCCTCATCACGGGCTGTTTTTACTGCCTCACTTACGGAAGCATAGGCTTTACCGATGAGTTGATGGCTGGCTGCAGCCTGCTTAAGCTCTTCAGCCGCCAAGGCACGGGGAACATTCGCGGCACAAAAGTAATAGATTGCTTCTTTGGGAAAAAGGGGGAATATATCATTCAGGTCTTTATCCGCTACTGTACCCAGCACAATGCGGAGGGTTCTGCGCGGAATATGGGCAAGCTGCTTCATGACCTGCGCAATGCCATCGTGGTTATGGCCCGTATCGCATACAACGAAAGGACTGGTTCGGAGGATCTGCCAGCGGCCCTTAAGGCCTGTGAGTTCCTGTACAGATTCCAGCCCTTTTTTAACGTCATTGTCGCTGATACGATCAAATTGGCATTGGTTCCGCAGGAGGTCGATGCTCATAAGAATGGCGGGCAAATTGTATCGCTGATACCAACCCATGAGGCTAAAGACAAGTTTCTCTTCCCAAAGCTTATTTTCTTTAAATACACGAAAGAGAATCCCCTGGGTGTTGGTTTCATCATGTGGCTGTACATGATAGGTGTCCGCAGCAACATGGCATGGTGCATTGGAGCGCGCCGCCTTTTCACGAATGACCTCAAGAACTTCCGGTGGGTTATGGCCGGCAACGACAGGTACTGCGGGCTTAATGATGCCGGCTTTCTCTCCTGCTATTTCCGGAAGGGTCTCCCCTAAAAACTGCTGATGGTCTTTCCCTATGGAGGTGATGACGCTCAGGCGGGGGGTAATGACATTGGTGCTGTCCAGGCGGCCCCCCATGCCTACTTCGATCACGGCTACATCTACTTCCTGCCTGGCAAAATATTCAAAGGCCATCACGACTGACATCTCGAAGAAACTGGGGCGTACTTCCTCAAGTAAACCGCGGTATTTTTCCACAAACCGGGCAACGGACTCGCCTGGCATATTCTTGCCATTTATCCGGATGCGTTCAGTGTATTC
The DNA here is from genome assembly GCF_041449215.1 of Roseivirga sp. BDSF3-8. Lineage (NCBI taxonomy): Bacteria > Pseudomonadati > Bacteroidota > Cytophagia > Cytophagales > Roseivirgaceae > Roseivirga > Roseivirga sp. BDSF3-8. The sequence continues at coordinate 4,591,154 of NZ_JBGNFV010000001.1, read as the reverse complement.
TTTGAGGTGGGGGCTGGTGTAGAGGCCTGTCTTATACCCGGCAGATTGTAAAACCGCCGCAAGGCTATGGGCGGTACTGCCTTTACCATTGGTACCCGCTATGTGAATGGTGGGGAAGGTATCCTGAGGATTACCCAGGGCTTCACACAGTTTGAGGGTATTGGTGAGATCTTTTTTAAATGCAGCTGCACCAATGCGCTGAAACATAGGCAACTGCCTATATAAAAAATCCAGAGCTTCTTCGTACGTCATTAGGAAATTACCTGGCTTTGATCACGTATGTAACGGTACCGGTGGCACCGGGCAGGTTGTTGTTCTTAGGGTCGAATTTAAGGTCTCTGAGGAAGCGCTCATATTTAAGACGGATCTCGGGACGAAAATCGGACTGCAATACGCGCACGCTTTCGACATACCCATAGGCATCGATTTTGATTTCGAACTTCATGGTGCCAAATTCCTGCTTTTCATCCACATATTCAAAATCGGGGACGGCAAAGCCTTCGAAGCCTTCATAGCTACCTCCTTCAAAATCGCCCTTAGCCGCACTACCAGGTCCCTTTGAGGGGCCTTTGTACAGCCCCCGCTCATCTACAGAAGGCTTACTGCCTGTATCTGAAGAAGACTTTCCACTTTCCTTATTACCGCTTTTAGCAGTGGTTTCGGTGGTGTTCTCGGTCTTTTCTGCGGGCTGTGACTTCTTTTCCTCCGTTTTAGGCTTGGGGGTCTCTTCTACGGGTTTGGGCTTCGGCTTTTCCTCTCTTACATCGGGAGATTCAGTCTCAATGGTTTTAGCCTCTTCTACCGGCTCCTCTATGGTTTCCTCTACTGGTTCGGGAGTGGATTCTTCCACCTCGGGCTCAGTTACTTCCTCAGGCTGAGCCGTTTCATTGGGCTCCTCGGGTGCAGATTCGTCCATTGGCTCGGACTCTTCCTGGGCAGGCTGGGTCTGCTCCAGATCTCCCCCGCCTTCTGCATCAAGGCCTACCAACTCAAAGCCATACTCAGGCAGTGGTGGATCCGGCTCACGCCAGGCTATCAAAAAGAAGAACAGGAGGGCCAGTACCGCATGGATACTGATAGCAATGACCAGTCCTGTGCGCTTAGCTTTCTTTTCCTGTATTTCTTCTCTTGTATCCATTATCATTTTTTTTCCACACGATAATCAGTTTGGAGACTCTGCATTAAACGGCTTATCTCTTCAAGTTTTGCTGAAGGTGTGGCAGCCGATATATGTATTAACACGTCTCCGTATTCACCTGTTTCGGTGATTTGTTTCATTTCTGTACCAAGCGAGGCCAGGTCTACAGGCCTGTTGTTGAGGAGTAATTTATCAGAGGTAAGCCGGATGTGAATCTCCTGCTGAGTTTTGAGCGCTTTATTTACATTTTCCAATTGATTGCTTTGGGCAGCAGACACGGGGTTTTCGGGGTTTCTCCAGAAAAACACAAGCAAAATGGCTAATGCTACGCCTACAGCTAATATGTAGATGTTTTGCTTTCTCATGTTAAGTACCGGGCTATACAGGCTTGTTTATTAATATACAAAAACCTGAATAAATAATGGCAAGATGCATGCCGCTTAATTGGGCTTGGTGGCCAATGATACTCTGGCTTTAAGACCTGCAGCAATACTTGCCACATTTACGAGGTGTTCGGTAGGAACGGATTTATCTACGTGCAAAACAACGACTCCTTCATCGGCTCCGCTCAGCTCTTGCTTAAGTTCTGTTTCCAGGCTGCTATAGGCTACCCTGCGATCATTCACGAGGTAATCCAGGTCTTTCGTGATGGTGACTGTTACCTTCTGCATTACAATCGTAGAGTTACGGCTGGTAGGCAGATTTACGGGCAACCCGGATGGGGTGATGAACGAGCTGGTAAGCATAAAAAATATCAGCAGCAGAAAGATGACGTCTGTCATACCTGACATACTGAATGATGCTTCGACCTTATGTTTTGACTTTAAGGGCATATTACCTTGGTTCCTGTAATAGGTCTATAAACTCAATGGTATTGTACTCCATCTTGTGCACCACCTTGGACACCTGTGATACCAGGTAGTTGTAGCCAAGATAGGCGATAATCCCCACAAAAAGACCTGCAGCGGTGGTGATCATTGCTTCATAAATACCACCGGAAAGTAGCTTAGGGCTTACTGACCCTTCTTCCTGTGCAATGGCAATAAATGCCTGTATCATACCGGTTACGGTACCAAGGAAACCGATCATAGGCGCGGCACCGGAAATAGTAGCCAGAATGTTCAGGTTCTTCTCAAGCTTATACAGCTCGATGCGTCCGACATTTTCTATGGCTACCTCAATGGTTTTAAGTGGGCTACCTATGCGGTTGATTCCTTTTCCAATCATCTTGGCCACGGGGGTATCGGTTTCGTTACAGAGCATTTTTGCTCCCTGTACGTCTCCCTGCACGACAAGGGTACGGATCTTTTCCATAAAGGCCTCGGGATGTCTGCTGGCCTTACGCAGGGTCATAAGTCGCTCCACAAAAATGTAAACGGCTGCGATGGATAGCAGTATAAGGGGGATCATCCAGAATCCGCCCTTAAACAGAATATCGAGTACAGACATTGACTCTTGGGTACCTCCTGCCGCGGTGGAGTCAGCCACGGCAGAAGTAGAGATTTGCAATAAATTCATACTTAGTATCTTACCGCCCAGGTTTCATTTCCGTAGGTCGCTTTGAGTTCCTCTGCCCTATCAACAGCGGCAGCATAGGAATCAAAGTCTTCAACGGCTACCCGGTGGAATTTATTTTTACCGGAAGGAAGTATTATGCTAACATTTATGCCATCATTGGAAAGCTTTTGCGCATAATCCTTGGCCATGTCCCCGTCAAAGAAGCTATTAACGACAACATAATAGCGGCCGGTACGGCTGGAAAGGCTCTGTATCTGTCCTTGTGCAGGCTGGGCGGGCTCTTCTTCAAAAGTTTCTTCTTCCTCATACCCACTGCTAAAGTCTTCTTCGACAGGTTCGGGCTCTGTTGTAGTGGTTTCTTCAGCCACTTCTTTTACAGGTTCGGGTGTTTTCTCTCTGAGGAAAAACCACCATACCCCCCCTCCTACTGCAATGAGTAGCAGAATAAGGACTATAATAAGCGGCGCGGCGGAGCTACTCTTCTCTTCCCTGCGTTCACGGGTGATCTGAGGCCTTTTGGTAGCGGCCACGTAGTGCTCGTCTTCCGTTTGCTCATGGTACTCATCTTCATCCCTTACCTGATCGTACTCTACTTCAGGCAGACCGAAGTCATCGTCTTCGTGTTTGTGCTCACGGCCGTTGTCGAAATCCTCTTCGTTTTCGTGATCTCTGGTACTCATTTTTACCGATTTAGGATTAGGTAAATAGCAGTAATTCGCCTACATGCTCAATGCCTAAAGGTAAGGACAAAATAACATGTGACAAAACAGCGTTTTATGCAGTTGCTGTATGTTTTAGCTCAATAATCGCGCAAAATAGCATAAAATTATTTCACAATTCAAAGAATAATTTGCCAGGGCAATAATTTACCTTATCAGAAGGAATATGAGGCACCGAGCATAACCTGAAAACCTCTTACGGGGTAGTTACGATAGCGCTCATACTCACCGCCTATGATGTTATTGAGTCGGATAAAGGCTGTGGCCTGATCTGAAAAAATATACTCGGTACGAAACGAAAGATCGGCAATAGGGTCAAGCTCCTCCCGTGTTTCATTCGCAAGGTTAAGGGTGTTGATGCCACCAAGCAGATTAAGGTCTGCCTGGAATATGATTTTCTCAAAGAGGTTATACCGGCCAAGCCAGTTAAACCGGTAGGTTGGTCTGTGCCAGGCCTCGCCAAGGTTATCTACGCTGTAGGCATAATAATCACCGCGCAGGGTGGTACGGAAGGTTTCACCAGCACTGTAGGTCACTTCACCAAAGTAATTGAACCGCGTCATATTATCGGTTTCATATACGAGGTCGAAGCGCGTGGAGTCCTCTTCTGAATTTACGAAGAAGCCGGGATTTTTATAGGCTCCGAGTGAAAAGCCGGTATGAAAACCCACCCTGTTAAGGAGCTTGCCTCTTACCCCTGCACTGAGGTCAAAGGTATTGATGGTGTGAAACACAGGAAGGCCTTGCTTTACCCATGGGTTTTCATTGGTGAGGCTACGCAGGGTTCGTTTTTCCACATCTCCGCCAATGCCTGCATAGGCTATGAAATCGGGGGTGAGATAGTATGTGGCCTGCAGGTTTGGAAACAGGTGTAGCTGATCGGCATTTTCGATGGTATCGTTTTCATATACAGCTTTGAAACCGGCATGAACGAAGAGGGCGTCCTGTACTTTGAACTTTACGACGGGGCTTAACCGAAAAAGGTACCGGCTTATATCCCCTACATCTTCTTTATCGCTGAGCCAGAGGTCGCTATCGAGCATGGCATCCACTTCGTCATTTATCTCATATGCGGTGTGCAGGTTGAAGTTGAAGGAGTTCTCGCGTGCATCATACTGGTTATCGAGCATGGAGAAGCCTACACGGCCATTATAGGTAAAGCGACTGTCGGGCTGATTTCTGCCGATTCCGGCTGATACTTCATAGAAATTAAACACCTGCCTGATGCTGTCGCGGTCTTCAATCTCGAGGGCAGGATCATACCCGTAAAAGTAGTGGCGGTCGCGTGAGTAAGCAGCGGTACCATCAAAAACAGCCTCACGGGTAAAAAACTTCCCTTCCAGCCCTACGCCTGAAGAGGCGGTGGCGCTATTGTTCCGGTCTACAGGTCCTCTGCCGCTGGAGAGGTGCCTTACACGGGCTCCTAACTGATAATCCGGGTGGCGCTTGCTGTTAAAGAAGCCTTCAAAATAAGCTGTGGCGTAATTACCAAGCCCGCCCTTAACGTGGTTGCGGTAAGGCTCCACGGGGCTTTCTTCTTTTATCTTTAGTACCCTTACGCGGGGCTCGAGAATCTTGCCCTGGAAGGGGATGCGCTGGACTTCATACTGAAGGTCTTCCACGCCCTCCTGACTTACAGGCTGGGGGGGGATTTTATTAAAGGGCCTGTTTGCCAGGGGTAGCTCAAGCTCTTTCTCTTTTTCAATCACCACTTTGGTGTCTTCCAGCTCGAGGTTTTCTTCCTCCCAGCTTTCATTACCTTGTTTTTGGGCAAAAGTGATGCCGGTGCACAAGACCAGCAACCCGGTTATGGCTAATTTCTTCATGCGTATATTAGTTTTCGATGACCTCATAGCCACCTGTGGTGTCGGTCTGGTTTTGCTGCTGTCTTATGGTTTCTTCCTTTTCCTCTATCAAAGTCAGTTTGGCTTTGGCCTGTTTTACAACGTTTTGGTCAGGGCTGTTCTCTACTATGGAATTGAGGGTGGCCTTGGCCTGGAAGATATTATCGAGGGCCAAAAAGTTGTCGGCAATAAGGAGGAAGGCTTTACCGATCCACTCCTCATAGGCACCAAAGCGCTCACTGAGGTCATAAAGGGTCTGGATACTCTGCTCGTATTTGTTTTGCCGATACTGGATCTCCGCCAGCCTGTATTGTGCCTCTGCACTGTAGGCATCCACAGCGGTATTCATGGTATTGAGGAAATGGTCAGTGGCCTGGTCGTACTTATTTTGTGCCATTGCTGCCTTACCAAGGTAAAGGTATCCGAGGTTCTGGGCATTGGCATCCACATTTCCTTTATCGATGATAAGGCGGGCATAGTAGGAGACGGAATCGTACTTCTGTACAGAATAGTAGGCCCTGACAAGGCCGGACCATGCCGTGTATTTTTCTTTTATATTACGGGCATTATTCGCCAGGCTACGCAGGGCTGGTATGGCCTCTGCATACTGGCCCTCAGCGGAACCGATATCGGCTATGCGGCGTAAGCTGCGGTTTGCAAATGTGCCGCTGGTACGGCTAACCTGCTGGTAATATTTGATGGCTTCACCAGGCCGGCCGGTCTGATAATATGATTCGGCCAGGTAGAACTTTGCCTCAGCGGTATAGGGGCTGGAAGGATATGAGCGCAGATACTCTTTGAGGCTGTTGATGGCCTGATCGTAATTTTTAGAAAAGTAGGTGGTCCTTGCTGCCTCGAACTCGATGGTTTCAAGGGCCTGGTCACCGGGGTTAGCCTTCTTATACATAGCTACATAGCGGTCAGCCTCTCCTCCCCTGCTCTGCCGGTTGAGCACTTCCTGCAAGCCAAGCAGGGCGCTTTGTGCTACCTCATGGCTGGTATAGCTTTCCAGTATTCGCTTATAATCTTCCTCTGTACGCTGGGTGTTACCGAGGTTATTATTACTGAGGCCTCTTCTCAATAAAGCAAAGGGAACATATTCACTCTGGGGAAAGCGACTGATAAGGGTGCTGAAGCCATTAACGGCTGCAGAGTAGTTGCTTTCCTCAAACTGTATCCGTGCTTTCTCGAACATGGCATCATCCGCATAGGGGCTGTTGGGGTATTCTTCAACA